>JAJZXK010000106.1 GCA_021806565.1 Bacillota bacterium | reverse complement strand
CCTCCGTTCAAGGGGACAAGGCCGGGATGACACCCCCCGGATCTCCCGTCCCCGAGCAAGGTCTACCGACTCTCTCGGCGGGAAGCCCCGAGCCCCGACCCCGGACCCAAGCATGACTTAGCGGGGGAGGGGGGCCTGCGGGTCGCCAGCCCTTCCCGGGCCGAGAACCCCGGCAACACATCGCCAGCCTTGTGGGCGTTACTGGATGGTGCCCCGGTCCTGACCATCCCCCACCACCCGGCGAACCGGAGTCACTTCTATCCCTGGGAGTACTTCCACGAACAGTTCATGCCGGTGGTGGAAATCTTCCAGGACTACCGCGGCTCCGCAGAGGGTCCCTCCTGCCCGGGGCGGAGCGTGTTCCCGGAGGTCGACGGGGCCGAACACCACGTCCAAGCGGCGTTGGCGCGGGGGTTGCGCCTGGGGTTCATCGCCGGTGGCGACCACGGGGGCGTGGCTCAGGCGGGACTGTTCGTGCGGCGCCTCGACCGTGCCGGTGTCCTGGAGGCGCTCTGCGCCCGGCGGGTCTTTGGCACCACGGGCATCCACTGCTGGCTGACCTTCGCCGTGAACGGTCGGGTCCTGGGTGGGGAGGTGACGGACGCGGGCTCGGGCACCGTCGAGGTGGAGCTCGGGTGCGCGGCGCCGGAGCCCGTCGCGGACGCGGTGCTGGTGATCAATGGCCGCGAAGAGGCGATTCCCGTGGCGCCAGGGCGGCGCGCCTGGCGTTGGGGCGGCGCGGTGCGGGTGCCGTCGACCGTCGCTCGGCCAGGGTACGTCTACCCGCGCATCCGCTTCTGTAACGGAGAGATCGCGTGGGGCAGTCCGGTCTGGGTCGCTGCAGCCGGAGGGGGGCAAAGCGGATGAACCTCGTCTGCATCATGCTGGATACGCTGCGCTACGACCACATCGCCGCGTTGGGGAAGCCGTGGGTGCATACCCCCAATCTGGACCGATTCGCCAGCGAGGCCGCCGTCTTTGAGCGTGCATACGTCGGCTCCTTTCCCACGATCCCCTGCCGCACGGATCTCTTCACCGGGCGATACACCTTCCCGCACCGGGGATGGAGCCCACTGCCGCGGGAGGAGCCAGTGCTGGCCACACTCCTGCACGGCGCAGGCTACACCAGCCAGTTGATCGTGGACACCTATCATATGCTCAAGGACGGCTACCACTTCGACCGGGGATTTGATGGGTGGGAATTCATCCGAGGTCAGGAGCACGACCGCTACATCGTCGATGCGTCGTTGGCGCCCACTCATCCGGCGCCCATGGAGAAGATGCCCCGGTTGGGCGACCGCTACTTGAGGAATGTGGCCGCGCGCCGGGTTGAGGAGGATTGGTTCGCCCCTCAGGTGATGCGGGCGGCGGTCCGGTGGCTCGAACGGAACCGCGGCCTCGACCGATTCCTGTTGTGGGTGGACTGCTTCGATCCGCACCAGCCCTGGGACCCGCCGCGCCACTATGTGGACCTGTACGACCCCGGGTATCAAGGGGATGAGGTGATCTACCCGACCCCGGGGCCCGTCGACTACCTGACCCCGGCGGAAATGCGTCACGTCCAGGCCCTCTACGCCGGAGAGGTGACGATGGTCGACCGTTGGGTCGGGGAGGTGCTGTCCGCCATCGACCGCCTGGGGCACCGCCGGGACACGCTGGTGGTGGTGATGTCCGACCACGGCTGCTACATGGACTACCCCGGGGACCAAGGGCGCGTGGAGAAGCCTTGGCCGCTCTACGAGGCGGTGGCCCACGAGGTCTTGCTGCTGCGGCATCCGGAGGGCTGGGGAGCCGGCCGCCGCTTCGGGCAGCTCGTGCAGCCGGTGGACCTCCTGCCGACGCTGTTGGAGGCTGCAGGCGTCCCGGCGCCAGCGCAACTGGAGGGGCAGTCGCTACTCAACCTGCTGCGACCGGACGGCGGCCCGAGGGAATGGGGTCGGCGGGTGGCGGTGTCCTGCCCGTACCGCCACGGGCCGACGCTCACCACCGAGCGCTGGAGTCTCGTGTACCAGGCCGATCGGCCCGCCCACCTCTTCGACCTGCGGGCCGATCGCGTGCAGACGGTGGATCTAGCCTCCGCGCATCCCGAGGTCGTCGGCGAACTGGCGGACGCCTTCCGCGCCTTTCTGGCGCCGCGCAATCCCGCGGCGTACCGGGCGCCCGACTGAGGCGTGGCGGCGCGCGGCCGAGGGCGCTTTCGGGACCAGGCCCGGAGTCGCCGAAGGGGGGAAGGTCGGGATGGCGCCAAGCGGTGACCCCGCCCCGTGGTACCGGCGGACGTTCGTGGGCATGGAGGTGGGGCCCAGCCCCGAGTCCGAGCTCGATCCGGAAGACGCCGAGTTTGCCCGCCACCTCTCCGGGAGCGAGGTGGTCGAGCAGCAGTTGCGGATCGGCTCCGAGTATCTCGTCGTCTGGGCCCGGGACCCGGAGTTTGCCTACTACGACTCGCGCCTGTGCCCCAAGGCCCCGGGGCTGGGCGACCGGGACTTCCTGCGGGAGTGCGTCGACGCCGCGCGGGGCCGCGGCCTGCCAATCATTGCCTACTGCCGGGTGCAGCACGAGGGGTACTGCTGGCGCCAACACCCGGAGTGGCGGATGGTGGGGTGCGACGGCAAGGAGAAGCGGAACCAGCTCTGCTTGAACTCCGGCTACGCCGAGTTCATCAAGCAGGTGGCGCTGGAGATGCTGGGGTACGGCGTCCAGGGCTTCCATTTCGACATGCTCGACCTCAGCTTCGGGGAGCCCCACGGGTGCTACTGCGCGACGAACTGCCAGCCGCGCTTCCTGCGGGAGTACGGGGTGCCCATGCCCACGCCACCCTGCAGCGCCACCTGGGACGAGCCCTGGGACCGCGTGTTGGAATTCCTATACAACACGGTGGAGCGCTTTGAGGACGATGTGCGGCGGGCGATCCTCGCCCAAGCGCCGGGGGTGAGCCTCGACTTCAACTACCACGGGCGGCCGCCGCACTCCTGGCACACCGGGCAGCGGCCGGTACAGCACGCGCGGCCGAGCGACTTTGTGACGGGGGAGACGGGGACGCACCTGGTGGGGGCGCAGACGGGCCTGCTGGTGGAGTTCCTGCGCGCCGCCAAACCGGACTCCATCGGCCAGGCCGTGATCGTGCGGGGCGTCCACGGCAACCACGAGCACACCACGCGGCCCGTCAACGACTTCCGCTGGGAGGTCTGTACCCACTTGGCCCACGGCGGCACCGTCACGGTGATCGACAAGACGACGTACGACGGGCGGTTGACGCCGGTGTTCTACGACCGGTTGGGGGAAGTGTTCGGGGAGGTGGGGCGGCGCCGGGCCCACTTCGGCCAGCCGCCGCTACGGGAGGTCGGGCTGTTCTACTCGCACCGGGTGCGGGACTGGTACGGGCGGGAGGACCCCTACCGCTACCACGGGGCGTTCTACGGGGCGCAGGGGGCGCTGGGGGCGGAGCACATCCCGTACGGGGTGGTGCTGGACGAGGGGCTGTCGGCCGAGGTCCTGGCGCGCTTCCCGGTGATCTACGCGCCGCAGGCGGCGATCCTCAGCGAGGCGGAGGTCGGGTTGCTGGGGGCGTATGTCGCCGGGGGCGGGGGGCTGCTGCTGACGGGGCTGTGCGGGCTGTACGACCGGATGGGGGCGGAACGGCCGGGCAGCGCAGTGGAAGAGTTGGCCGGGGTGCGGCTGGTCGGGCGTCCCCCGGCCCTGGATCACTGGGTGCGGCTGACGGGGGGCGGCGGGACGCCGCCGGGGCTGGTGCGGGGGCTGCGCACGGACTGGCCGTTTCTGGCCTACGGGCCGGCGGCGGTGTTTGAGGCTGCGGGGGCGGCGGCGTACGGGGAGCTGCTGGAGGGGCAGCGGACGTTGCGGCAGCGGCGGGGGGAGGCGCGGGTGCGCGTGCCGGGCTCCCCGGGGGCGGTGGTGGGTCCGGCGGTGTTTGAGCGGGCGCAGGGGCGGGGCCGGGTGCTGTTGGTCCCGTGCTCTCCGGATGCGGCGCTGACCAGCGACTACGCGTTGCCGGAGGACCGGCGGTGGATCGGCAACCTCGTGCGGCACCTGCACCCGGAGCCGGAGGTGGAGGTGGAGGCGCCGGTGTTTGTGGAGGCGGTGCCGACGCGGGCGGAGGGGGAGGCCGCGTTGCGGGTGCATCTGATTGCCCACGCGATGCCGGGGGCGTTCAGCGGGCCGCAGTGGACCGCGGGGGCCCTGGTGCGGCTGGTGCGGATGGAGGATGCGCCGATGTATCGGGCGGTGGTGCGGACGCGGGCGGAGTACGGGCGGGTGGAGGTCCTGGGGGAGCGCACGCAGTGGCGGCGCCTGGGTCCCCGGGAGGTGGAACTCACCGTGCAGGATGTGCATGAGGCCGTCATCCTGCGCCCCTGACGGGACCCGGAGCGGGAAGGGAGCGGGACAGATGAATGTCGTGGTGATCGTCTCCGACACCCTGCGGCGCGACCACCTGGGCTGCTACGGCAGCGCCTCGATCCACACGCCGCACATCGATCGGCTGGCCGGGGAGTCCACGGTCTTCGACCGCGCCTTCGTCTCGTCGTTCCCCACGGTGCCGTGTCGCAACGACATCATGACGGGGCGCTACACGTTCACCTACAGGCCGTGGTCCCCCGTAGGGGCAGAGGAACTCCTCTTGGCGGAGGTGCTGGGCCGGAACGGGGTCGTGACCTACCTGTCCGCGGACACCCCCAACGCCTTCTCGCCCGGCTACAACTACCAGCGCGGCTTCTCGGGGTACGAGTTCATCCGCGGCCAGGAGAGCGACCCTTGGCGCACGACACCGGTCGAGGTGCGGCTGCCGTGCGCCCCGGAGAAGCTGCGCACGCCGGATGCGGTGCGGCAGTACCTGCGCAACGTGTCCGAGCGCCGGAGCGAGGAGGACTACTTCCCCGCGCGGACGCTGGGGGGGGCAGCGGCGTGGCTGGAGCGCCACGCCGGGGCCGGCCGGCGCGCCGACGGTCGGCCAAAGCCGTTCTTCCTGTACTGCGACACCTTCGACCCGCACGAGCCTTGGGACCCGCCCGCCCACTACTTGGCGTTGTACGAGCGGGGTTACGAGGGGGAGGAGGTGATCTATCCGCGTTACGACCGCTGCGATTACCTCAGCCCGGCGGAACTGGCGCACTGCCGCGCGCTGTACGCGGGCGAGGTCACGATGGTCGACCACTGGGTCGGGCACCTGCTGGCGGCGATCGATCGCTTGGGCTTCCGCGACGACACCGCAGTGATCCTTATGTCTGACCATGGTTTCTACCACGGCGAGCATGGATGCATCGGTAAGTGGCTGATGACCTCTCGGCACGCTCAGGGAGTCCCTCTCTATCCCGAGGTGTGCCGTGTGCCCTTCATGCTTCGGGTGCCTGGTGTCACCGCGAATCGCAGCGACCGCTTGGTGCAAGCCGTTGACATTTTCCCGACGGTGCTGGACCTGTTCGGCATCCGGGCCGACGCCCCCCGGGTGCAGGGGCTGTCGGCCCTGGGCGAGCAGCGCCGGCAGTGGGCGGTGTCATCCCCGACGCTCTCGCACCCCGGCATCCGCGTGCCGCACCCGGCGACCCGGGCCACGGTGAGCGACGGGCGCTGGCTCTTGGTGTACGGGAGCCAGGCCTCGCGTGAGGAGCAGGCCGGCGGGCAACCGGAGCGGACGCGCATGGTCGATGGGATCGAGCGGGTCGTGCGTACCCTGGGCTCCGACCCCGTCCTGCCCGAGTTGTATGACCTCCAGGCGGATGCGGGTTGCACGCGCAACCTGTACGGCGACGCGGGCGGCTCCGAGCCGGCCCGGCGGCTGCACGCCGGGCTCGTCGAGCAACTGACGCGCTCTGCTGTGCCGGAAGAGCACCTGCGCTTCTTTCGAACCCTGCCCGGGTAGAGTGAGCCCCTGCGGAAAGGAAGTCCCGATCCGAGCCGTGATGGTGTAAGGAATGCGTGGCCAGGGAGAAGGGATGGAAATGAGTGGAACGTTTGTTCTGCATGGCACCCGGCGCAGCATCCTGCGGATCCTGGCCGGGGCCGCTGGTGCGGTCCTCGCGGATGCCCTGACCGCCTGCGGGCTACGCGGCCTGGGCCGTGTAATGGCGGGCCCGAGCCGGACTACGGCGCCGATCACGCTGGCCTGGTTGCCCTGGATGGGTTTTCTCGCGACGGGCGGTACGGCCGCCGCGACGGCCGTCTTGTACCATGCTACCCTGCCGTTCCGCCGGAAGAACCCCGGTGTGCAGATTAAGGTTTCGATCACCAACGGCGCGAACAACGCCGCCCCGAACTTGGTGGAGACAGCCATCCTGGCGGGTACGGGCCCCGATGTCTTCGAAAGTTACGCGTCGCCGGACGCCTTCATCCGCAAGGGACTACTGTTGGATCTGGAGACATATATCCGCAAGGACAACCTGGACTTAACCGTTTATCCGGCCGACGCGGTCGCTTTCATCCGCGAATCCAGCGCTGCCGCGAGCAAGACGGGCCACGGCTTCTTCACGTTGCCTGCGTACGCCAACATCACCGCGTTGGCTGTGAACGAAGGGTTGTTGGACCAACTCGGATTGCCTTACCCGGAGCCTGACTGGACGTATGGTCAGTGGTCGCGTATCTGGGAGGCCACTACGCAGAAGAGCATCACAGCCTCTGACCTCAGCCGGGCCGGTTACGCGATGTTCTGGCTCTCAGGCATGGGCACACCCGTGCCACCGCCGGCCTTCCTGCGATCCTTCGGCGGGGAGTACGTCGATCCGAGCAACCCTGCACGCTCGGGGTTGATGTCAACGGGGTCGCGGGCGTTCTGGGAGTGGGTTGTGCCGCTTGTGGTCGCGGGCGTGATTCGTCAATTCGGTGCATTTACGCCGCCCAATAGCCTGGGTCAGGGCCATGTCGCCGTGAAGTGCTGGCAGTCCGCATTCCTGCTCAATGCCCTGCACGATCTCTCCAGACTGAAGTGGGACTGGTACGCCATGCCGGTGGGGTCGGCCGGGCAGTACACCTTTATGTCGCACGACTGGCTGGGCGTGAATGCGGGCACAAAGCACCCAGACCTCGCGTGGGAGTTCGCCAAGTGGTTGAGCTGGGACCCGTCTTTTGATGAAGCGATGGCGCATATCTCGCTGCGCACGCCCATCCGCAAGGACCAGTGGACTAGGTGGGCGTCCGTGGTCAAGGCAACTGCACCGGGGTTAGCCCACAAGAACTTGGGCGCTTATGTGGAAGCGGGCACAGGCACTCAAGGGCAGCCTTACGGCGGCCGGGTCTTCAAGTACGGCGAGGTGTCCGCCATGGGGCTTGTGTTGAAGTGGGTCAACGCAGCGGTGGCCGGGAAGGTGGCGGTAGTCACCGCCCTGCAGGAAGCGGCGCGGCAGGTCGACGCCCTCGAACAGGCCGATGCTGCCGCAGTTGCTCACGCGTCGACGGCCTGAACCGGACGGCCGCGGGATGCGCAATTGCCACTGGGGGTTCTGCGGGTTGAGGTGCCTGCTCCGGGCGGAGACATTGGGGAACGGAGATGGCGCGCGGTGCCTGAAAGGACCGAACCGAATATCCTTTGGATTTGCTCGGACCAGCAGCGCTTTGACACACTCGGAGTGACCGGGAACCCCTTCGTACACACGCCGCACCTCGATCAACTTGCGGGTTCCGGGATGCTCTTCACTCACTGCTTCACCCAGAACCCGGTGTGTACGCCAAGCCGCGCCAGCTTCCTTACCGGCCGCTACCCGAGGACCACACGGTGTCGTCAGAACGGTCAGGCGATTCCTCCGGACGAGGTTCCGGTCACTCGGGTGCTCACGGAGGCCGGGTATCACTGTGGCTTAGTCGGCAAGCTGCACGTTTCGCCTGTGGCACCCCATGTCGCGCCGGTTGCGGAACACCGCATCGCGGATGGCTATGCCGAGTTCCACTGGTCGCACCACCCCGCCCCGGATTGGCCCGCGAACGCGTACACCCGTTGGCTAGATCAGCGGGGCGTGCAGTTTGATTCGCGCCCGATCGTCGGCAGCAGGTATGTGCGTCTGGGCATGCCGGTAGGCGACCATCAAACGAGTTGGTGCGCGGACGTGGCCGCCGCGTTCATCCGCGGCGCGTTGCGCTTCCGGCGCCCGTGGTTGTTGTCGGTGAACCCGTTCGACCCCCACCACCCCTTTGATCCCCCGGCGGAACTGCTGAATCGCTACCTTCCCCTGATTGAGCGCATTCCTCTGCCCAACTATGTGGAGGGTGAACTCGCCAACAAGCCCGTGTTTCAGCAGCGGGATCACCGGGGCGCCTACAATCGGCCTGGGTCGTTCGCGGCGGCGGAGATGTCGCCCGACGACCACCGGCTGATCCGCGCGGCATACTGGGCCATGATCGATCTCATCGACATCGCCGTCGGTCGGATGCTGCAAGCCCTGGAGGAGACCGATCAACTGGGGCGCACGCTGGTCGTGTTTACGTCCGACCACGGGGAACTGCTCGGGGACCACGGCCTCTACCTCAAGGGCCCCCACTTTTATGAACCATCGATCCGCGTGCCCCTCATCCTCTCCTGGCCAGGCCACATCGCCCCAGGGCAGAGCGCGGAGTTGGTCGAGTTGGTCGATCTGGCTCCCACCCTGCTGGCGGCCTGTGGTCTGCCCCCGTACCCGGGCATGCAGGGCCGCTCCCTTTGGCCAGGGCTCAGCGGCGAAGGGACGCCGTAGCGGGCGCGCGATGCGGCGTACTGCGAGTTCTACAACGCGGGTACCCACCCGGATGCCTATGCCACCATGGTGCGCACTGCGTCGGCGAAACTGGTGCGCTATCACGGGCAAGATTGCGGGGAGCTCTACGACCTCGTTGCGGATCCGGCGGAGTCCACGAATCTCTGGGATGTCGAGGAGAGTGCGGCGCTCAAGAGGGACATGCTGGTGCGGCTCTGCGACCGTATGGCGTGGACAGTGGACCCGTTGCCCTTACGGCAGTCCGGCTTCTAGCTACAGAGTGTGTACCGGAGGGGTGAGGCGGCATGTGGGGGATCTGGCAAGCGAGTCGGCGCGTGCATTGTCAGCAGCCGGTGGTCGATACCGCAGCATCGGTACGTTCATCCAGGTCCGCGCCACGGGAGCAGTCCGCCGCGTGGCCGCGAGAGCCGGCTGTCCGTTCGGTTCCTATTTGCACCGCTGGACCGCATTCTCGGGTGAAACCGTGCCCATCGGGCTCACTAAAATCTATATCGCGACCGAGAACTTGCGCACCTCTGGTGAAGGGTGGAGCGGCCGCCTGGACCGCCACCTTACACGACGCCAATCTGCCGTTCCGCCGGAAGAACGGAGTTGAGCAGATTCGCTCACCAACGGCGCGGTCCGAAGATGGTGGTACCCGCCAGGCAGGCGGGCGTGGACTACGACATCTTTGAGGGCTGCACGCTACCGGATGCCTGCGTCCGGAAGGAGCTGGCGCTGAACTTGGACCTGGAATGGTACATGCGCAAGGGCAACCTGGACCTCTCCGTGTGTGGTCAGGTGCGCCGGAACTGCTTCGCCCACTTTAGCGGCCCTACCCGAGTCATGATTGGTCGTGCCTGCGGCGCTTGTCGTCCGAGAGTCGGTTTCTTTAGCTGCCGAAGGGTGGTGGTGCAATGTGGGTGATGACCAATGTGTGGTGTTGGTCCCGCACACGCACTGGGATCGGGAGTGGTACAGTCCGTTTGAGATCTTTCGCATGCGGTTGGTGCGCTTGGTAGACCGTTTGCTCGACCTGCTGGACGCCGAGCCGGACTACCCGGCGTTCCTCTTGGATGCGCAGACGGTTGTTCTGGAGGACTACCTGGCCATCCGCCCCGAACAGGAGTCGCGTCTGCGCGCGCAAGTGGCGGCTGGTCGCATCGAAGTGGGTCCGTGGTACGTCCAGCCGGACCAGTTCCTGGTTTCGGGTGAGTCTCTGGTGCGCAACTTCCTGCATGCACGCGCGGTGGCGCGGCGCCTGGGAGCGCCTGGTGACGGCCTGCGAGTCGGCTACCTGCCGGACATGTTTGGCCATATGTCCCAAATACCGCAGTTGCTGCGCGGTTTTGGTATCGACAACGCCATCCTTTGGCGCGGCATCTCGGGGCCCGACGCCGCACCAGAGTTCGTCTGGCAGTCGTCCGACGGCTCGTCCGTGCTTACGGTCCACCTGCCGGATCGATGTGGCTATTCCATGATCTATCGCATGTCGTTGGATCCGGAGGCCGCGCTGCAGCAGATCCGGGAAGCAGATGCGGAGCCGGGCCACCGTACTTGCTGCCGCCTGATCCTTCTCGGTTCGGACCACATGGAGGCACAGCCCGGGTTGCCGGACCTGCTGGCGAGAGTTTCAGCCTTGCCAGGCGCGCCAATGCAGGTATCGCTTGGAGGGTTGGGGACTTTCGTTCGGTGCCTGTTGGCCGACATGCAAGCCAAGGGCCTGATGCCTGTGGGTTCCGCACGCGATCGGGGATTGCCGGTGCGTCTCGGGGAGCTGCGGGATGCTAACCGTGCCCCGGCCACTGCGTTCAACTTCGTGCTGCCGAACGTGCTGTCTTCGCGGATGCCGATCAAGCTCCAGAATGCCGAGGCGGAGCGGGAGTTGACGGTCTGGGCAGAGCCATTGGCGGCCCTTGCGCGCCTGGGGGGGGCGGCATCAGAGAGGGCCTTCCTGCAGCATGCTTGGAAGCTGGTGCTGCACAACCACGCCCATGACAGCATTGGTGGCTGTAGCCGCGACGAGGTGCACCGCCAGATGACTACCCGCTTCGAAAGCGCCCTGCAGGTGGCCCGGCAGGTGGGCGACGAGTCTGCGGCCCACTTGGCTGCCCAAGTGGATACCTCTGCCCTGCCGGCCGAAGGGCGTTTGTTGATGCTGATCAATCCCACCCCAGCCTCCCGGCGTCAGGTCGTGGATGTCACCTGCGACTTTCCCGAGGGAGACTGGCGCGACATCGAGGTCTCCGGAAGCGACGGTACGTCAGTGCCGGCCCAGGTGGTGGAGGTGCTCGACACCTTCCGCACCACTACGATGCCCGACCCGGGCCTGTTCCCTGTCGTCGCCACGAATCCCGGAGCGGTCCCCAAGCCGGATTCGGGCTGGTTCACCGCGTTCGAGGGGGTGCGGCAGGTGCGGATGCGCTTTGCCGCCGACGTACCGGGCTGTGGATACTCCACCTACCGGATGCGGCCGGTACAGCGGGGCCGGGTTAACCGGGGCTCCCTGCGTACCGGCTCCCTGACCGCCGCCAATGGAGTTCTGGCGTTGGAGTTGAGCCGAAGTGGGGAGCTTTCCCTGACCCACCTATTCAGTGGCCGGTGCTGGCGGGACTGCCTGCGGGTGGAGGACGGGGGCGACGCCGGAGACGGCTACACTTATGCGCCACCGCCCGAGGACGAGGTGCTGACGTGGCGACCGCGGGCGGTGGCGGTCGTCGAGGATGGTCCGGTGGCGGTGACCTTCCGGCTGGAAGGCGACTTCATGCTGCCCTCGGGCCTGGAGGCGAATCGTCGGCGGCGCAGCGGAGAGCGGGTCGCCTGCCCTGTGTTGCTGGAGTTGACGCTGATGGCGGGCGCGCCGCTGGTGGATGTGCGGGTGCGTTGTACGAACGCGGCCCGGGACCACCGGCTACGCCTAGTGGTCCCCGCTGGGTTGACGCCGCATTGGTCCGCTGCCGAAGGGGCGTGGGACGTAGTTCGCCGTCCCACGGTGGTGCGGCATCCGTCCGAGGATGTCTGGATCGAGGACGCCCCCACCTGCCATCCGACCCACGGGTTCGTGGACGCGGCCGAGGAGGTGGATGGGCCTGGGTTCGCCATGATCGGCCTTGGGCTACGCGAGTATGAGCTGAGTCCGCACGGCGACCTCAGCCTCACTCTCCTGCGCGCCTTCGGCTGGGTCGGGGCGCCAGAGCCCCTGACCATCATCGACGGGGCGGGTCCCAGGATCCGCACCCCGGAGGCACAGCTCCTGGACACGACCATCGATGTGCGGGCCGCCTTGATGCCCCACGGTGCGGGTGCCGACCTGTGGCGACTGTCCCAGGAGTGGCAGCATCCGTGCCGTGCCTATCCGCAGAGTCGACATGCTGGAGACCAGCCTCTGGTGGCTACCTGGCTGAGCGTGCCAGCAGGACTGCACGTTTCTGCCCTGAAGGAGGCCGAAGACGGTGAGGGCGTGATCCTGCGTCTCTTCAACCCCGGCATCGCGTCTTGTGGCGGCCGGGTGCATCTGGGGCAACCGGTGCACGCGGCGGCACTTGTGCGGCTGGACGAGTCCTGGCTGGCCGATCTGGATCTGGCTGCGGACGGTTCTGCGGCGATCCAGGTGTCGCCCAAGGCACTCGCGAGCATTCGTTGGTCGCGTATGATTTGCCCGCCGCGTTCTATCCCACACTCCGCACCCTATTTGCCGGCAGGGCAGATTTTCGGGACATCAGGGAGAGAGCGCCCATGACCGTCTGATCATGGACTGCTGGCGTGTGGCAGAACGAAGGCTTCGAATGGGACCCCGAGC
>JAJZXK010000105.1 GCA_021806565.1 Bacillota bacterium | reverse complement strand
AGACCCGCTTCGCCCGCGACACCAACCACTGCACCAGCAAGAGCATCGTGCGGAAGGCCGAAGGCACCGGGCGCGGGATTGCCATGGAAAACCTGAAGGGCATCCGCCTCCGGATAACGGCTCGCAACGGCTTCGGTGGGCCAGCAGACCACATCGCGGCGATCAACATCGGTCGCCGGGGCGCCGTCATGCGTCCGCACGCCACGCCCGCGCAAGCGGGGTGATTGGCAAGCCCCCGGCTTTAGCCGTGGGGTCATGACAGCCTCACGCTTCGCCTTCTTCGCGCGCTGCGGCCGCGTCGCCCGACACGGCCCCGTCCCACGCATCCTCGTCCAACGAAACTTCCTTGGGGGTCGCGAGGCGGACCTGCGGCGCGTGGCCGTGCTGATAGTGCAGATCAAGCCATTGAATCGCCAGACGCAAACGGGTGCGGATCTTGGTATCCGTTTCCGGCGACAACCGCTGGACCTCCTGCCAGAAGTCGGGGGCGGTCAACCCCGAAGACCACGCGTAGGCTGCCTCGTGCGCGTCAAGGACAGTCTGCATCACCTGAACCCAGTTGGCCGGTGTCAGAGGGGGGAGTAGCACCGCCTCTTGAAGGGCGGCGATGCCGAGCCGACAGCATTCGGCGCCCTCCGGATCACCGCGAACCTCCAAGCAGTCGGCCGCTTGAGTCGCATCGTGGCGACGCTCCAGAATACTATCATAGAAGTTGCTGGCAACGGCGAACACCGAGACCAAGCGGGTGCAACCCATCCCATCCACAGCCAGGCGCCCGACGTTCCCGTACGCTTTAGCACGGCCAACACGTCCCAGGCGACCGATCAGTTCCACTTCATCGAAGAGGATCACCCAGCCGGCATACCCGGCGATCCCGATGAGCGCATCCACCAGACGAAAATAGCTACGCGCGTCTCTCTGGGCCGAAAACCGCTCCAGTTTCAATGTATTGTTGAAATTTCCACGGTGAATGCGTTTCAATTCCGCAGTACCCATACTCAACTGTGCCAGGTCGCGCACCAGTGGCTCGACCGCTTCCGTGCTGCTACCCTCAATGATATTGTGTACAACCGCATGTACTTTGGGATGGAGGTTGTCTTCGGCAAAACGAAGCACCTGGTTCGCCGCCTCAGTTCCAGCCCCAAGGCGCCGCACAAGTCGCTCAATGCCGGGTTGGTTCGCCCCAGGGACATAGGTGTCAGCAATGATCTTAGGGTAGACGCGATCCAGTCGGTCAAAGGGCGTTTCGCGGGTCAGGGCCACATGGCTGACGACAAAGTTACGTTCCGCTGCCATATGCCAGATCGTGCGCAGGGCGTGGGTCTTTCCGTCCCCATAGTTGGCCTGAACAGCAAACGCCCGACTACCCTTTGCCGCCGCTGTGTCGAGCAGGTCGGCAGTACGCGCGACCAATCGGGCGCGTCCGGTGATCAGCGGCGCCTCGTCCGGCGGGAGGGGCACACCACTTCGCAAGTGTTCAATGAGGCGGCGCGCCGAGGCCACCGGCGTCCGTCCTTGCCCAACCGCTCCACCCGCCGAAGCCGGCGAGATCGGGTGGAGGGGACCGCGCGTAGCGGTGTTCTCGACATCGAAGCGGCCCGCGTTCGGCTCCGGGTCCTCACTGGCCATCCCCGTACCCCTCCTCCAGGTCAGCGCCTTCACCGCTTGCCAGGGCTGTCCGGTCCGAATCCGCGTCGGCACCCATCGCATTCAATACCGCCAGCACGCTACGACGGACGGCCGACACCCTGACGTCACGCACCGCCCACTGATCTCGGGCGGCCGCCAGGGCACGTTGTCGCACGCCGAAATCCGCATGGGGAGCGATCGCGGACACCAGGCGATCTGCCAGGGCGCGGCCGGCCTCCGGATCGGCCGCCCACAGGCGCTCCAACTGGATCTCGTCCGCAAAGCGGTTCAGTTCGACCGTCTCCACATCGTTTTCCACGCGCTCGGCCAGGGCCGGATACGAGCGAAACCCGGTTCGCTCGTTGGACGGATCCACAAGCGCGGGGGGGCCCGCCAGGGCCAGGAAGAACCCTGGCATCAGCCCCATGTCGTCGATCAGCGCCCGCAAGCATTCATACAGATCATCGCGGCGCTGCTTCGTGTAACGAACAGACCCTCCGCCCGGTCCTCCCGCAAACGCCGTCCATGCTTGCACCGTTGCCGGCCGCGCATCGCCCGGATCCGCCGAGGACGCGCCGCCCGTGTGCCGAACCTGGGGCTCCACCAACACATCCAGCCCGTCGATCGCGCCGAACAATCCGGAAATACCAGCCATCCGAATAAAGTGCAACAGAGAGCGCAGCCACAGGCGTGCCGTGAAGCGATCGCTGCTGCGCCGCAACCGCAGGCGGTTGCAGTCCCGCACTGCGACACGGCCTCCGCGTAGCCAATACTCCAAGAGCCCTCCAGCAGCGGCCGGATCCGCATCCCCGACCGCATCCTCCTCGGCATTCCAAGCGATGGCATCACACCAGCGCAACAGGCCCGAGGCATATCCATAGTCCATGTTGGGGTTCTCCGGCAGCCTGCGATGGAGCTCCTCGGAGAGCTTTACCCGCAACCGTCCGACATCGTGCCCGCTCACGGATGCCCACGCGCTCAGCGTCTCGCCGGGCTTCAGCCCTGGGTCCCCGTAGCCCAGTTCCGCCAGCACCCGCCCAACCACGCGCCGGGCCAATGCCGCAAAGTCCAGCCGTGCCGCCAACGCCGAATAAAGCTGGTCAAAGCCGCCAAGTTGGACCGTGCGAGCATCCACATGCGTGGTGAGAAAACCCTCCTGACGGGCCATCGTTGCTAAATCCGCAAGAAACCGTGTCTTGCCGGCACCGGTCGGACCGATGATCAGCTTGATCTTCGCGCCACCCTCGAACACGAAACCGCGATCGGTGGAAAGATATTGCCTTTGCAAAAACCGGATTTGCTCCGCAGGGTCGATACGTGCCGCGTCCGGGGTCGTTGGCTGACTGCATCCGCTCGCAACAGCCTCATCCGCCTCTGCACTAGCGTCCATAAATCACGCGGCGCGGGGACTGCCGCCTTCAGGCGACAGCGGCAGCGCCGCTCCCCCCCCTGCGGTAGAATGGGTCGCAACCTTGAAAACCGAGCGTAGCGGACTCGGGTGGGCAGTCTGCCACCCGGTAAAACGCTCGCAGCACAGCGGGCAGGAGACGCCGCCCAAAGGCACCGGCTTGCCGGACAACCGCCGTGGGCGCATGGCTCCGGATCGCTCCTCTCCTTGCCGGGGTGGGTACGTCCGACCCCGGCGGGCCGCCGTCCACCGGCCTAACGTCCGCCGATTCGGGTGGACAAGCCGTCGGCTTTAGCCGACGGTAGTTAACCGCTCCCACCTTCCACATCCGCCACCTGCAACCCGGTCAAGCGGTCGCGCCCCCCCCGAGCATTGGGGACCTCGAAACCCGCGCCAGCATTGCGTAAGTCACCAAACGTCACCCGACGCCCGCCCACCACCATGGAGGTTTGCCGGTAGCGGTAGATGTCAAAGGCAAACTCATCCTTGGTGTAACTGGCCCGCCCAAAGGTCGGCAACTGCAGCACCGCCAGCACATCACGCAACGCCACCTGCTGGGCGCCTGGACCAGACCGCGCCCGCACCTCCTGGATCAGGAGGTCAAAGACGCGCGTAAGCGCCAGACCGAAGCGGTCGGCCGCGAACGAGCCCCCCATCAACCGGTCTCGCTCACGCTTGACCGCCTTGGCCACGGCGTCCGGTCGCAGTGCCCACCAGGATTTGCGCCCAATCAGCACACGCTCTTCTCGCGGCCGCAAATGCACTTCGAACGGGAAGACACGGTAATCAGGATAGGCGCCTTCCAATGGCACACCGAGCGCGGCACAGGCACGTTCGAATTCGGCCCCGTAAGACGTGGACCAATCCTCCACACCCGTCGCCGAAGCGTCTTGCCCGGCCGCCAGGCTCAGACCGCGCACGCCCGCGTTCAGAAGCTCCAGGGCTGCCGCCGCCTCGGTCCCGCGGACCACCGCCTCCGCAGCTTTCTGGCGCAGCAGATGGATGTCGACGAAATCGGCCCCCTTGCGGAGTTGTTTGGCGAGCCGTGCCACGTGGGCGCAAAGCACTTGGGCCCGCCTGGCTGGCTCGGCCACCTCGGCGTCGAACCGGTCGAACAACGCAAACCCTCCCACTGTCGCAATCACGGAAGCCTTGGCGGTTTCGCCCACTATTCCTCTTGGTGTCGCCCCCATCCATCGGCGCAACTCGAGACCAGTTGGTAGTCGCCAAGCAGACGCAGGGCCCCTGCCACATCCAGGGTCGCGGCTGCGTGCAAACTTCGCCGCATCGGTGGCGGCAGCATGGGGCCGAACTTGGGCAACTTCAGGCCGTCGTCCGGTACCAAGTCCAACAGCTGTCGACCAAGCTCCACCGCGTCGGGTGGCCGCACGGCATAGCGATGCAGGCATTCCTCCAAGGGCGCCCAGGCGGCGGTGGTCGCCACTCCGCCCAAGGCGGTCACCTCCCACGTCAGACCGCTTTCCAGTTGCAGCAGCAGTGCCAGCGCGTTGGCGACCCGGTCCCCGGCGAAGGCATGGAACTCGGACATATCCGGCTCAACGACCACAGGGCGGCGTCGGACAGCCAGCCCCATCTGCCGGAATTGTCCGCGAAGATCCACCAGTGTCGCCGCAGCCGCATCGTCCACATACGGATAGGTGGTGTCAGCCAACAGCACGGACACCATCTCTTCCCGCACACGGCCGTGCACAGGAACCGGCTGGCTGGTAAACACCGGCGGGTGTGCGATGGATCCAGGTTCCACCCCGATGCGGTCGCGACGATGATCAACCTCGGTGACCGTCCAGACCTTCCCGGCCAGGAGCAGAGCCGTTCCAGGCTGGTAGATAGGAAGCGGCGGGAGTTGGCCCAAAATCCGCGTGCCGTAACACACGTCATACTCCTGCTGAACACGGAAGACCCCACAGAAATCCCGGCTGTGGGCAAGCCGCTCTCCACGCAGCCCAGCGATCCACACGTCCCCTGACCGCGTCAAATGGTCTTCGGCTACCATGTGCACCAACAGTGCGTCAGGAATCCGGTCTCGGCACGCGACGGGCAGGCCCCGTTCCACCGCCTCGGACAGAGCCTGATGCCAGAGCACATCGTAGCGGGGGCCCGGGTGGTCTGGTGGCTCCACCCAACCTCGGCGCATCAATTCGACCACAGCTACCGTTTGCAAGACGGCCACTGCATCCGTCGCGTAGAGTTGCCCCACGCGATCCCGCCCCACCCCCCGCCCGCTACGCCCGAGTCGCTGGCGCAGCGCCCCCACGCTGTGGGTGCAGTCCACCTGGGCGACGAGGTCGACCGCCCCAACATCAATCCCGAGCTCCAACGTACTGGTGCAAACGATGGATCCCCGGTTGGCCACGCGGAGCACCGACTCCGCGTGGCGGCGTTCACGCTGATGGAGAGACCCGTGATGTGGTAGGTAGGCCTCGGAATCGTGGGCCAGACGATTCAGCGTATAAGTGGTCTGCTCCACGCGCGCACGGCTATTGCAAAAAATGAGCGCCTTGTGGCCTTGGGTAACCTGAAACAAATCCGAGCTCACGTCCGCCTCTGGGGCATACCGCAGATGAAGGCGCAATGCTTTGCGTGGCCCGGCTCCCTCGCAGACGATGCAGGGCCTGCCGAGAAAATCGACGGCGACCGCGCGATCCCCCACCGTTGCGGAAAGTCCGATCCTCCGAATCCGCCCGGTGGCATACCGTTGAACACGATGTAACAGAGAATGTAGATGGGCGCCACGCTCTGTGCCAAGAAAGGCGTGGAGTTCGTCCACCACGACGAATTGCAGGGATGCGAAAAAAGACGGGAGATGCTGAGCTCGATAGATGCACATGGCCTCCAGGGACTCTGGTGTAGTGAGCAACATACCCGAAGGCTTCGCGCGAATCCCATCTTTGCGACTACCTGGCACGTCAGAATGCCAAAGATGCGCCATGACCCCGGCGTATGCCCCCAGGGATGTGGCACGCTCCAACTGGCTGTTGAGAAGCGCGCGCATCGGTGAAAGATAGAGAACGGAAAACCCGCTTGTGGGTAGTGGGAGAGAGAGGATCGGTAGAAGTGCCGCCTCCGTCTTGCCGGACGCGGTGTCGCCAGCAACCAGAATGTGTTGGTCGGTCCGAAGCACAGCCTCGATTGCCTGGTCTTGCAACGGCCAGAGGGAGGACCAGCCAAAGTCGAAAACCGCTCGTTGCATCTGGGGGGAGAGCATCCGCCAACTCATATGCATTCACCATTCATCTGTTTCACGGGCTATCCACGTCGACGAATCGTGACTCCGCAACTTCGGCCTCTGCATCACTGAGAACGCTGGCCGTATCCAGATCGGGGTTCTGGACCACAATGTTCAGCGCATGGACGAACGACCGCAGGGTTTCTCGAGCCGTGAGGAAACGCTCTGCCGCCGGTCGCGCCAGCAGGTGGCCCAGGAACGCGTGTGTATCCGCTTCGCTCAGTCGCGTGCTGCCGTAGAACGCTCCATGAAGCACACGGACCTTGAGCAATAACGCCAAGAGTTCGTCGGGAGATAGCGTCGGCAGGGGCAGGACGGGTTGGGTCAGATCTCGGTGGGTGGCGTCGGCGAAAGGATTCGCATGCAGACGCGAGCGTAAAGCCGGATAGCTGTACAGGCCGCGGCGCGAGTCACTTACCATTTCCGGCGGTCCCGCAAGATAGACGCCCAGGTGTGGCGCCCTCCCTTGCAGGGCGTCGTTCAGCAGTCGCAGCAAGACTTCGTAGTTGGCGGCGCGGGCTTCGGGTTGGCTGATGCGATACAGGTTCACCCCTTCGTCCAGCAAAACCAACAAGCCCGCGTACCCCGCATCGGCCGCCAGCAAGGCCAAGAGGCGGAGATGCTCGTACCAGGTGCTGTCCGTGATGGGCACGACGCCGGGGAGGTGTAAGGAGGACCGTGCCTCGCTGGCCGTCCGGAATTCCCCACGCAAGAAACGCAGACACGCAACGGCGACATCTTCCTCAGCAGCGAGCGCCGCCTCATAGTACCGTCGCAACACCGCGACAAATCCAAACCCGGATGGCTGATCGGCCAACGGGCGCAAACGAGCACGCAGTTCGTGATCCACCGCTGTCGCCAGGGCGGGCGAACGACCAACCGCAACGGGCTCCCCCAGCCGGGCGCTGGCGCCGACCCTCACCCGATCGGCCCACCGATCCAGCATCACGGGCAGCGCACCCCCATCTGGCCGACCCTCCGTCGCCAGGTGCGCGGTCAGGTGCGCATAGGTTGCCAGTCCCCGAGACTCTCCCCGCAGCCGAAGATCCGGTGCGAGATCGGCGTCGGCAACGACGTAACCGCGCGCCAAAGCGACCTGACGCAAGAGGGAAAGGAAGAACGTCTTACCGCTCCCGTAGTCCCCGACCACGATCTTGAACACTCCTCCACCAGCACGGAGGACATCCAGTTCCGCTAGGGCCTGGCGGAGTTCCGCGACTCGACCAACTGCGAGGTGATGCAGGCCGGACCGGGGCACCACGCCGGCTTGCAAGCTCTGCAGAACGGCCTGGGCCTCGCGCGGCGCGGCCTCACTCAAACGGGTCCTCCCCTCGAGCCACGACAGCCACGTATTCGGATCGAAGACAAACTTCATTCCCGTCTATCCGGGTGGCGGGGCTGCCTGTGGCACGCACAGCCACCACATCCAGGGCATCCAGCAGAGAACCCGGCAACACGCCATGCGTGCGACCGATCCGGCGAAGCTCGGCAAACGGCAGTGGTCCCTCACGCAGCCGCACCAGCACCTCGCGCGCAGCACCCGGAATGGGAGGGATGGCGGCCGGAGCCAAGGCCCCTGCCAACAGCGAGGCGGGATCCGCGCTCAACGCGCCAGCAATGCTCGCTGGCGTCGGCGCCTGCCGGTCTGGTGTGCGGTCAGAACCCTGCTTCGTCGGCCAGCACACGGGTTCCGCGGTCGAGCCGGCCGGTTGCCGCACAACCGGACCAGACGACGGTCGTTGCGGAGCCGCCTCAGCGGTCACCGCCTGAGTGAGTTCCTCGACGAACCGGGCGGCATCCGCAAGCGAGGCCCGGGATCGGTCCAGATCGGGCTCTTCGCATCGGCTGTCTGACAGCGCGGCGGGTACCCCCCAGCTAAGAAACTCCCGCAGGCCGACTGGTAAAGCCGCATACTCGTCGGGAGGGGTTTCGGTGAAGCCTGAGGCGAATCGCACCGCGTCGGCCACGATCAACCATCGAAACCGATGCAGGGGCCCCGGCAGTTGGCAAGGGCCGTCATTGAGCACCACATACCAATCTCCTCCTCGCCGAGCCGCCCAGGTAACTCCCAGCGCAGTCAGACGAACCAGGACGGGAAGCAGGTCAGGCGCGACAGGGAGCGGCCAGCCCTTCCGGCTTGGCACCACCACCACCCCCGAGAGCGGTTCTCCATCCAGCCGAACCTCCCTCCCCCCTTGTGTCGTGAACGATCCGCTGTGGGCACACGGTGATTGGCACTGTATTCGGGGAAACGCGTCAGTTGCTTCTTGGTGAAGTTTCGCACTTTCTTGGGCCAGAGGAAGGCGGGAGTCCGGGCTGTGCGGCATGGGAGCGTCTGCTCCATATTTGGAGACGTTGTTTGACGTGTCGGTTGGCCTGCGCATCGCGCTCGGCCAGGACTGGAGCTTCAGGCTGTCGGCGGCCACCTCTCACCTCAGCCAACGGACCGGCCGTAGCGAGTAGGTCCGCCTGGGCAAGCGCCAGGAGCGAGACACGTACAGCGACGCACCGCGCGTGACGGGACGCCTGTGGGTACCACGCAAGCACGAGGTGCTGATGTGGGACTTGGTGCGGTCGGCACGCCCGTACACCGTGGAGGCACTGCGGGCGGTGGAGGGGCGCCGGCGGGTGCAGGTGAGTTTCAGAGCGCCGGCGGCCGAGCCCGAATGCGGCTGTTGGCACGGCGTGAGACGGGTTCTTGCGCTCGGGTGGGCAAATCGCGGTGGGACGGGCGGCGGCCGCACCAAGTCCTTCGCGACAACCGTAGACGCTACATGCCCAGAGTCGCAATCGGAGCCTTCGGGTCTTCGGCGCTCACAATCGACGCGGTGTACTCACCGGTGCGAAAGGAAACCTTCACTCCACTGGCCGGCCGATGATGGACGATGGCCAAGACGCGGTCCTCGCCGCTGATGAATGTGGCCCATCGCGAAGACGCCGGGAATCCGCGAGCCCGGCAACTTCCAACCACGCACCTCGTGGATGGCGTCGTCCAAGTCCGTCACCGCCGTCACGCAGCCGATCGGGGCGCGCAAGTCGCCGTGCACTCCCTCCATCTTTTCCAGGGTGGTCAAATTGAGCGCGATCGCGTCACCGTCCCGAATCAACTCGGCCATCGAGCATCCACCTCCCGAGAAGCCCTGCGCCAAGTCAGCATCCGCGCTCATAGCGTGGGCTCCGAGGCTCCCGTTGGTGGCAGATGCGTCGGATGATCGCCCACGTCGCCACGCCCCGCTAGTCTGAGCTGGCGTTTTGAGATTCTCACCGCTGATTCCATTTGACCCACTGGAGCCAGCTCCGCTCCCGAAATACCGATCAGGATCAGGGCGCGACTCGTGACGGCCAGGCAACGAAGGGCCGTACCCCGAGAAACAGCGGGCCACGGCTGGCTGTCTTGACAGAGGGGGCCGCCTCACCCGTGCCTGCGCGCAGACCCTCCCACCCTACAGCTCGCCGTCCACCGCGAAGCCGGCCACGGGGTAGCGGCCGTACTTCCGCCAAACAGTGTGCAGCAACTCGTACCGCTCCAGGGCCAGACCCTTGAAGGCGACGTTGCTCAGGCCGAACATGTAGCCACCGCCCGGCATGCCATGGTACAGGCAGTACTTCGCCGAGCGCACCACGTCCGCATCGGAGCCGGTCTGCATCATGCCGCAGTGCACGCCGCCCATCAGGCAGGTGCGGCCGGCAGCCAGCGCCTTGATCTCCGCCACGTCCACTCCACCCTGCGGGTCCAGGGAGTGGATCGCGGATGGCTCGCAGGCCAGTAGCTGATCCAGGATCGGCATGATGTTGCCGTCGGTGTGCTTAACGGCGTAACCCCCCGCCGCCCGGACCGCCCGCACCAGTTCATGCAGGTAGGGTGTTACGAATTCGCCGAACATCCGCGGCGACAGGAAGGGGCCGTCGTTGAAGCAGTAGTCCGCGCACATCAGGATCATATCCGCGCCAGCGTCGATCAACCGCTTGGCGCGCTCGATCCCCGCATCCAACCTCCGCCGCGCTTCCGCATGCATCTCGCCGGGGTGCTCGAAGAAGCGGGCGGCCATCGCCTCCATGTTCCGGCCGTTGGGGATCGCGAAGGTCCCGTCAGCCATGGCGCCGATCAAGAAGCGGTGGCCGACCTGCGTCGCCAACTGGCGCACATACCAGAGATAGTCGTCGAAACGTGGGTTTGGCACGCCGGTCAGGCTGAGGACGGAATGCCCGTACCGTTCACCGGTCCTGACGATCAGTTCGACCACCTGGTGCAACAGCCGCTCGCGTTCCCGTGCCGGGGCCGCGCCGATGGCCGCACCGGTGGGAAACCCCTGGCCGAATGCCTCTTCGATCAACTGGAACCCGAGCTCGAAGAACGGCACGTGATCCGCCGGCTCCCGCAATTCCAGCGCGGCGATGCCGCGCTCCCGCGGCGTCATCCCCCCACCCCCCCACGTGTCGCCTCGCCCTTCATCATCATCATCCGCTTGGCCTTCTCCCCACGGCTAAAGCCTCATCGTGCCCCATAAGTCCTGGAATGTCGCACCATGTCGCATTGCGTCGAGCGCCTTGCGGTCACTTTCCAGTATTTTCTCCATCCTGCCCATCGCCCCCCCCTGTTCGATGGGCGAAGACGTTGTGGAACAAGCCTGGGCTTGGGCTGAGTTGCTGGCGCCCGCTCTCCACCAGCGCGGACTGCAATGCTTCCAGCCATATCGTACCGTGGGTTTGCGGAGACCGTTCCCCTCTTCGTAGCACGTTGTTCCCGACCGCCGGAGCGGCCGGTTTCACCAGGCCGTTCTCCTTGGCCAGAGCCTTCCGCTCCACAGGCGTTTAGCGTCTCCGGGGAACTCCCGGCGACGGTGGCAAAGTCTCGCGCCGCATTCAGGTCACGGTCGATCTCCACATCGCATGCCTCACACCGGAAGACCCGCTCAGACAGCGGCATCTCGGCCTTCACGGCACCGCAGCCCGAGCACCTCTTTGTGGACGGCAAGAAGCGAGACGCCACAACCAACGGCGACCCGTACCGGTCGACCTTGTACTCCAGCATGCGCCGGAACCCCGCCCACCCGCAATCCGCAATGGACCGCGATAGGTGCCGCTTCCGGATCCCCACGGACATGTTCTCGGCCTCGACGACCGACTTGGAGACTTGGTTTTCGCCAGTTCCGTTGTCAGTTTGTGCAGGAAGTCCTGCGGCGGCTGCGGACGCGGCGGTGGAGGCGGGCCAGCCCGGCCGCAGCCTTCCGCCCATTGCGCGAATTCCGTTGCTTGCGGCTGTGCAGCCGCTGTCGGTGCCGCAGTCGGCGCAGGGCCTTGGCCAATGGCCTAGGGGACTGGCATTTACCATCGCGGGGTTTACCGCCGCCTTCAACGCTGTCTTCCGCGTTGGCTGGGACGCCAATGAGAAAAACGGCGTCCGACTGCACCACCTGACCTACCGGGAAACCAAGGGCGAGTGCCCCAATCTGGTTTCGGACCTGCTGATCCAGGCACGTGTCAAGGCAACAGAGGCCTTGCGCTCGGCATTCAGTCGGCGCAAGAAGGGGCGGAAGCTGCGTCGCAGTCTGCGGCGCAAAGGCACCCGCTCGGAGAAGCGGCATCTGCGCCGCCTTGCTGGGAAGGTCAAGCGCTTCCGGCGCGACTGCGACCACGTTCTGAGCCGCGGCGGCGTGGACTGCGTGGACTACGGCACGGTGATCGTCGTGGAGAACCTGACGCATATCCGGGCGCGTGCGAAGCGGCCGGCAGGGAGTCCGGCCGCCGCCTGCACTCTAGGTCCTTCGCGCAATTGCGCGGCTTGCTGGAGTACAAGGCTCAGGAAGTGGGCTGCGTCGTCGTGGGCATCGACCCCCGGCACACATCGCAACGCTGCTCCCGCTGTGGTCACACCGCTCGGAACAACCGCCGTTCTCAAAGCGACTTCGCCTGCCGACCCTGCGGTTCCCGCCTCAACGCGGACCTCAACGGCGCTCGGAACATCGCTCAGAAGCACCTTGCCGGGGTGGGTACATCCGACCGCGGCGGGCCGCCGTCCACCGGCGTAACGTCCGCCGATCCGGGTGGACAAGCCGTCTGGTTTGCCCGGCGGTAGTTGACTCGGTTGTGCGCGGTGGTACACCACAGGTTGTGGATCGGAGCGGCGGCCAAGACCTGTGCCGTGTCATGACCCCACGGCTAAAGCCGGGGGCTTGCCAATCACCCCGCTTGCGCGGGCGTGGCGTGCGGACGCATGACGGCGCCCCGGCGACCGATGTTGATCGCCGCGATGTGGT
>JAJZXK010000010.1 GCA_021806565.1 Bacillota bacterium | reverse complement strand
GACCACATCGCGGCGATCAACATCGGTCGCCGGGGCGCCGTCATGCGTCCGCACGCCACGCCCGCGCAAGCGGGGTGATTGGCAAGCCCCCGGCTTTAGCCGTGGGGTCATGACGGTGCCCATGTTCGCAGACTTCATCGTCCGCCAGCAGCCCTGATCCCCGGTCCGTGCCGCCCGAGACTCTTCGAAGGGGGTAGCCCTGCGATGGTATATATTCGGTGAACCCCGCACCCGGGTGCGATTTGGGGCTGGACACTTTTTGGCCGGTGGCAGTCTGCTGGTGTGCCAATCACCATCGGTTGCCGGAAAAAAGACTCGCCCGCGTGCCAGCAAGGCGTCGGAGACGCTCTGGTGGCATCGCTGCGGGAGGAGATTGTCGAGCTCCGGGGCCAGCGGGATGGTCTGCTGGCTGAGGTGAATCGGCTGGAAGCCGATCTGGCCGCACGGGACGCGCGTATTGCGGAATTGGAGAGCGCCCAGAACACACTGCAGGGGAAAGTGCGGCAGCAGGCCCACTCCCTGTTTGAACGCCAGAGCGAGCAGCGGCACCGGCGGGCAGTGCGTCAGCAGGGAAGCGGTCGCGGGGGTAGCGGAACGGTGCGCCTGGTTATGGATGGCGACATCAGGAGAGCTTGCCAGCGCGGCATATCACGCACGCGCTGCCAGACGAAGAGTGCCGTTGCGCCATCTGCGGTGCGCCATTCGCGGAGATGTCCGACGAGGAGACCCGCACGGAGATCGATTGGGAGGTCGTGGTTCGACGGCCCTCTCTGCGGCTCTCCCGGCCGCCGGCGACGCACCGATCATCGCGGCCCTTCAACAACTTGAACCCACGTCGCAAGATGGCCGTGACCGCGTTTGCGTTGCCCTGAGCTACTTCGAGAAACACTCCCAGCGCCTGCAATACGCGGACTTCATCGCCTCTGGTCTGCCGGTCGGTTCCGGCATGGTGGGCAGCGCTTGCAACCTCGTGGTCAAAGCCCGCCAGGGCGGTGCCGGCGTGCGCTGGGGCTGGATC
The DNA here is from genome assembly GCA_021806565.1 of Bacillota bacterium. Classification (GTDB taxonomy): domain Bacteria; phylum Bacillota; class Sulfobacillia; order RBS10-35; family JAJYVN01; genus JAJZXK01. The sequence goes on along the minus strand of JAJZXK010000010.1, from coordinate 49,903 downwards.
GGCTCACAGGCCGTTGCCAGCCTCCGAGCCCTGCACCGTTCCGGCGACTGGGATCCATTCTGGCGAGGCTGCCCTCAACTGCGTCGCCCCCGCATCCGTGCCCTGATGCCTCGCGCCGCACGACCACCACAATCGTGCGGCTCACCCGCGGACGACCAAATTCCTTGACGGCAGGCGCCCAGAACAGTAGACTGGCTAGGCTGTCGTGCCCTGTTCAGCAAGGGGTGGAGCGGTTGCAGGCTACCTACACGGCGAGGCCCCAGGATATCGAGCAGAAATGGTACGTGATGGACGCGGACGGTGTGGTGCTCGGCAGGCTTGCCACCCAGGTGGCGACGGTGCTGCGGGGCAAGCACAAGCCGATGTACACGCCATCGATGGATACGGGCGATTATGTGATCGTGATCAACGCCAGCCGGGTGGCGCTGACCGGGCGCAAGCTCGATCAGAAGTTCCACTACTGGCACACCGGCTATCCGGACGGGCTCAAGACCGTTTCATACCGCAAGTTCCTGGCCAAGGATCCCGCCGCCGTCGTGCGGCTGGCTGTGCGCGGTATGCTGCCCAAGACACCGCTCGGCCGGGCGATGCTGCGCAAGCTCAAGGTGTACGCCGGCACTGAGCACCCGCATGTGGCGCAGCATCCGCAGGTGCTGGCCGCCGTCCGATAGACGCGGGGCGATGGGTACCGTCCGGGCCACCGGCCCGGTGCGAAGGAGGGCCGCTTGTGCCGCCGATGAAGAAGGTCGCGCTGCAATACTGGGGGACCGGCCGCCGCAAGGAGGCCGTGGCACGCGTGCGCATCGTGCCGGGCAACGGCCGGATCACGGTCAACGACCGGCCCCTGGAGGAATACTTTCCGCTCGCCCAGTTGCAGTCGATGGTGCGCAGCCCGCTGCAGCTCACCGAAGGCGAGGGGCGGTACGACGTGCACGCCCGCGTCAACGGCGGCGGGGTGTCCGGCCAGGCGGGGGCGATGCGGCACGGCGTGGCACGCGCCCTGTTGCGCGTCGACGCGGAGCTGCGGCCCGTCCTCAAGAAGGCGGGTCTCCTGACCCGCGATCCGCGGGCCAAGGAACGGCGTAAGTATGGTTTGAAGAAGGCCCGCAAGGCGCCGCAGTTCAGCAAGCGCTGATCGCGCGGCCGCGGGGAGCCGGGTGGGCCCGGGGCGTACAGCCCGGGGCCCATTTTGGGTTACGGAGGCTTTCGGCGTGAATGCCTACGATCTGATCCGCAGCCGCCGCAGCGTGCGCGCCTTCGAGCCGCGGCCGCTGCCGCGCGAGGCGGTGGCGCGCTGCCTGGAGGCCGCCGTTTGGGCGCCCAACCACGGACTGACCCAACCATGGCGGTTCGCCGTCCTGGGCGGTGCGGCCCTGCGCGAACTGGCCGCGCTTTCCTCTACTCTTGAGGCGCGGCAGCCCCCGGATCCCGGCCAGGACGCGGCCGGGCCCCTTCAGCAGGCGGCGGCGGCCGTGGCGGTATGGCAGGCGGAGGCGCCCGACGCGCGGACCGGCGCGGCCGACCGCCTTGCCGTGGCGGCGGCGGTGCAAAACCTGCTGCTGTGCGCCTGGGATGAGGGCTGGGCCGGCACGTGGCTCGGCGGGCCGCTGCTTTCCGACCCGGCGGTGCGGCGCCTGGTGCGGGCGCCCGGGGGAGACGACCTGGCCGCCGTGCTGGCCCTCGGCTGGCCGGCGGAGGTCCCGCCGCTGCGTCCCCGCCGGCGCTTGGCGGAACTCACCCGCTGGGTCTGGGACGAGGCCTGACGCGCGCGCATGGCGCCCGGCCGCCCCGCATAGCAGGTGCGGTGCGGGACGTTTTCCCCGCGGCCATGGGGTGTCGGGGTGCGCAACGTGCGGGTGGTCGCGACCCTCAGCGGGGCGGTGTGGATGCGGCGGTTGGCCGTGGCGGTGACCGTCGCGGCCCTGCTATCGTTCGGCCTGTGGACCGGCACGCGGGTGCGGGCGGCGCTGGGCCTCGCTGCGGCAGCGCACACTCTGCGTGGCCGAGTCGTGGCGATCGACCCGGGCCACGGCGGCATCGATCCAGGGGCGATGGGGCCCAACGGCCTGACCGAAGACAGCGTCGTCTGGGGCGTGAGCGAACGGCTGGCGGCGATGCTGGAGCGCGCAGGGGCGGTCGTGGTGCTGACCCGTGCCGGTGATGCCCCGGCCACCGGCACGACCAGCCAGGGTCCGGTGGAGCGACGGCGCTTCCACCTGCGCCAGCGGGTCCTGGACATCAATGCGGCCCAAGCCGACGTCGCGGTGAGCATCCACGCCAACCATTTCTCCAGCCCGAGCGAGCGCGGCGCCCAGGTCTTCTATAACGCCCAGCGTTTCCCGCAGGGCAAGGAGCTCGCCGTGCTCCTGCAGACCCAGTTGGCCCGGGTGGTCGGCGGAACGCGCCGCGTCGTCTCCGAACACATCGACCATTACTTCCTCAACCACACCGCCATGCCGGCGGCGACGGTGGAGATCGGCTTTCTTTCCAACCCCGAAGAGGCGCGGCTGCTGACCCAACCCGACTATCAGGAGCGGGTCGCCTACGCGATCTACGCGGGCCTGGCCTACTGGTGTGCCCGTCTGCCCAGCGCGGCGCGCGGCGGCGTCACTGTGCCGTCCAGCCCCCATCCACATACAGCGTCGCGCCCGTGATGAAACTCGCGGCGTCGGAGACCAGAAACAGGGCCGGCCCGGCGATCTCCGGAGGGTTTCCCCAGCGGCCCAGCGGCACGCGGGAGCGGAAGAAGTCGAACTGCTCCGGATTTTGCACGACCGGCTGATTCATCTCGGTAAGAAAGGGCCCGGGGCAGAGGCTGTTGACCGTGATGCCGTGCGGTGCCCACTCCAGGGCCAGGGTGCGCGTGAGTGCGGTGACGCCGGCCTTGGCCGCGGTGTATGGGGTGCGGCCGGGCAGGGATGCCGTGGCCATCATCGAGGAGATGTTGAGCACGCGGCCGAAACGCCGCTCCTTCATCGGGCGAGACACCGCCCGGCAGCAGTAGAAGACGCCGTCGAGGTTCGTACCGACCACGGTGCGCCAGTCCTCGTCGCTCATCTCTTCGACCGGGCGGCGGACGTTGACCCCCGCGTTGTTGACGAGGATGTCGATGTGTCCCCAGGTGTCCAGCACCATGCCGACGACCCGGTCGACCGCGGCGGGATCGGAGACGTCCGCCTCCACACCGCGCACCGTGCGTTTGGTCGCGTCGCCGATCTCCGCCGCAACCCGCTCGACCGCCGCCCCCTGGCGGCTGCACAGCACCACGTCCGCGCCCGCTTCGGCGTACGCCTCCGCGATCACGCGCCCGAAACCGCGTGATCCGCCTGTGATCAGCGCCACCCGGCCATCCAGTCGGAAGCTGTCGACCACCCCGCCCATCCCGCGCCCTCCCCCTGCAACCGCTTGCGACGGCATGCATCCCCACCGCATCGGAGCGCCGGGCCGCAGAACGCCGCTCGCAGCGGCGGCGGTCCTGTCCCGGGCTAAGCCTGACCCATGAACACCTGCTCCAGCCAACTCGTGTGGTAGTCGCCGGCAAGGAAGTCCGGATGGGCCATCAGCCGGCGGTGCATGCCGATGGTCGTGTGGATGCCCTCCACTTCGAACTCCGCCAGGGCGCGGGCCATGCGCGCCACCGCCTCCGGGCGGTCGCGGCCCCAGGTCACGACCTTGCACAGCAACGAGTCGTAGTAGGGCGTGATGGTGTCGCCGCTGTAGGTGCCCTCATCGACGCGCACCCACGGACCCGACGGCGGCCGCCAGCGGGTGACCGTCCCGGGGGTGGGCGTGAAGCGCTCGTCCGGGTTCTCCGCGTTGATGCGGCACTCCACGGACCAGCCCCGGATCGCCAGGTCCGCCTGCGTGATGGAGACGGGCTCACCCGCCGCGATGCGGATCTGCTCTTTCACCAGGTCGAAGCCGGTGATCCACTCCGTGGCCGGGTGCTCCACCTGGATGCGGGTGTTCATCTCGATGAAATAGAAGCGGCCCCGGGCGTCGACCAGGAACTCGATCGTGCCGGCGCCGACGTAGTGCACCGCGCGGGCGGCCTCGACGGCGGCGGCGGCCATCTGGGCCCGCAACTCCGGCGTCAACAGCGGGCTCGGAGCCTCCTCGAGCACCTTTTGGCGCCGGCGCTGGATGGACGAATCGCGCTCGAACAGGTGCAGGACGTTGCCATGCCGGTCGGCCAGGACCTGGAACTCGACGTGGCGCGGCGCCTCCAGGTAACGCTCCAGATACAGTTCCGCGTTGGCGAAGGAGGCCGAGGCCTCGCGGCCGGCGGCCGTGAACACCTTGGTCAGTTCTTCGGCGGACCGGGCCACGCGGATCCCGCGGCCACCACCGCCGGCCGCCGCCTTGACCAGCACGGGGTAGCCGATCTGTTCCGCCGCGGCCAGGGCCTCCTCCAGGCCGCACGGTCCCGGGGTGCCGGGGATGATCGGCACGCCAGCCTGCTGCATGCGCTGGCGCGCCGCCGTCTTGCTGCCCATGCGTTCGATGGTGTCCGGCTCGGGGCCGACGAAATCCAGGCCCCATGTCTTGCAGACGGCAGCGAAATGCGCGTTTTCGGACAGGAAGCCGTAGCCGGGGTGGATCGCCTCGACCCGGCTGCGCGCCGCCGCCTGCAGGATGGCGGGTACGTTGAGATAGCTCTGCGCGGCGGGCGCCGGCCCGATCGGCTGGGCCTCATCCGCGAGGCGGACGTGGAGCGATTCGCGGTCCGCTTCCGAATATACCGCCACGCTGCGGATCCCCAACTCGCGGCAGGCGCGGATCACCCGCACCGCGATCTCCCCGCGGTTGGCGATGAGCAGCTTCTGGTACATGGACCAGACACGTCCCCTTCCCGGACCGCGGCGCGGGCCCGTCGGTCGCGCACAGCTTCGGTCCGCCGCCCCGCGGTCCTGCCGGGTCCCGCGGCGCGGGCTCCGCGGTGGTGCGGCGGTCCGCAGTACCGCACCAGCGCCCCGGAGCCACGACCGTGGCCGGCCGGAGGCATCCCTGCCGCAGGGGCGGTTGACGCCGGGGCCGCTGACAGTATAATTATGCAACTTGCTACAGCCCGGCGATGATGCGGAATCTCCCGCCAGTGCGGGTGTTCGCGCACTGGGCTGGGGTCGTTCCCCGGAGGTGCAGCCCATGGCGGTACTCGGCTCGAAGGTCCCGGCCCTCGAGGGACCGGACCTGTGCGGGCGCGACGTCCTCACCCTGCACGATTTCACCCCGGCGGAGGTGACCGCACTGGTGGAGTCCGCCCTCGCCTGGAAGCAGGCCGGGCGGAACGCGCGCAGCAAACCGCTGGCGGGGCGCAGCGTCGCCCTGCTCTTTCTCAAGCCCTCCACGCGGACCCGGGTGGCCTTCGAGGTGGCGGTGGCCGCGTTGGGTGGCCACCCGGTCTGCCTCCAGGGCGGCGAGATGCAACTGGCGCGCGGTGAGACGATCGGGGACACCGGCCGCGTCCTGAGCCAACTGGTGGATGCGGTGGTCATCCGCGCCTTCGGGCACCGCGACGTCGAGGAACTCGCCGCCGCCGCGAGTGTGCCGGTCATCAACGGCCTCACGGACCTGCTGCACCCGTCGCAGGCCCTGGCCGACGTGCTCACGTTGCGCGAGCGCTTCGGCCGGCTGGCGGGATTGAAGGTGTCCTACGTGGGCGATGGCAGCAACGTCTGCCACTCGCTGTGCTTCGCGGCCGCCAAGTGCGGCTTCGAACTGCGCGTCGCGGGACCGGCGCAGTATCAGCCGGCGGAGGAGGTGCTGTCGGCGGCCCGCGCCGACGCGCGCGCCACCGGCGGCGCGATCCACGTGCTCGCGGACGCGCGCGAGGCGGTGTCTGGGGTAGATGCGGTCTACACCGACACCTGGGTCAGCATGGGCTTCGAGTCCGGGGCGGACGCCCGCCGGCGGGCGCTGGAGCCCTATCGGGTGGATGAGGGGCTGATGGCGCTGGCGGCGCCGCACGCCGTCTTCATGCACGATCTGCCCGCCCACCGCGGCGAGGAGGTCACCGACGCCGTGATGGACGGCCCCGCCTCCGTCGTCTTCACCCAGGCGGGTAACCGCCTGCATGCCGCCAAAGCCCTGTTGGCCTCCGTCGTCTGACCAGGGGCCGGGTCGGGGGCCATGCCGTGTCGATTTCCTGGACGCGCCTGCCCTTTCGCTTCAGCGACGCGGCCGACTACCGGCGGCGTCTATCCGTCTGGATCGGCGAGGTGTTCTACGACCGCCTGCCCGCGGCCGGTTATGCGGTCCGCGAGGAACAGATCCACTTCGCCTTCCGGGTCGGCGCGGCCCTGGCCGGGGGCTCGACCCTGCTGGCGGAGGCCGGGTCCGGCACGGGCAAGACCTTCGGCTACCTGTTGCCGGCGGTCTGCCATGCCCGGCTGACCGGCCGGCCGGTCGCGGTGGCCACCGCGACCACCGCGTTGCAGCAGCAGCTCGCGGGACCGGGCGGCGACGTCGACACCCTGTCGCGCCTCCTGGATCTGCGGATCGACTGCGCGGTGGCGCGCCGCCCGCAGGACGCCGTCTGTGACATCAAGCTGGAGCGGTTCGGCGCCCGCCGTGAGCGACGCCGGGGCCGGGCGCGGCTGCTGCAGCAGGCGGCCGAAAGCGCCCACGGGGCCCGCGGCGACTTCCCCGACACCCCTGACGAGCTGTGGCGCGAGGTGGCCTGGGACGGCGGCTGCCGTTGCGACGCCTGCGCGCGGCGCGGCTATTGCCGTTTGATGAAAGGGCGCCGGCGGGCCCGGGAGTCGGCCGACCTGGTGGTGTGCGACCACGACCTCTTCTTCGAGGACACCTTTCGCCGCGAGCGGCTCCCGCCGGGCCGCCTGCCGGCCCTGCCCCCGCTGGCGGGGGTCGTGTTCGACGAGGGGCACCGCGTGGCGGCCGCGGCGCAACGCGCGGCGGGAGGGCGGTTGCACCCGCGTCTGTTGGACGCTGCCCTGGGTGCCTGTGAGGGCGAGGGGGTGCGGCTGCGCCTCCTGCGAGCCGTGGATGCCGGACGCGCGGCTGCCGGCGACTTCGAGGTGCGGCTGGCCCGGTCCATCGGGACCGGTTCGGAGGGCCGCCGCGCCGTCGGTCCGACTCCGGAACTGGTGGCGGTGACGCGCCGGCTGGACCGCATCCTGGGGATCGTCGGCGACGAGGCGGCGATCGAAGAAGGGTTGCAGGCGGAGACGCCGTACGCCCTCCATCTGCCGGCGGCCCAGACCGAACTCGACGAGGCGCGCTTGGCGCTACGCACGCTGACCGACGCGGCGTGGGTTCCCTGGTGGGAGGACGGCGCCTTGTGGACCGCGCCGCGTGACCTCGGCCCGTGGTGGCGGCGGCACCTGCCGGCGCGTCTGCCGCTGGTCTTCGCGTCGGCGACCCTGCTGTCGGGGGGCTCGGCGGCGTATGCGTCCGCGGCCCTGGGGCTGAAGGATGCCCAATCCGTGCAGGTGGGGGTTCCCTTCCGCTTGGCCCGTCAGGTCCTCTGCTACCTGCCCACCGACCTGCCGGCTGCGGAGGATTCCGGGTTCTGGGCCGCCGTCGCCGCGCGTCTGGATGCGCTGGCGCGTGAAACCGCCGGACGCGCCCTGATCCTGGTGCCGGACGCCGACGCCATGCGGCAGTTGCGCGGGGCCTGGCCAGCCGCCGGTATGCGGGTGGGCTGGGAAGGGGACGGGGCGCCGGAGGCGCTGGTGGCCGCCTTCGCCCGCGATGTGGGATCATGCCTGGTGGCGCACAGCCTGTGGGAGGGTGTGGACGTGCCCGGCGAGAGTCTGTCGGCCGTGGTGGTGCCCCGCCTGCCGTGGTCCGCCGCCGATCCCCTGTTGGACGTCCGCAGGGCGGAGGTGCGCCGGGACGGCGGGGACGCGCGGGCCGGGGTGGACGTGCCGGTCATGACCCTGCGCCTCAAGCAGGGCCTGGGGCGGCTGATTCGCACCGAGCGCGACGCCGGCGTGCTGGCCCTGTTCGACCCGGAGGCCAGGACGCTGCCCGGGTTTCTGGACGACGTGCTGCCGGAGGGCGCGCGGCGGGTCGGCACCCTGCCGCCCGTGCGGCGCTTCCTGCGGCAGCGGCAAGGGGGCGGCGCGGTTGGATGCGGAAGCGGCCGGTAGGGATGCGGCACCATCCGTTCTGTGGCGCATGCCGCCCGGGCGGGACTGGCTCCACTGCCCGTTGTGCGGGACGGGGCTCTCCGAGCGGCACCTGGACGGAGGCCCGCGCCGGGCGTGTCCGGCCTGTGGCTTCGTGTATTGGGAGCACCCCTGGCCGGCGGCCGGGGCCGTGGTGGCGGACCCGGCCGGCCGCGTCCTGTGCGTGCGCAGGCGCTTCGATCCGCAGGCGGGCAACTGGTGCCTCCCCGGAGGCCTGGCCGATCCGGGGGAGAGCGCGCAGCAGACCGCCTGCCGCGAGGTGCGCGAGGAGACCGGGGTCGTCATAGAGTTGGAGGACCTCCTCGGTGTCTTTGCCTCGTACATCGTGGCCTTCGCCGCCCGAGCCGAGGCGCAGGAGCCGGTTGCGGGACACGACGTGCTCGCGGCGGCCTGGTTCGAACCGCGATCCCTGCCGGAACTCTGCTTTCCCTCCCACCGCGAGGCGCTGGCGCTGTGGCTGGCGCGGCGGCGACCAGACGCGTCCGTGGGCTGAGTCCCGCCCCGTCGGCGGCAGGACCGGGCGCGCCGGGGCGGAACGGCCGGTGAACCGCTGGGGGTGTGACGATCGTGGACTTGTTGGAGGAAGAGATCGCCGCGGCCTCGGCCGGGTTCAGCGGGACGGTGGGGGTCTGGGGTCGCCGCCTGCCCGGAGGGGAAACCGTGGCCCTGCGCGCGGACGAGTCGTTCGAGACCGCGAGCGCGATCAAGGTGTTGATCCTGGCGGCCGCGCTACGCCGGGTGCGCGAAGGCCGCGACGCCCTGGACGCGCCGCTGGTCTACGGACCGCAGCACCACGTCTTCGGGTCCGGGGTGCTGCGTGAACTCACCCCCGGCCTGCGCCTGTCGCTGCGGGACACCCTCACGCTGATGATCGCCGTCTCCGACAACGTGGCCACGAACATGGTCATCGACCGGGTCGGCGGCGTGGACGCGGTCAACGCCGAAGCCGCGCGGCAGGGCATGGGGCGGACCCGGGTTCTGGCCCGGCTCGACTTCGCGTCGGGGGCCAACACCCAGGGCTTCGGCCGCTCCACCCCGGCCGAACTCGGCGGGCTCTTCGAACGGTTGTATCACGGTCGCTGCGTGGGCGCGGCCGAGGACCGGCTGATGATCGATCTGCTGCTGCGCCAGCAATACAACTCGGCGCTCACGCGGGATCTTCCTTACGCGCTCATCACGCCGCCGCGCCTGCCCGGTGAGCAGCCGGCCCTGCGCCTGGCGAGCAAGTCCGGATCCTGGCAGGGGTGCCGCATCGATTGCGGTCTGTTTTTCGGTCCCAACGGTGACTACATCCTCGGCCTCTGGAGCAAGGACTGCCGCGACGCCCGCTTCCACGTCGACAACGAGGCGATGGTCCTGCTGCCGCGGATCAGCCGCCTGGTGTGGGACCGCTGGGGCGGGGGGGCGTAGGGGATCGAGGCGTCTTCGGCCGCGAGCGGCGAAGATTAGGCGTGTGCGCGGTTGTAGGGACGTCGTCCGACGCGCCGCCGGGCGCAGAAGGCGCTGCAGGCGGCGAGTGAGCCGTGACCAAAGAGGCGCGGCGCAAGCCCCTGCCTGTAGGCGTGGGGAGGAGGCCCCACGGGACCTGGCGCGGGCCCTGCGCAACTTCTGGCGGGGGCGCGGGGAGGGCCGCCGAGCCGACTTTCCGCACTTGCGCAACAGGCATATACAAGGAGATGAGGAGAGGAACGCGAGGCACCGCGCCACCGCCGGACGCGTAGGCTGGTCGTGGCGGGGGGCGGCAAACGATGGGATGGGGATTGGCCTTGAGCGGCGGCGGTGCGCTCGGCGCGGCGCACCTCGGCGTCCTGCGCGCCCTGCGGGCCTTCGGGCTGGACCCGCCCCTTCTTGCCGGCACCTCCGCGGGGGGCCTCGTCGCCGGCACCCTGGCGGCCGGCGCCGGGCTGGACGATCTGACCGCCTACGGGGCCGCCGTCAGCGCCCACCCGCTGCATTACTTCCGACCCGAGGTTGCGCGGCTGGCCCTGGAGGTGTTCCCGGTGGACCCCGCTCCGCCGGCGGCCGGGCTGCTGGACCCCGCCAGTTTTGTGGCGGGGCTGGAGTCCCTCTGCGCGCACGGTAGGCGGCTCACCGATTGGCGCCGGCCGACGGTGCTCACCGCCGTCGATCTGGCGGAGCGGCGGGCCATCGCCTTCGTCGGACCGGGACCGGTCGAGCCGCCGCCTGCGGCAGGGCGGTGGCGCCTGGTGGTGGGTGCGGACCTGCGGGTCGCCCTGCACGCGACGATGGCGATGCCCGGCTTCTACACCCCGGTTATCGACGTGGAGCGCGGTTGGTGTCTGGTGGACGGCGGCGTGGCCGATACCCTCCCGGTCGACTGGGTGGCGGCGCTCGGGGCCGACCGCGTGCTCGCGGTCGACGTGGCCGCGGCGCCCCGCGGCCTTCCCCCGCGGGTCGGCGTCGAGTGGGTGTTGCAAAACACCGAGGCCTATGTCCTGCACACCCTGTCCGGCCTGCGCCGGCCCCAGGGTGTGCCCGTCTTGGTCCTGCGTCCCGACACGGCCTGGGTGCCGTTTCCGGGGTTCGCCCAGTATGCGCAGTTGGTCGAGATCGGCTATCGCACCGCCGTGGAGCGGCGGGCCGAGATCGAGTCCTTCCTGGGGGGCGCCTAGTACTACCCTTGCATCTATCGTGGTCGAGGTCGGCCCCGCAAGCCGTCACAGCCCCAGCGTCCGCTGCATACCGTGGACGACGTCCGGTCGGCGCTGGACCCGGACGCTTCGCGCCGGATTCCGTACCGCCAAAGCATGGATGGTGCCTTGCTTGCGCGGGAATTTGCGGCTGTTCGCGCCTGCCCGGCGACAGGACGCTTGCGGACGTGAAACGTGGTTGTTGCTGGAGCGTCCCATCGACCCTGAAAGTAGCGATGTCAAGCAGTACCTCATTGCTGTACCCATGACGGCTACGTTGGCCGAATTGGCCCGACTGGCCCACGTGCGACCCTGTATCGAGCGCGGCAGCTATCAAAACGCCAAAGACGCTGCGGGGCTGGCGGACTACCAGGGCCGATCTGGCCCGGTTTCCACCGCCCCCTTGCCATGGTCTGATTGGCGATGACTCTACGGCGTCCCCTGCCGCCAACGAATGGCCACACGGATGGAAGCGACGCCTCAGGAGCCTCCCGACCAACCCGCCTCGACATCCACCCCACCGTACGGATGTCTGCTCTATCCCCTGATGTGCGGCTCCAGTTCGCAGGCACCTCGCTCCTGGCGCATGGCGCGAAATCCGACGCCATGCACCTGGGCGCACTCCCCCGACAGGCACGGGAGAGCCTGCAAGCCGCACACCGTCGCTTCGTCCAATGGGGTCGCATCGCCGTAGTAAACGAACTGTTCTTGCTCAACCGATGCCCGGACCTGTTGCCCCTCCTACCGCAGGCGGTCTAACCATTTCCGACCAGGTACAGGGGTAGTGCTAGCTCCGCCGGCGCTCCACCCTCAGCCCCGCCGCAGCGGTAGGCGCAACCGCACGGTCGTGCCGAGTCCCGGGGCGCTTTCCACCGTGGCGTCCCCGCCGTGGCGGCGCAGGACCGACCGCGTGATCGCCAGGCCCAGGCCTGTGCCCGGGGGGCCTCCGGCCGGAACCGCCCGGTAGAAACGCTCGAACAGGCGCGGCAGGTGTTCGGGCGCGATGCCCGGGCCGCGGTCCGCGACGCCGATCACCACCTGCTGGTCGCGTACCTCGACGCCCAACTGGATCGTGGTCCCCGGCGGGCTGTAGCGGGCGGCGTTGTCCACCACGTTGAGGACGGCGCCGCCGAGTGCGTCGGGACTGGCCCGGATCGGCAGGGGGCGCGCCGGGACGTGCCAGCGCAGGTCGTGATCGGCGGCGATGCGTTGGGCCAGCGGCAGCACTCCGGCCAGTACCACGCCCAGGTCCGTCTCCTGCAGCAGGAGGTCTTCCGGCCGGTCCGCCCGTGCCAGGGTGAGCAGTCCGGAGACCAGCGACGTCATCCGCCGTGCCTGGCGGTAGGCGGAGCGGAGTCCGGCCCGCACCGCGCCCGCATCCTCGCCAGCGTCCCCCTGGAGGACCTCGAGGGTGCCGGAGAGGGCGGCAAGCGGGGTCCGCAGTTCGTGGGACGCGTCGTCCAGGAAGCGTCGCATCTGTTCGCGCATGCCCCGCTCCTTGCCGATCGCGGCCGTCAGGCGGTCGACCATGGCGTCAAAGGCCCGCGCCAGCGTGGCGACCTCCTCGGGTGCCCGCCGGCCGCCGGCCCGCAACTCCAGGTGGCCGGCCGCGATGCGTCCCGCGACGCGCTCGATGTCGCGCAGCGGCCCGAGGGCCTGGCGGACCGCGACGGCGGCGCTGGCGGCCCCCGCGGCGGCCACGACGAGCCCGCCGAGCAGCAGTAGGCGCAGTTCGTTGCGCAGGACCGCCAGTACGTTGCCGGCGGCCGTGGCCAGGACGAGGGCGCCGTTCCGCGGGCCCAGTGGGAGGACGGCCACCAGTTTCCCGCCGATGAGGATGCCGCCCGGCGGTAGCAGCGGGTGGGCCGGGGCGCGGCCGTGCGGTTCCGGTGCCGGCGCGGATCCGTGCCTGCCGTCGTACCCCTTGCGCCGCGGACCGGCCGGCGCCGTCCAGGCTGGGGGCGCAGGGTTTCCGGGACCGGCCGCCCTTGCCTCCACGAGCCCCTGGGCGCTCACCACCCACGCCTGGGTCTGCGGCCCGGCGGCGGCGCGCGCCAGCGTCGCGGCGGCCGTGGCCGGGGGCGTGCCGGAGCGGATGGCGGCGCGGTAGGCTGCAAGCGGCTGCACCGCGTCCGCCTGCAGCCGCAGCGCGCCCGCCTGCAGCAGGAAGTGGCGCAGCGCGACGTATTGGAACGCCGCGGACGCCGCCAGCAGCAGGCCGAGCACCACGACGTAGCGGAGGATCAACCGACCGGCCAGGGTGCGTATCAAGATCCTCAATCCCCGAGGCGGTAGCCGACGCCGCGCACGGTCTGCAGCAGGGCGCGGCCACGTTCGCCCAGCTTTTCGCGCAGGTAGCGGACATACTGCTCCACGATGTTGTCGTTGCCGTAGAAGTCGTAGCCCCACACCCGATCGAGCAGGGTGCGCTTGGACAGCACTTGGCCCGGATGGCGCAGGAAGCAGCACAGGAGGTCGAACTCCCGCAGCGTGAGTTCGACCACCTCGCCGTCCAGGACGACGCGGTGGCGGGCGAGGTCGACGGCCAGGGGCCCGAAGGCCAGTTGATCGGCGGCGGAGGGCCCCAGCCGCCGCAGGTGGGTGCGGATGCGCGCGACCAGTTCCTTGAACTCGAAGGGCTTGACGAGGTAGTCGTCCGCCCCGAGTTCCAGCCCGCGGATGCGGTCGTCGACGGCGTCGCGCGCCGTCAGGAAGATCAACAGCCGCCCGGCGTCCGCGGCGCGCAGTTGGCGCCCGAGGCTGAAGCCGTCCTCCCCGGGAAGCAGCACGTCCAGCACGACGACCTGTGGGTCCCAGGTGCGCAGTGCCGCCCGCGCCTGATCGGCGTCGGCGGCGTCCCGCACTTCGAAGCCTTCGTAGCGCAGGCCCAGGGAGAGATAGTCGCGGATGGCCGCCTCGTCGTCGACCACCAGGACCCGCACCGGCTGTCTGTCGCCCATCCACCCCACCCTCCCGGTCCAGAGTCTGGCGCGGGCACCTGAGACCGGTCCTGCGGGCGGTCTGTGAATTGCCTGAGAGTCCGGTCGTGCCGGGCCGTGGCCCACCGGCCGGCCCGCCGCCGGCCGTGCCTGCAGGCCCGCGCGCTTCGGGACCGAATCCTCGGCGGCGGGTGGTACCACCCCACAGGAGCCGCAAGGAGCGTGGACGGGGATGCTTCCCTGCCTGTATTGCGAGTCCGCCGCCGGCGACCTTCCCCAGGCGATCGTCTTCGCGGACGAGGCCGTGGTGGCCTTTTTGGATTGGCGCCAGCATGCGCCGGGGCACGTACTGATCATCCCGCGCCGGCACCTGTCCGCGTCCGAGGTCTTCGCCGGCACGGTCGGCGTGGCGCTGATGCGGACCGCCATGCGCATTGCCGAGGTGATGCGTTCGGTCGTCGATCCGGACGGCGTGCAGGTCGGCGCGATCCTGCTTCCCGGGCGGGGCCACCACGCTGCGGCGCGATCCAGCGGTCTACCGCGGCCGCTGGGCGACGACGCCGCTGTGACCGAGACCTCCGAAGACGGCCACTTCCATCTGCATGTGTTGCCGCGCCAGTACCGCGGTCAGTTGGCCCGCATCTATCCGTTCGGTGACGAGGTCGCTTCGGAAGAGGGCCTGCAGATCCTGGCCGCCCGACTGCGCGCCGCCCTGGACGCCGCCGGAGCAAAGCAGCACCCGAATCCGCAGGCGGCGGGCGGTCTGGACGCGTAAGTGCGGGGTGGGGGTGTGGACTTGAGCCGACCGAACTTCATTGTGTTTCTGACGGACGACCAGGGATACGGGGATCTGTCCTGCATGGGGGCGGAGGATTTTCGCACGCCGCATTTGGACGGTGTGGCCGCCTCCGGGGTGCGTTTCACCGACTGGTACTCCAACTCACCGGTCTGTTCCCCGTCGCGCGCGTCACTGCTCTGCGGCCGCTATCCGGGCAACGCCGGCGTGCGGTCCATCCTGGCAGGCCACCGGACCGCCACGGGCCTGCCGCCCTCCGTGCCGACCCTGGCCGAGGCGCTAAGGCCGCTCGGCTACCGTACCGGCCTGTTCGGCAAATGGCACCTCGGGCTCGCGCCGGGATCGCGTCCGGAGGAACACGGCTTCGACGAGTGGTTCGGGTTCATGGCCGGCTGCATCGACTACTACTCGCACATCTTCTACTGGGGTCAGGGCGGCGGGCACAACCCGACCCACGACCTCTGGGAGAACGGGCGCGAGGTGTGGCAAAATGGCGAATACTTCACCGAGATGATCGCCGAGCGGGCCTCCGGCTTCGTCCGCGAAGCCGCCCGGGCGGGCAAGCCCTTCTTCCTCTACGTGCCGTTCAACGCGCCCCACTATCCCATGCATGCGCCCGCCCGCTACCTGGATCGCTTCCCGGACCTGCCGCCGGACCGCCGGATCATGGCCGCGATGCTCAGCGCGGTGGACGACGCCGTCGGCGCCATCCTGGCCGAGGTGCGCCGCCAGGGCCTGAGCGACGATACCTGCGTCTTTTTCCAGAGTGACAACGGTCCATCGCGCGAGACGCGCAACTGGTTGGACGGCCGAGCCGATCCGTATTACGGCGGCACGGCCGGCAGGCTGAAGGGCCACAAGTTCAGTCTGTATGAGGGCGGCATCCGCGTCCCGGGCCTGCTCAGTTGGCCGCGGCGCATCCCGGCGGGGCAGGTGCTTTCCGCGCCGGCCGCCGCGATGGACATCTTCCCGACCTTCCTGCGAGCCGCCGGCGGCGACCCCGGCCGCTATGAACTCGACGGCGTCAACCTCCTGGGGTGGTGCGCCGACGGTGCTCCGCCGCCTCAGCGGGACCTGTTCTGGGAGATGGGGCGTCAGACGGCGGTGCGCCGCGGCCGCTGGAAGCTCGTGCTGGACGGCCAACTCATCGAGGGTGCGCCGCCAGAGGACGCGGTCCACCTTTCGGACCTCGAGGCCGACATGGGCGAGCGCGAGAACCTCAAGGACGGGCACCCCGAAGTGGTGGAGGCGTTGCGCGGCGCGGCCACGCAGTGGCGCGAACGCCTCGAGGAGCGCTGGCGCTCGGAATGGCAGCGGGAACAAACCGGCACGACCGGGCGCACCTGAGCCGCGGTGGGCGCCGCCACGGCGGTGGGGGCACCCCGCAAGGGGTGCCCCACGGGCCGGCCGCATCCCGCCGCGCCTCAGCCCTTGCGCTCGTTGCCCCAGAGCCGCCCGCCGCCCATCGATTGCCGCCAGGCGTCGCGCCAGCGGTGCACCTCCCGCACGCCGATCGCCGGTAGGTTCTGGCGCTCCTGCCTCGGTGGCAGCGGCGGCAGCGGCCGGTGCGGCTCGGTCTGGTACCAGTAGCAGACCGAGGCGATGTCCAGCGTCAGGGCGTTGGCGTGCCCATGCTCGATGCTGCCGCGCAGCGACTTCTGGAAGCGGATCGGGTCTTCGAGCAGGAAGCGGTAGCAGTGGGTCCTGCCCAGCCAGCCGAGGCTGCTGGGCAGGCGCGCGTAGCCGAAGTAGGGGTGGGCGTAGGCTTCGTTCGGGCTCCAGGAGGCGTTGAAGAAGTCCTCGGTGCCGGTGCCGTGCAGCGACCCCGGCCAGGGCTCGCCGTCCACCCGCCACATGTCGTCGCCCTCGCCGTACCAGATCGGCCCGGGGTTGTCGACGAAATAGTGCACGCCGACGACGTGGCCGCGGCCCTCCGCCTCGAGGAAGAGGTAATTCTGCGCATCCGAGCGGTTGGGCGGAAACGGACCGAGCACGGACCACTCGTTTTCCCGGTGGTCCGGATCGGCCTCACCGGGGTCTGTCAGCTCGCGGTTCCACCAGGCGTGGAACCGTCCGGCCTCCGCGGGCGGCGCGTCGAGTTCCTCGTAATCGATGTAGAAATACAGCGCGTCCATGGGCTGGTCCGACTGGTTTTCCACAGTGACGCGGGCCCCGTCGGCAAAGGGCATGGGAAAGTAGCAGTTCAGGGCGCGGCCGTGCAGGGGGGCGGCGCAGACGGGCAGGGAGACGAAGTTGTATGCCTCGCCCCAGCCCTGACCGAAAAAGTCGCCCAGGGGAGCGAGTACGGAGGGTTCCGCCTCCCCGTCCCAATACATGCGCAGCACGGCGTTGCGCCGGATCATCGGGTCCTTGCAGGCGATCGTGCACCAGATGTGGCGGATGACCCCAGATCCGCGGATGTCCGCCAGCACTGCGGTCTGCCCCGGTGCCACCACGATACGGTCGGCGTTGCCCCCATTGCGATCGTAGCTGGAGGCCCTCCGACTGCGTCCAGACCGCAGGCGGTAGAGGCCGTCCAGCGGCCCATTGCCGCTTCCCATCGCGCACCCCCCTGATCCGGTCGCGGTCCTGCCGCGGCCCGGGCAACGCTTCGCCCCGTGGGACACGGCACCTGTCGCGGGCGCCGGCTTTGCGCGGGTGCTATCATGGAGGCGGACGGCTTGGCGGTTCGGCCTTGCCAGGCTGGTATGGCGGGATGTCCAGGGGGCAGGTGCGGTGGTCTTCATCGGTGGAGGCGGGGCGGGCTTCGACCCCGCGGCCCTGGGGCCGTTGGCGTTGCTCGGTCTGGCGGTGGCGATCGCCTTCCTGGTGGTGATGCTGCTGCGCGCGGCCGGCGAGGCCCTGCTGGGCGCCGTTCGCCGGGCGCGGCTCCGCCGGGGCGCCGGCCAACGCGGGCGCGGTGCCTGAGGGCGCGGACCGGGGCAGGGGGATTGCTTGCGGCGGGTGGGGCGCGGGGGTAGGCTGGGACCGATGGAACGGATGGAACGGATCGAATGCCACGCGGC
This sequence comes from Bacillota bacterium, assembly GCA_021806565.1. Lineage (GTDB taxonomy): Bacteria > Bacillota > Sulfobacillia > RBS10-35 > JAJYVN01 > JAJZXK01. The sequence goes on along the minus strand of JAJZXK010000010.1, from coordinate 32,338 downwards.
GGCTGCGGACGATCGGCTATGGGAGTCCATGACCCAGTCGGAACTCCGCCTGGAGCGCGCGGAGGCGGCGCTCTGTGGGGCGCGGGACCGCGTGGCCGCACTCGGTGAACTTCTGGAGTCGCGCCGGCGTCAGCACTTCACGGGTGAATCCCTGGATGTCTACGACGACAACCTGCGGCCGACGGGTGTCAAGGAGCGCGGGCTCGTGCATCTGGACGGCGACTGGCACCGCAGCTTCCACTGCTGGCTGCTTTCTCCACGGCGCGGCACGCTGGTGGTCCAGCGGCGCGCCGCCGGCAAGGCGACCTACCCCGGCGCCCTGGACACCTCGGTGGCGGGCCACTATCGGGCGGGTGAGGGGATCCGGGAAGGCTGCCGGGAGGCGGAGGAGGAACTCGGCCTGCGCTTGGACCCGGACCGGCTGCTTCCCCTGGGGCGCGCCATCGACGCGTCCCGCCACGGGATCCTGATCGACCGCGAGGTCGCGGATGTGTTCCTCTACGTGACCGATGTGGCGCTGAGCGACCTACGGCCCGACCCGGTGGAGGTGGCGGAGGTCCTGGAGGCGCCGGTGGAACAGGTCTGGGCCATGTTCTGCGCCGGTGGCGGCGGGGCGGAGGCCCAGGCCTGGGACGGGCGGCGGGCGTATCCGTCCCACCTGCGGCCGGATGCCTTCACCGGCCACCACGATCGGTATTACGCCCGCCTGGCGGTGCAGGCGCGGCGGGTGGCGCGGGGCCTTGATCCCCTTCCCATCTGAGTCGCATCTGCGTGGAGGGTGGAAAACCGTCCTGAACCCCATACGAAGCGCTCGGATCCTCAGGGATGCGATCCGCATGATCGGCGCGCCGTACCACACGCCGCCGCCGGTCGTGGCTGGGTCACGGGATGTCCACGCAGGAGGCGACCCTTCGTGAGCCAGCCGGCGGTGGATGCGCCGCGCGCGCCGGTGGCGGATCCGGACGAGCCGGGACGGGCGGGCCTGCGCCCGGCGCGCGTCGTCGCCGCCGGGCTCCTTCTGAGCAAACCGACCGGCTACCTGCGGGACGCCCTCCTTGCGTCGCGGTTCGGTACCGGGCGCTCGATGGACGCGTACGCGCTCTCCAGCACCATCGCCACGGCGCTGTTCGACGTCATGGGGGCACCCCTGCAGCGCGTGCTGGTCCCCGTGTTGGTGCGCGCCCGCACCGAAGCCGGCCAGGAGGGCCTGGCGCAAACCTCGGCCGCCGTGCTGCTGGCCGCCGGCCTGGCCGCGGCGCTGGCCGGCCTGGCCCTCGCCATCGGGGCCGGGCCCATCGCCCGGCTGTTCGCGGGGGGCGGCGCCCTGTGGCCGCAGGTGGCGGCCCTCTTGCGCTGGCTTTCCCTGCTGCCGCTGGCCATGACGCTGTCCGCTTACGGCGCCGCCTGGCTGCAAGCGCGTGAACGCTTCACCCTGCCGGCCTTCGTCGGCCTGCCGCTGGATGCGGCCATCATCTCCGGCGTGGTCTTTGCCGGCGGGCGCTACGGCGTGGTGGCGGCTGCGTGGGGTCTGCTCCTGGGTACGCTGGCGCAGTTCGGCCTGGAGTGGTTCGGTCTGCGACGCCACGGGCACCGCCTGCGGCCGCTTTCCCCTGCGGCGGTCCGCCACGACCCAGGCCTGGCGGCCACGGTGCGCATGTCCCCGCCCCTGTGGGTCAGCGTGGGGGCCGTGCAGGGCGCGCTACTCCTGCCCCAGGCGCTGGCTGCCCGCGGCGCGGTTGGCGGGGTGGCGGCCCTGACCTATGCCTTCCGGGTTCTGGATGTTCCGGCCGCGTTGCTCATCCTGCCGCTGACCACCGTCATCCTTCCCCGGCTGGCGGCGCTGGCGGCTGGCGGCGCCGAGGGTGACGCCCGCGACCTGGCCAGGCGCACCGGCTGGATCCTCGCCGCCGGGCTGATGCCGTGCGCGCTGCTTCTGGCCTTACTGGCGCGGCCGCTGGCGGCGGCGCTGTTCGAGCACGGCGCCTTCGGCCCGTCGTCGGCGACCGCGGTGGGGGCCTGCCTGCTCGGCTTCGCGCCGGGCATCGTGACCTCCGGGATGCAGCAGTTGTGGCGCACCTACTTCTACGCCCGCCAGGATGCCCGCACCCCGATGCTCTGGGACCTGGCCGCACTCGCGGTGACGGCGGCGGTCGACCTGGGCCTGGCCGGCCACTGGGGCGTCTTCGGACTGGCCTGCGGCTGGTCGGCCGGTGCCGCCGCCGGCTGGCTCGGTCTGGCCGCGTCCGTCCGGGGCCGTTTCGCCGAGGGCTGGAAGGGCTATGGGCGCGCGATGGCCCTGGGGACTGGCGCCCTGCTGGCGGCGGGGCTCCTGGTACGGCTGCAGGTCGCTGCGTGGCCACAGGCGGTCGCCTGGCAACTGGGGGCGGTCCGTGTCGGTCTGGCCGGTGGCGCCGGTGCCGCCGCCTACCTCGCGGCCTTCGCCCTGGGTGGCGGAGCGCCCCTGCTGCGTGAGTTGATCGCGCGCGCCCGCCCGCTGAGCGAGGCCGGCCCGCCGCCTCCGGCTTGATGCGGGCGCCGCCTCGTTATGCCCCGCGGTACTTCCCAGGGGGTGTACCCGTCAGGACGGGACGGCCCGGAAGGAGGGAGGCCGGGCGGCGGCCCGGCCGGACGGGATGGATAGCAGTGGGGTGCGGTCGCTGACCGCCCTGGCGGTGACGGGTGTCCTCCTCACCGGGTGCGGCGCGGGCGCGGCGTCCGCAGCCGGAACGGCGGCAGCCGGAGGTTCGGGGGCCAAACCGGGCGCGGCCGCCCCGGCCAAGGCCCACACCTGTCCGCTACAGGTGCGGATCACGAGCACCGGTGGCAGCACCTGGGGCTCGGTGACGGCGACCTTCGCGGGTAAGACGCAGGTGGTCCGCTCCGCCAGCGGCAGCGTGGCGGTGCCCTGCGGGCGGACGGTGTCCCTGGCGCAGAAGGCGGTGAGTTCCAAGACGTGGCCGTTCAGCGGCTGGCTGGTCTCCGGCGACCACGGCCGCTACGCGGGCAAGCGCATGAAGGCCAAGACCATCCAGGTCAAAGTCGATGCCGCCACACAGGTGCAGGCGCAATACCGGCTGCGGGGCGCCGCCGCCGCGGTCTCTGCCAAGGCGGGCGGCGCCAAGGCCTCGACCAAGGCCTGGTAGGGCCGGAACGCGGACCGCCGTCTGAGCAGGATTCCGGGCGGTCCGGGCCAAGTCCGTCCATCGGATCGACCGGAGCGGGAAGGGTGGATGTGGATGCCTTCCGGCGGGACGGACGGGCGGTCGGGCGCGGCGATCGCCCAGGAGGCCAACCGCTTCAACGAAACGGTTGCGGCCACCGTGACGCGCGTGACGACCAGCATGTGGTTTCTGTATGGGCTGGTGTGCTTCGTCGGTCTCTGGATGAACTTCGCCCCTGGGCTCGGTTTGGACCACGCGCCCTCCTACCCGGTGATGCTCTATTGGGTGAATCTCTTTCAGGCTGTGATGCTGCCGGTGCTGGCCGTCGGTCAGAGCGTGCTCAGCCGGGCCAGCGACGCGCGCCAGCGGCACGAGGCGGAGGTCGTGGACCGGCTGGACCACCTGACCCGGCGGATTCTCAAGCTCGAGGAGGAAAACTCGGCTCTGCGCCAGATGCGCCACCGGCACCACGAGGAACTGCTCGGCCATATCCACGCGCTTTCCACCCAGGTGCAGGGCCTTCAGGGCGCGGACCCGGGTGGGGCAGGCGCCGCCCCTGGGCCGCGGGTCGAGCCGTGAGGGGCCGCGCGAAATGAGGGGTGCGGCCCGGCCCAAAGCGGACGACCGGCGGCGTGGGCCGGGTGGGCGCAGCGGTGTGCACCCACCCGGCCCGCTTCAGGCCGCCGGTTGGCCGCCGCGGGCGCGCCAGCGCGCGGCCAGGCGCACGGCCGTGTGGATCACGATCAGGCCCACCGTGCCGGTGCACAGCCCCAGCAACAGCCCATACGTCTCACGCAGCGTGGAGTTCAGCAACGGCGTGCGCAGGGTGATGAAGGCGTCCATGATGGAGACTTGGCCGACCGCCGCGCCGAGGAGGAAGAACAGGTAGGCCCAGCGCTGGCGCTTGGCCGCACACAGCGGCAAGAGCAGGATGGATGGATAGCCGACCAGGAACTCCTTTTCCAGCGGGCGGTAGGTGAACACCTGCGCGAGGAAGTCGCGCTCGCGCAGTTCGATCGACGGCACCAGCGAGGCGCTGACGTTGCCGCTGCGCAGCATGTAGTAGCCGCCGATCGCGGCCAGCACCAGGAAGACCAGCACATACTTGAACTTGACGCTTTCTTCGCCCGCCCAGGAGAACTCGCGCCACAGCCCGCGGATGCGCCCTCCCTCCGGCGCCAGGCCGACGTAGACGACAAACGCCAGCGCCGCCAGGAACGGGGTGCCAAGGAAGGTCAGCTTGACGCCGCGGAAGTAGGCCCAGTCCAGCATGAACGGCGTGCTGCCCAGCAGGGTGGCGACCAGGTAGCCCCCCAGGGCGGTGATGGCGGCCATCGTGATGGCCAGACCCATCCCGCGCAGCCATAGGCGCCCCAGCCCGGGGGCATGATCGCCATCGGATGCCTGCCAGGCCTGCCACCGCCTGGCCCCCCACAGCACCGACAGTCCTCCGAAGACTGAGGCGGCCGCCAGGGCGCCGACCAGCGGCGCCAGGGTATGCGAGACGGCTGCCACGCCGGCGGTGGCGGTGCCCAGGACGATCAGCGGCCACCAGCCCAGGCGGCGCGTGTCTGGAAAGAGGCCCGCCAACAGCCAGAGACCGCCGGCCAGGATGGCGAGTCCCTCCAGCACGCGGGCGTACGTCGGCACGGTGATGGCCGCAAACGGCCGGGGGGTGCCCAGGACGAAGCCGCGTCCGGCGAGGATGGTCACGAGGCTGTGGTAGAAGCTGACGTTCTGCGCGAGCGGATGCGCGCCGGTGAGGATGGGGTGCAGGTACAGCACGCGCAGGTTGCGCTCCACCACCCCGCTCATCAGGGAAATGCGCGCGTGGTTGGCGCTGTACTTGTTGACCAACCAGGTCGGCACGCTATAGACGCGCACGGTGCGCTGCCCCAGGGCGTTGTTCAGGTGAACGACCCCGGGCAGGTGGATGTTTGTGAGTTGATCCGGTGTCTCGATCGCTCCCAGAAGCAGGTGGTGGCTGCGCATCCAGTTCGAGACCAAGCCGAGGTCGTGGGGATAGCCGGGGATGCTGACGCCCTCTCCGGCGAAGACGATGACGTGCACCGGCACCCCGGCCGAGTCCACCCGCTGCAGCAGCGCCGCCACGGCGGTGCTGCTCAGGCCCCATCGGGTGTTCTGCAAGCGCGGCAGCACGTCCATGTGCAGTTGGCGCGCCAGCTTGAAGCTGCCGGGGGCGAAACCCAGCGGCACCTTCTCCAGCGTCGCCAGGCTTGAGGCGATCGAGACGACCGTGGCGCCGCCCAGAGTGTGCACAGAGACGGTCCAGGCGCGGGGAAGCGTCCCGCGTAGCGCCGTCGGCAGCCAGCGGCCCAACGCGGTGCTGCGGGTCACAACGTAGACGTCGTGCGGCTGGATCTGGAAGGGCGGAGGGGCCGCTCCCGCCGCCAGGCGGGCGGCCAGCCAGGCGTGTCCCGTCTGGACGGTCGCCGCGCCGCTGGACTCGAGGCCGAGCAGGGTGGTTTCGGACACGGCCAGGCCCCGCACCCCGCTTGCGCGCAGGGATTTCAGAAACGCGGCCGGCCGCGAGCCCTCGGCTCGGGCAAGGGCCGAAAAGGTGTGCTGGCCGGCGACCAACTCGACATGGCGGCTGGCCGATTCCGTGCGGATCCGCGCGATCGCGTCCGGGATTCCGGCCAGCACGCCCACCACGATCAACAGGGCCAGGACCCTGCGGTACCAGAGCGACACGGTCTCACCACGCCCTTCCGACGCCCGGCGGGATTGCGCCCACCCGTGGCCAAGCCACCGCCTATCTTGCCACAAGGGCCGCGGGGGTGTCGGCAGCCGGACGGGTAGGGTTGGCGCCGCGTTGGTCGAAGCGCGGACACGTGGCTCGGAGCGCCCGGCCCGGTATGGGATGCCGCTGTGGGGCCGACGGCCGGCGGGAGGTGCGGGGCTTGGCGGAACGGGTGGCGCCGCAGCGGCTCTATGTGTGCTGCGACGGCGGGGCGGAGACCGAACCGGATCGGCTCGTGGTGGTGGAGGCCGGACCGGAGTCCGGTGCCGCGGTATACCGCCTGCCGCTGTCCTATCCGGCCGACGGCGTCCACCGCGCGGCCCGGATCGGACCGCGGCGGTTGCTGCTCTTGGGCGCGCGGTCCTCGCGCCTCTACGTGATTGCCACCGACGACCCCGCCCGGCCGGAGATCGTCCGCGTGGTGGAGCCGGAACTGCTGGCCCGCCGCTGCGGCTTGTCGGGACCGCACGGCGCCGTGGTGCTCCCGGACGGCAACGTCGTGGTGTCCCTGGTGGCCGACCGCCGCGGGGGCCCGCGGGGAGGCTTTGCGGTGCTCGAGCGTGGCGACTTCGACCTGCTTGGCCGCTGGGACGAGAAGGATGCCGGACTGTGCCCGGGAGCTCTGCTGGCCGCCCCGGGCGATCGAGATCTGGTGGCCGGCTCGTGGGCCGCGCCGGGGGTGGACGGCGTCCCGGCCGTCTGCGCCTGGGACACGGGCGACCGCCGCCCGGCGGGGGTCTGGCCGCTTGAGGGTGCCCGCGGGCCGGTGGCCCTGGTCGACGGTTTGGCCGCGGCCAGCGGCGGGGTGTGGGCCTGGACCCGGCAAGAGGGCGGGGGCTTGGCTTTGACCTCCGCGCACCCGGATCTGGCGGGGTCCGCGGACCCTCCGGAACTCGCGGCCGGCCCGGGACGGCTGGGTTGGCTCGCCGCGGACGGGGGCCTGTATGGTCCTCTGCTGCGGCTGGAAGGCTCGGAGGAAGGCCCGGTGCAGCGGTCGCCCGGCCGCCTGCGCCTGCCGGGCGGCGGGCCGTGCCGCCTGGCCGCTTCGTCCGATGGGCGCTGGCTCTATGCCACCGCGGCCGGGCATCCCGCCTGGGACCGGGCGGGTCAGGGCCAGTGGCTGTGGGCCGTGGAAATCGGCGTGCCCGCGCAAGACGGTGAGTCCGAGCGGGATCCGCGCCTGCGCTGGCGGTGCGCGCCTGGAACCGGACCCGACCAGGTGGCGCGGGATGTGCTGGTGCTGGACGGGTAAGGCCCGCGGGCGGGCACGCCCGGCGCGTGGCACACGGTTCACGGTCGCCGCAGCGCCTCGACCGGTTCGAGTTCGGAGGCCAGATAGGCCGGGTAAGAGCCGAAGATCAGGGCCACCGCTGTCGAAGCCGCCAGGGCGAGCGGCAGAGCCCCCGGCAGGGGTACGGCGGCCACGCCCGCGTGGTGCAGCAACCGCATGCCGGCGTAGCCCCCGAGCCACCCGACCAGCCCGCCCAGGGCGCACAGCAGCACCGCTTCCAGCAGGAACTGGTAGACGATTTCGGCCTGCAGCGCCCCCAGCGCCTTGCGCAGCCCGATCTCGACGGTGCGCTCCCGCACCGCTACCAACATGATGTTCATCACCCCGATGCCGCCGACCACCAGCGACACCGCCGCGATCGCCGCCAGCATCAGCGACAGGGTGCGGTCGGCTGCCGAGGCGCGCTGCACCAGGGCGTTGAGGCTCTGCACGCTCACGGCCTGCCCCCCACTCGGATGGCCCGGGAGTAACAGCGCGCCGTGCGGGCCGCCCGAGGGGCCGCCGGGCCCCTGGCGGCCCCCTCCCGGCCCGGATCCGCCGCCCGTGCCCGAGCGCGCGAGGTCGAAGCGCAGGGCGAGCACGCGCTGGATCTGCAGCACCGCCGGATCCACGCTCGCGCGGTTGCGCGCCTTGATCCAGATCGCGCTGACCTCGCGCGAGCCCGTGAGCAACTCCGCCGTGCTCTGTGGGATGAGCACGGCCCCGGAGAGCCCGCTGCCGATGCCGACGGTCTGGCCCGAACCGGCACCGGAGGCCTTGGATGCGGACGACGACGAGGAGGTGGTGGCAGAGGAACCGGATGCCGTCCCGACCGCCGGCACGGTGCCGCCGCCCACCACGCTGCCCCCGCCGGCCGCCAGCACGCCGATGACCCGGAAGCGGGAGCGGCCGATATACAGGTCCTGGCCGAGTGGGTTGACGGCCCCGAAGAGGTTCTGGGCCGCCGTCGACCCCAAGACCGCGACGTGCAGGGCGTCGGTCTGCTCCAGCGGCGAGAGGAAGCTGCCCAGGGCGACGTGCAGCGGGTGCACCTGCGTCAACGCCGGGGTCACCCCGAGCACGGTGGGGCTGGAGCCGCTACCGGTGCTGCGCCAGGTCACCGTCTTTTGCACCCCGACCACGGGCACGGCCGCTGCGACGCCCGGCACCCGACTGACCAACTGCTGCGCCAGGGAGGCGTGGATGGGGGCGAACGGCGTGCGGCTCTCGACGGTGATGATGTTGGTCCCCAGACCCTCGAACTGGGCGGCCACAACGACCTTGGCGCCCTCGCCGACCCCGAGCAGGCTGACCACGGAGGCTACGGCGACGGCCACCCCGAGAATGGTGAGCACCGACCGCACCCCGCCCGCCAACACCCCGCCCACGGCCATCTCCAACCCGGCCCAGAGACGGCCGATCATGCGGACCGGGGCGGCGCCCGCCACTCGAGTCCGCGGTGTCAACGGTGCGGTGCGCTCCACGGGCCATCCCTCCCTGCCGTCCCTTGTCGCCGGCGGCCGGGGTTATCCGGCCGGAGCGGCCGGGCCCCCGGACTTGCCGGCCGGAGGCGCGCCCGGAGCGTTCGGTGCACCACCCTTACCCGGACCACCGCCGCCCGGCCCCTTATGGTGGGCCGTGAGGCTGGCCTTGACCGCGTTGGCCATGGCGCCGTTGGCCGCGCCGGTTACCACCGTCTCCCCGGCGCGCAGGCCCGAAAGGATCTGCGCCTGCGTGGAGTTGACGAGGCCGACGCGTACCTTTCGTGTGCTCACGACGCCACTGGACAGAACCTCGACCTCCGCGCCCGAGGACTGCTGGATCACCGCCTCCACGGGTACGAGCAGGGCATTGGAGGCCTTGGCCGTGACGATCTGGGCGTTGGCGGTCATCCCGGGCAGCAGCTTGCCGCCGCCGTTGACCAGCACGGACACATCAAAGGTCGCGAGCCCGCCGCTCGAACTGCCGACGGTATTGACGGCCACCACTGAGCCCTGAAAGGACTTGCCCGAGATGCCGGGGGTGGTGATGCGCACGGTCTGGCCCTTGTGCACGTGGCTGATCTGCAGTTCGCTGACGGGGAGGGTGAGGGACATGGCGTTCGGGGCGTATACGCGGGCGATCGATGCCCCTGTGGCGATGGTCTGACCCCGTGTCGCGGAGACGGAGGAGACGACCCCGGACAGCGGGGAGCGCACGGTGAGGTCCGTCTGCTGGGTTTGCAGGGCGCTCAGCGAGGCCTCGTCCTGCTGCAGGGAGAGCTGGTCCCCGGTGATCGTGGCCGAGGCCGTGCCGCCGCCCAGGAGAAACAGCGTCTGGCCGGAGCGCACCGGTGAGTCCACCGCGGCGCGCACCGCCTGCAGCGTCGCCGCGATGGGGCTGCGCACCGTCGCCTCGTGGCCGTAACCGGTGATCTTGGCCGTGCCGGGGATGGTCAGCCACAGCGCCCCGCTGCGCAACTGTGCCTCGCCCTTGTCGCCCGGCCGCAGCAGGCCGGGGTTTCGCATCGCCACCTGCGCCGGGTAGACCTCCGTACCTCCGCTGCTGGAGGGCACCCCCTGTGCCGCCACCTGGCGCAGGGTGCCGTTGACCCAGCCGGTGAAGCCCTGGAAGTGAACGCGGACCGCGGAACCCGGCTTGGCCAGTGCCTGGTCGTAAGTGATCAGATCCACCTGGACGACGACGCTGTTGCGGTCGACGATCGTGGCCAGCGCCTGCCCCGCGGACACCTGGGCCCCCTGCGAGGCATCGACCGCCGTGACCAGCCCGGACTGCGGGGCGTGCACCCGGATGCCGGCCGCGGGGTTCACCGCCGCGGCCTGGGCGGGCGTCTCGCCGGTGGCGGCCGCGAGCGTCTGCAGGTCTGCATGGACCTTGAGGTTCGCCTGGACGATCTTCTGCGCCAGTTGCGGATCGGAGATGGTGGCCAGCACCTGACCGCTGGACACCTTCTGTCCCTGGCGCACGTCGACCGCGGTGACGGTGCCGGCGGCCGGCGAGGTCAGCTTGGCGGAGTGCAGCGGTTTGAGCGTGGCCGACCCGGAGACCTCGGCGACGATGCTCCCCGTGCGCGCGGTGCTGGTCGCGTAGAGGGCGGTCTGTGTGGCCGTGCCTCGGTGCAGCCACGTGTGGGCGGCCCAGACGGTGCCCGCGGTGGCGGCGAGCACTGCGGTGGCGGCGGCGGCTCGACGCAGCCAGGTCATCGAGATTCCTCCTCGTGCGCCGCGGTGGCGGTGAGACGCTCCTGTGCGTCCAGGGGTCTTTCGACGCCGCGGTCGGAGGCGACGCGCCCGTCGCGCAGGGTGATGATCCGTTGCGCGTGGCGCGCTACCCCCGGGTCGTGGGTCACCTGGATGATGGTCTGTCCCTGGCGGTGCAGCGATTGGAAGATCTGTAGGATGGCCTCTCCGGTGCGCGTGTCAAGGGCCCCGGTCGGCTCGTCGGCCAGGATGATGCGCGGCTCGCCGACCAGCGCCCGCGCGATGGCGGCGCGCTGCTGCTGGCCGCCCGACACCTGCGTCGGCCGCCGATGGGCCAACTCGGCGATCCCCACGGCATCCATGGCCTCCAGGGCGCGGCGCCGGCGCGCGGCCGCGGGGATTCCGCGGTACGACAGCGGCAGCGCGACGTTATCCACCAGGGGCAGGTGCGGCAGCAGGTGGAAGGCCTGGAACACGAAGCCCACGCCGAGGTTGCGCTCGGCCGCCCTCGCCGCCCCGGCCAGGGCGGTCACGTCGCGGTGGTGGAGGAAGTAGGCCCCGGAACTTGGCCGGTCCAGCAGGCCCAGGATGTTCATCAGGGTCGACTTGCCCGATCCGGAGGCGCCCACCACGGAGACGTACGAGCCGGCCTCGATCTCCAGGCTGACGCCCCGCAACGCCTCGGCGCGGACCGGTCCGGACCCGTAGTGCTTGCGCACGTCCTGCAGGCGGACGGCCTCCACCATGCGGCACCCCCTGGCAGGGAGCATGGCGGGTGTGCCTGAGAGCGCTGGGGGCATGGAACTGAAGGTTTGCTGAGAGGGGCTGGCCGGAGGTGGGCGGCGCCAGCGTTACCGCGAAGGCAGGGGAGGGCCAGGCGGGGAAGAATGGTGAGCCGCGCAGAATCGACCAGTTTCGACACCCGGAGGCGCGGGGCGGAGCGGGTCGCGACGGAAAGAGGCGATCCCTGGCGTGCGCATTCGAACTGGGGTTCTGGCGCGCCTTTGCGCCCCGGTGCTCGCGATCCTCCTTTGCATGCAGACGTCGGCGCCGGTGTGGGCCGCGTCGGCCTCGTCGACGGGCCGCATCGTTTCCTCAAAAAGCTTCAAGGACATTCAGAGCAGCTTCGCTTATTGGGACATCCTCCAACTGGCCCAGGCCGGGATCGTCTCCGTGCCGACCGATGGGCTGTTCCATCCCAATGCGCCGGTCACGCGGCTCGACTTCGCGCTGTGGTTGGCGCGGGCCCTGCAGTTGACGCCGTCCTCCAAGCCGCTGACCTTCCAGGACGCAAACCAGGTCCCTTCCGCCGACCGGGGCCTGATCTCGGCCGCGGTTGCCGACCACCTGCTGCGTGGGGAGTCCGGTAACGTCCTCGCGCCGCAGCAGCCTATCCGCCGCATCGAGGTCCTGGAACTGTTCGGACGCGAACTGGCCAACAAGGGGCAACGGCCCGATCCCCGCTACTTCCAACTGTGGGCCGACGCCGCCACCATCCCCTCCTGGGCCCAGGCGGCCACGATCCCGATGGAAGACCACCTCGTCTACGGGGAGCCGACCCTCCACGGCCAGCTCTGCCAGCCGAGCGCCTGCCTAGCCCCCTACGCCCAGACGACCCGGGCCCAGGCTGCGGTGTTGATCGTGCGCTACCTGCGCTACCTGACCCAGCACTTCCACCGGCCCCCGCTGCCGCAGGCACAGGCCACCGGCTTTGTCATGGGCTTTTGGGACAGCGGCACGCCGGAGGCCTATCAGAACCTTGTGGCACATGGCGGGGCGGTCAACCTGCTGGTCGACGGCGGGTACAACATCGTCCCAGGTGGGCGGTTGAGCGGGTTTGACAACACCCAGACCCTGGCCTGGGCGGCACAGCACCGCGGTACCCAGGTGTGGATGATGGTCCAGTCGATGAGCGCCGCGCAGAACGCCTTCCTGGGCAACCCACAGCAGGAAAGCGCCATCATCCAGTCGGTGGTGGCGGCGGTGCAGCGCGCCGGCTATGCGGGGGTGAACTTCGACATCGAGGTGCCGCCGGCCAGCGAGCAACAGGCCTTCACCGCCTTTATCACCCAGGCGGCGGCCGCCCTGCACGCCGTCGGGGCCAAGATCTCGGTCGACGTCACCGTGCCCATCAAGGTGAACGCGTCGTCGTCTCCGGTCGTCGGGCCCTACAACTACCAGGCCCTTGGGGCGGTCTGCGACCAGGTGGTGCTGATGACCTACTCCTACCACTGGCCGGGGTCCTGGCCCGGTCCGGTGGCGCCGCTGGCCTGGGATCAGGCGGCGCTGGCGTTCGCCACGCACTACATGCCCGCATCGAAGGTCGTCCTCGGGCTGCCGGCCTACGGCTACATCTGGAACCAGACGACGCTCTCGGCCGGTGCCTACTGGGTCTCGGGGATGTTCAACGAGGCCGGGGCCAACGGGGCCAACGTCGTGTACAATTCGACGGCTGCGGAGGATACCTTCCAGTATGCGTCGCCGGCCGGTCCGCAGGTGGGATGGTTCGTGGGCGGCCGCGGTCTGGCCGCGCGGGTGCGGCTCGCCCACCACATGAACGTCGGCGGCGTCATCGCCTGGCGGTTGGATTACGGCGTCCACGCCTGGTGGACCCCGTGGCAGGAGTTGTTTGCGACCTACCACTAGTCCGGTGGTCAGGCGCCCCCCCATCCGCGCCGGCGGGTCCACAGGGGCGCCGACCCGCCCGTACAGGGGTGGGCCGGCGCCCTTGGCGTGCGTGGAGCGAACGGCGCCGGCTCACCCCGTGGCGCTGTCTCGCCGGTGCCCGGCGGCAGCGCGGCCGGGGGGGGGCGCCATCGTTGTCACCCAAGCCTCACGGCCGCCTCATCCACGATTCATGTGAGATTGTCACCATGTCTGGCGGTGGCTGGAAGCCGGCCGCCGGGGGGTGGCACGGTTGGACGGTCAACCAGCGGAATCCCGGGCTGAACCCCTGCTGGCGCTGCGGGGCGTCGGCAAGCAGTATCCCTCGGGGCGGAACGTCGTGTCCGCGCTCACGGACGTCACGTTGACGGTCGCCGCCGGTGAGTTCGTGTCCATCGTCGGGCCGTCCGGGTCCGGAAAGTCCACCCTGATGAACATCCTTGGGCTGCTGGACCGGCCGACCTCCGGTGCGTACCAACTGGCGGGCCGGCCGATGGAACGGATGGGCGCCAGGCAGTTGGCGGCCGAGCGCAACGAGCGCATCGGCTTCGTGTTCCAGAGCTTCTACCTGCTGCCGCATCTGCGCCTCGTGGACAACGTGGCGGCCCCGCTGCTCTATTTCGGCATGGCGCCCGGGCGGCGGGTCGAGCGGGCCATGGCGGCGCTGCGTCTGGTGGGGATCGACCACCTGGCACAGCGGCGGCCGACGCAGGTCTCGGGCGGCCAGCAGCAGCGCGCGGCGATCGCCCGGGCGCTGGTCACGCACCCCCGCCTGATCCTGGCCGACGAACCGACGGGCAACCTCGACACCCGCACCAGTCGGGAGATCATGGACGTCTTCCGCACACTCAACACCGAGGGGCTCACCATCGTCCAGGTGACGCACGAACCGGGGATCGCGCGTTACGGGCACCGTATCGTTGCGATGCGGGACGGTCGGGTTGAGTCCGTGGCCTCCCAGGCGGAGTGGCAAAGCACGCTGGATGAGAAGGACGGGTGGAGCGTTTGATCGGTGCGCGGCGGATCGCGGGTACAGCACTGGTGCTGGGACTGGTCGGATTGGGCGGGGCCGCCGTCTGGCGGCAGTTGAGCGGGCCCACCGCCACGCCGGTACGTACCGCCTATGCGACCGCGCGGGCGTCGGCAGGTACGATGGTGGCCGACGTCTTCGGGACGGCCTCGCTGCAGCCGGCGGCACAGGCGGCCATCACCTCTCCCGCTTCCGGGGTCCTGCAGACCGTCACGGCCAGTGAGGGGGCAACCGTCACCAGGGGCGCGTTGTTGGCCCGTCTGGCGGATCCCGCCCTGGCTCTGAGGGTGACGCGCGACGGGCTGGCGGTGCAGGCGGCCCTACGCGCCCTCGCTCAGGCGGAGGGGGTGGCGTCCTCCCAGGCTCTGGCCTCTACCGCCGCGCGGCAGGTCGCGCTACGGGCGCCCCTCTCCGGCCAGGCCAGTGGCACGCCCCCGGTGGCCGGCACCTCGGTACAGCGCGGGCAGACCCTGTTTCAAATCGTGGACCCCCGCACGCTGGTGGTCCAGACCGGACTGATCCCGTACATCGGCGGCCAGGTGCGGGTCGGCGACCTGGTACGCGCCCGCTTTCACCAGTTCGCCGGTGGTGTGTCCGGCAGGGTCATCGCCGTCAGCCACACCCTGGGGGCCTCCGCATCGGGATCCTACGGCGTCTACGCCACCACCATCGAGCTGACCAACCCGCTGCTTTTGGCACCGGGGGACCGCTGTCATCTGTCGGTGCAGGTCGGCCCGTCCCGCTGGTTGACCGTGCCCCAGGTGGCGACCATCGCCGGTTACCGGCGCGTGGCCCGGGTGCGCGCTCCCGTGGCCGGGCGGCTCCTTTCGGTCTCCGTCCTACCCTCCGCGGCGGTGAAGACCGGGCAGGTATTGGCCGTGATCGGCGGCGCGAGCTTCCGCGGCAATATCGCCAGCGCCGCCGCCGCGCTGCGCCAGGCCGAGGCCACCCAGCGCCAGGATGCCGCGACGCTGTCCCAGTTGACGGTGCGCAGCCCACTGACCGGTGTCGTGGGCCGGGTGTTGGTGCACTCCGGCCAGACCGTCGCCTCGGGCGCGGCGATCACCGATGTCTTCGACAGCCAGGACATGAAGCTGACGCTCCAGGTCAGCGAATTGCAGATCGGCCAGGTGCACATCGGCCAGCCGGTGGAGATCACCTCACCGGGGGTGCCCGGTAAGACGTTCCTCGGCAGGGTGGTCGCGATCGGCACCGTCGGCCACAGCAGCACGGGGCTTGCCACCTTCGCCGTGCGGATCGTCGTGGCGCACACCGGCCTGCTCAAGCCCGGGATGACGGCCGACGCGCGGATCGTGTTGGCGACGGCCAAGCATGCCGTGATGGTGCCGATCGCCGCCGTCCTCACCCACGGCAGCCACGCCGGGGTCGAGGTGCTCCGCAACGGGGTGCCGCAACTGGTCGCGGTGCACCTGGGCCTGGTCAACAGCCGCGACGCCCAGGTCCTCTCGGGGATACGCGCCGGGGCCACCGTCGTCACGGGGGTGGTGGGCGGGGCGTCCCGCCACGCGGCCGCGAAGGCGCCGCAGTCCAACGGTCAGGGGCATGGCGGCGGCGGTTCGGGTAACGGCAAGAAGGCGCGCGGATGACCCGCGGGATGTGGCGGTGGTGGGGCCGGTTCGAGTTGGCGTGGGTCGGGGTCCTGACCGGCGGCCTGCGTTCGCTGCTGACGATCCTTGGTGTGGCGGTCGGGGTGGCCGCCGTCATGACGCTGCTCGCCGCCGGCCAGGGGGCCAAGGCGGTGGTGGCCGCCCAGTATCAGCACCTGGGGACGAACGTGATCACCGTGCAGGCCAACAGTTCCGCGGTCGTCATGCGGGCCCGCCTGGCTTCGGAGTTGGCCCGGCAGGTGCCGGACATCGTGGCGGCCATGCCGCTGGCCCCGCTGAAGCTTTCGGTGAACTGGCGCCAGGTCCGCGGCAGCCGGCCGGAGGTCCTGGGGGTGACCGACCAACTCCCGCGCATCCACGCGCTACGGGTGACGGAGGGCCGGTTCATCAGCGGCCTGGAGAACACGCGTGCCCTGCGGGTGGCCGTCCTGGGTGCGACGGCGGCCCGCGGCCTCTTCGGCGGTCTGGACCCGGTGGGGCAGACGATCGATGTGGGCGCGACGCCGTTTCAGGTCATCGGGGTGCTGGCGCCGCAACGCACGGCTCCCACCCTGCAGGGGGTGCCGCTGGCCAGCGTGGGGGCGGCCACCGCCAAGCCGGCCAGCCGCGGATCGTCCTCCAACGCCCGGCCGAAGGCGGCCAAGAAGTCTGCGCTACGGGCCAGCGCGTCCACCGGCGGCGGCCTCAACAACAGTGTGCTCATCCCGGTGCGCACCGCCCAGCGGTTGGCGGTGTCGCCGTCGGTCGGCGCCATCTGGATCAAGGTCCAGACGCGGGCGGCGGTCGGTTCCGTGGTGGCGCAACTCCAGCGGTTGCTGGCGCTCCGCTTCGGCAGCCGCGGTGCGCCCCAGGGAAACCACGGCGGGCACGTGCTGGTGCTCGGTAAGAGCCACGGCCACGCCCCGTTCAGCGTCACCAGCCTGGATGCGCTGGTGCAGCAGGCCGGCGCGACCAGCCGCACCCTCTCGCTGCTATTGGGCGCCATCGCCGGAATCTCCCTGCTGATCGCCGGCATCGGCGTGATGAACGTGATGCTGGTCGCTGTCCGGGAACGCACGGTGGAGATCGGCCTGCGCAAGGCGATCGGCGCGACGGCCGAGGATCTGCTGGCGCAGTTCCTGCTCGAATCCCTCCTGCTTTGCGGATCCGGCGGCCTGATCGGTTGGTTGGGCGGGTATGGGGGCATAGCGCTGTTTTCCGCCCTGGGGATCGCTTCGCAGGCGGTTCCCGGCGAGGCGGTGCTGGCGGTGGGGGTGGCGGCGGGCCTGGGCGTGCTGTTTGGCACCTACCCGGCCTTCCTCGCCTCGGAGTTGGAGCCGGTGGACGCCCTGCGCCGGCCCTGAGGTCTCTCCTGGAGGGAGTGGCCGGAATCGTCGCGGCACGGCCGAGCCCATGCGCACCGCCGCCGCGCCAGCGCGGGCCGCGGTCGCCGCCGGCGCTGCTTCGGGGCGGGGCCGTCCGGTCTGTCCGGCCCCCTGCTCAGAAGGCCCCGAACGGTGACGCGTATCGACCGGCGGTGGCGAGGATGGCCTCCTGCTGGTGGGGTGCCAGGCCCTGGTAGCGCTCAACGGCGTCGATGACCTTCGGCAGGAGGCGGACATCCCCCGGACCCGCCAGGGCGGCGATGTCGGTGCGGGAAAGTGCGTACCAGACGGCCCGGTCGATCTCTTGCTGCTCGTCGAGCGGCTCGTACCAGGTGGTGTAGCGGTGCTCGGCGCCCTCCGCCCAGCGGCCGCGCGCAATCGCCTTGATGGCGCGCAGCGCGACCCCGCGGCTTTGGCAGCTGGCTGCCAACTCGTCGAAGGCGCGCCGGTAGGGGCTGTGGGACGCCAGGACGAAGTTGTACGGGGTGAGCACGGCGTCGAAGTCGAAGCGGCGCAGAGCCTCCAGGTGCACACTCGGCGCCTCGTGGCCATGGCCGGTGATGCCGATCCAGGACACCAGCCCGCCGGCGCGCGCCCGCTGCGCGGCCGCCAAGGCCCCGCCGGGTCCGGTGGCGCGGTCCAGCTCCGCGAGGTCTCCTACCGCATGCAACTGGATCAGGTCGAACCGTTGGACCCGCAGCCGCTCCAGGGAGCGCTGGATCTGGTCCCACGCCTTGGACTCCTCGCGCTCGCCGGTCTTTGTGGCCAGGATCAGAGACGGCAGTGTGCCGGCCTCGCGGCGGCGGCGCAGCCAGTCCCCGATGCGCAGTTCCGCTTCGCCGTAGGATGCCGCCGTGTCGATGTGGTTGACACCGTGCGCGACGGCGTGGTCCAAAGAGGCGTCGGCCTCTTCCTGGGTCACCCGCGACAGTGCCGCCGCCCCATACATCACCACGGATCCCATCTGTCCCAGGCGCCCCAGCCGTCGGTACAGCATCACCCCATCCCCCCTTGATGCGCCATTCGGTCCGGCGGCAGCCGGTCCTGCCGCGATGTGCCCTCCAGCAGCCAGGCGACCGCGGAGGCGAAGTCGTCAAAGGTGGGCACGTCCGACGGCACCGGCGCCATATCCAACTCCCAGGTGGTCTGGCGTACCCAGCATGCCCGGAACCCCGCGGCCAGCGCCGGTAGAATGTCCGAGCGCGGGGCGTTTCCGATCATCCAGCGGTCTGTGTGTGGCACCTGCGCGGCCAGGCCGCGGAAGGCGGCGGGGGTCTTATCCGGCAGGACGTGGACGGCGTCGAAGGCGGGGCGGAGGCCGGAGCGTTCCACTCGGCCGACCTGCACCACGGGGTCGCCACTGGTCGCGAGCCACAGGGGACCGCCGTGGGCGGCACGCAGGCGGGCGAGCGCCTCGCCGGCGCCCGGTTTCGGTTCCGGTGCCGCGTCGTACGGATGCGCGGCGATCGCCGCCAGGGCTGGGACCAGGTCCAACGGCACGGCGTCACCGCCGGCGACCTCGCAATAGGCCGCCAGCACCGTGAGCAGGAAGCGGTTGCGATGGCGGCCGTGGTGGTGATAGCGCCGGTCCACGGCGGCGAAGGCGGCGCGCGTCCGCTCCTCCGCCACACCCAGCCTCCGGTGCGCGAACGCGGCGAGATCGTCCAGGGCGCGCGCGAAGTGCTGCTGGTTGGCCACGAGCGTGTCGTCGAAATCCACACACACAAGGCTCTCTGCGGTCAGGCGCATGGACGCCCCCCCCGGCCCGTTGCGGCCACGGCACAGTATACCGAGGCCGATCTGGAGAGTTGCGTCCATCCGGCGGCCGCGCTCCAGAGGCGGCCCGGCGCGCAGCCACGGGCCGATGGTGGGCGTCACGGGCTCAGTGGATCGCCGCCGACGGGTGCCTCCCAAGAGGGCCGCGCCAACGATCCGGGCGGGGCCGCCAGGCCAGGCGGACCCCGCACAGACCGGCCACCAGCGGATCCAGGGCCGCCAGATCGTCCCGGTTGGGTTCCCGGACCGCCGACTTGCCCACGGATCGTGCGAGGTAGGAGACCGACCGAGCTGGCTTGCGATGGCGTCGGCCTTGAAGAGCAGTTCCGGTCGGTGGTGCTGTCGGGCCAGAGCCGCGGTGGTGCCCATCATCAACCGGTCGGTTGCCTGGCGCTCCGGCGGCAGATGGATTCGCCCGAGTTTGTCGCCGTCCCGGCCAGGTTGGCACCTCTGGCGAGTCCCAGTTTCGCCTGCACGCGCCGGGGCGGTGGCCGCGTGCCATCATCGAGGTCAGACGGCAGGGGAGGCCGCCGGCTGGACCGGCGGCCTCCCCAATCATGGTTGAACGTGTTCGGGCCTGCGCGCTCGGGGCTAGTGGACCACGAGCAGCAGGCTGCCGTTGGCCGCCCCGCTCACGGCCGTC
Organism: Bacillota bacterium; assembly: GCA_021806565.1. Classification (GTDB taxonomy): domain Bacteria; phylum Bacillota; class Sulfobacillia; order RBS10-35; family JAJYVN01; genus JAJZXK01. Next base: position 12,838 of record JAJZXK010000010.1, on the reverse strand, counting down.
ACCTGCGAGGTCGTGGCCACAGAACTCAGGGCCACGATCGAGCCGTTGGCGACGGCGATCGGCGAGGTGCCGTCCGGCAGGTTCACCTGCTGGCCGGAGGAGGTGTAGATGAGCACCGAGCCGTTGCTGTTGCTCGAAAGGGCGCCGCTGGCCCGCTGCTCACCGGAGCCGATGGAACTGGCCGAGACGGAAACCGCCTGACCCTGGGCGTCGAGCTTCACCGTCACCGGTTGGCCCACGTTCAGGGCGCTGAGGTTCTGGGTAACCCCGTTCAGCGTTACCGTCCCGCCGGACACCAGGGTGTCGTTGGCCAACTGCGGCGTGCCGTTCTGATAGACGAGCACCGTTACGCTGTTGGCACCGGAGGTGGCGCCCACGACGACGCCGTTCTGGGTGGAGGCGACGGGCGGCAGGGCCGCCTGCGTGACGTCGATCGCGGTCACCTGGCCGCTGGAGTTGATGGTCAGGGTGACCTGGTCACCGGTCGCCACGCCGGATAGGCTGGAGGCTTGACCCGTCACCGTCGCCGACGAAGCCACCCCGAAGCTGACCTGTTGGCCGCTGGACTCGGTGACGCCGATCGAGCCGCCGCTGGAACTGGTGCTGACGGAGTAGACACTGCCGGAGACGGTCGAGGATGCCGGTGCCTGCGTGACGTCGATGGCGGTGACCGTGCCGGACGAGGAAATGGTCAGGGTGACCTGGGCGCCCGTCTGGATCTCCGTGAGGCTGGAGGCCTGACCGGAGACGGTCGCCGATGGTGCGATAGCGAACGTGGCCGACTCGTTGTTGGCCTCCGTGATGGTGATCGAGCCGCCGCTCGCCGACGGCGAGACCGCGGCCACCGTGCCGGAGAGCGTGGAGTTCTGCGACGCCTGGGTGACGTCGATGGCGGTGACCTGGTTCACCGAGTTGATGGTCAGGCTGACCTGGTCGTTGGTCAGGCCCAGGACGCTGGAGGCGCCCGAGAGCGTGACGTTGGGCGCGAAGCCATACGTCTGCGGCCCATTGGCGGTCTGAACCGTGATCTGACCGGTGGACACCGAACTGACCGTGCCGGTGACCGTGGTGGTCTGCTGGCCGGGCGGCGGCGCCTGGGTGACGATCTCGATCAGGGCCCCCTGGCCGTTGCCGTCGACACCGATGACGACGTGCTCACCGGTCTTCAGATCGCTGGTGGTGGCGGGTGCGCCGGCCTGGTAGATGATCGCGTTGGTGGCCAGCGGTACCGTGACGTTGCCGCGGCTGGCGGTGCGGACGATCAGGGATCCCTGGCCGACCGACTGGATCACGCCCACCACCACGGAGTTGGCCGGGGCGACCGCGGACGGCTGCAGCCGTTCCGCGCGCGCCAGCAGATAGGCGAGCTCGGCGCGGTTGATCGGCGCGTTGGGCACATAGAACTGGCCGACCAGCCCCTGGAACAGGCCCGCCGACACATCCGCCGCCACACCGGGCCGCGCCCATTCGGGGGTCCGCCGGCCGTTGGGCAGTTGCGCCAACTCGGAAGAGACCTGCGAGCCGGAAACGGCGGGGAAGTGGAAGACGCGGTCGATGATGACCGCCGCCTGGGCCCAGGTCACCGGGTGGTTGGGCTCAAAGTCGCCGCCGGTTTCGCCCTTGAGGATGCCCTTGAGCACCGCGGCCCGTACGGCGGCTTGCGCCCAGGGCGGGATGTGGCCGGCGTCGTGGAACATCGCCGGTCCGGCTGGGGCCGACGTCGCGGGCAAGGCCAGCATACGGGCCAACATGGTGGCCATCTCGGCCCGGGTCGTGGCCGCGTTTGGTGCCGCCTGGCCGTTGCCGACGCCGAGCATAATGCCTTGAACCGCCATCAACTGGATCGCGGGTCCGGCCCAGGGTACGCGCGAGAGGTCCGTGAACTTCGCGGAGCGGGGGCCGTGATCGTGCTTTTGATGCTCATGCCGCTTGTTTCGGTGACCTCCGTGGTCGGCCAGGGCCACCCCCGAGGCCGCTAGGACGGCGAGCCCGGTGCCCACCGCCATGGCGGCACGCATCGTTCGCTGGCGCCACCGAACCTTGCCCTTCTTTTGACTCGGGGCATCTAGTGTCTCCACCGCGATCCCACCTCCGTGTCCTGTGCCGGCGGGGCCTGCCGCCCGCAGGCTCTACCCTGCCTGCGTTGAGCCCGTCTGGGCGGCAGGCCGTCGCCCCCGGCGTCTCACCAACCCTCATTCGCCGGCCGGACGCCGGTATGGGGGTCGCGATGGAGGATTTGGATGCGGTTTACTCCGTTTCCGGGGAGAGCCGGGTGGGCGCACGATCACCGCCTGGCCGGCACCGCACCGCGTACGAGGCAGTTCAGGTCCAGCAGGCAGAAAGCCGAAGACGGCGGCGGCCCCCCCCGGCCAGCCGTGGCGCAGGCAGCAGCGGCCGAGTTGGAACCGCGGCAGCAGCAATGGCAGCCACAAGACGCTGAGCAGCAGGTCCAGCACGGACCGTCGGCCCTCCCCGCGCGGCCGCATCAGCCTTTCGCCTTGACCGGCGGGCCCAGTTGCGGGCCGCAGTGCACAATGGTGATCTTGAAACGCACCTGCACCTTGGCCTGCGGGAAGGCGCGGGCCCAGTCTTAGGCCCGCAGGGCGGTGTCGGTGGGAAAGTGGCGCCGCGCCGCGTCGCCGAAACTGAAGACGTCCGCGCGCCATCTATGCATCCCCTGTCGACCAGGCCGACGCAGAAGGCGAGCGCGCAGCGGAGCTGGCCGTCCCTGACCAGAGCCGGCCTGCACGAGGCGCGAGATCTCGGCGTCCTGGCTGCGCAGCTGGCCCCAGAGGCTGCCCCAGGCCGCCATGACGCGCTCCCCGCGGTGCTCTCTAATCGCTGGCGGCCGCCCGGGATGGCCAGCCGCCAGCGGTTGGATACGCCTGCGCGCCAGCGTCTGGCGCGATACAATCCGACCTGACGGAGCGGCTGGAGGGGGGGTGGGACCGGGTGGATGCCGCGGCGCGGGCGGGGAGGCTCCGGAGCGCCGGGTCACTGTGCGCGGTCTTGGGCTGTGCGGCGTGGTTCGGCGGGGCCGGCTGGTTTGGTGTGATGGGCGCGCCGGCCCTCTTTGCGGCCCTGGGGGACCATGGTGCGCTGCCGGCCGTTTCCACGCTGTTTCCGAGCCTCTTTGGGTTCGGCGTGCTGGCCGGCGTGGCTGCCGCCGGAGGGTCGGCCCTGGCCGGTCGGGACGGGCTGGTACCCCTCGCGTGGTCGTCTGTTCAAGCCGGAGCGGCGTTTCTGCTCGCCCTTGCGGTGGGGCCGTGGGTTGCCCATCTGGCCCCCGGCTCGCCCGCATTCGTCCGGGCGCACGGGCTTTCGGTCGTCCTGGCCGCGGTGAGTTGGCTCGGTGCGGTCGGTGGTCTGCTGTCGGCGGCGGGCCGGGGCTCCCTGTCGCTGTCGCGCGAGCGCGAACGTCTCGGTGCCACGTGACGCGGGCGTCGGAGGGGCTGGCCGGCGGGGCCGGCTGCGGCGAAGCGGGTTGCTGCTGGAGCGAAACCGGCCCCCAGGGCGGCTGGGACGACCATGCCACGAGCAGAGGAAGGATCGGGTCGACGACCGTCGGCTAGAGCCGGCGGCTTGCAGCTACAGGATCGCGCTGTGCTGGGCCGGTGGATGGCAGGCGGCCGCGCCAGACCCGCGCATGGCGAGAGCGGGAAGGCAGTTGGCGCCGACGTTCCTGGCCGCATTCAGGTCCGCGTGGAGGGAGCGGCCGCATGCCTGCAGAGGAAGTCGCCCCGACCGCGGCGGTTGGCCCACGCTCCATGTCCGCAGCGGCCGCCCTTCTGGCTGGTGTGGCGGGGATTCGCTGCGGCAACCGCCGCGCCCAGCGTGTGCGGACAAGGGATGGGGAGGGAGTCGCGATTCCTCCGGCGGACGGCCTGCTCGCGGCTCGTCCATGACCCTCGATGCCGCCGATCTGCTGCGCTTTCTCATGGATGCCGCCCTGCTGCTCGCCCTGGCCCGCGGCCTGGGGGAGGTGGCGCGCCGCCTCGGCCAGCCCCAGGTGATCGGTGAGACCCTGGCCGGTGTCGCGCTCGGTCCGTCGCTTTTGGGAGCGCTCCTACCCGGAGTCGGCGCGGCGCTCTTCCCCTCACACGCCCTGAGCGGCGTGTTGTTGCAGTTGGTGGCGGAAATCGGCGTGATCCTGCTCCTGCAGTTGAGCGGGATGGAGACGGACGTCGCCATGGCCCGCCGCCGCTGGCGCTCGGCGGGTCTGGTCACCCTGTTGGGCATGGCGATCCCGTTCGCTGGCGGATTGGCGCTGGCGAGCCTACTGCCACCTGGCCTCGGTCTGCACGGCACGAACCGGCTTGCTTTCGCGGCGTTCCTGGCAACCGCGGTCTCTCTGACCTCCATCTCCGTCCTGTTCAAGATCCTGCTCGAGATGGACCTGATGCGCCGCGACATCGGCCAGTTGGCCCTGGCCGCCAGCATGCTGACCGATTCCACCGGCTATTTCCTCCTGGCGATGGTGGCGGGGCTGGCGACGGCCCAGGCCCTGCCCGTCGCCCGGCTGAGCGAATCGATGGCCGGGACGGTCCTGTTTGCCGTCTTCCTGTTCACGCTCGGCCATGGTGCGATCCGCGCGGTGCTGGCGTGGGTGGACCGGCGCTTCGGTGGCGACGACGCCATGCTGTCCGCCGTGGTCGCCCTCGGCCTCACCGGCGCCGCGATCACCGAGGCCCTCCATGTGCAGGCCTTCCTGGGATCGTTCCTGGTCGGGGTGCAGCTGTCCCGCATCCCGCGCGTCGGCCGGGCGGCCAGCCGCGCGCTACGGTCGATGACCATGGGTGTCTTTGCGCCACTGTTTTTCGCCAGCGCCGGCCTGGCGGTGGACCTGCCGCGCGTGCTGCACCCGGAGCCGCTGGTGGTGGCCGGGCTGCTGCTGTTGGTGGCATGCCTGGGCAAGTTCAGCGGCACCTATCTCGCCGGCCGCTTCAGCGGCCTGGACGGCTGGACGGCCGCGGCCCTGGGAGCGGGCATGAACGCGCGCGGCCTGCCCGAGATCGTGGTCGCCACCATCGCGCTGCAATCCGGTGCCTTCAGCGGCACCACGTACTCCATCGTGGTGGTCGTGGCGATGGCCACGTCCTTCGCCGCGCCCCCGGCGCTGCGCGCCTGCCTGCAGCGGATGCCGGCCGACCCGTCCGAGCAGGGCCGCCTGCGGCGCGAGGCCGCGGAGGCCCGCGGCTTCCTGCACGGGGTGGGCAGGGTGCTCGTGCCCATCCGCGACGGCCGCTTCGCGCTGTATGCGGCGCAGGTCGTCGCGCACCTGGCCGCGCGGCGGGAGATCGACGTCACCGCGCTGCACGTCCGCCCTGTGGACGGCCGCCCGGCGCCGCCCGCCACGCCGCCCGCCCTGGGCCAGGGTGTGCACTGGCAACTGCGGGTCGTGGAACCGGATCCGGACCTCCAATCCACCGTACTTCACGAACTGGAGCGCGGTTACGACCTGATCGTGCTGGGGGCGAGCGAACTACCGGGCCCCAGCCTGTTCGGCACGGTGACGGACCGCTTGGTGGCCGGCGCCCCGTGCCCGGTGTTCGTCGTCCGCCTGCCCGGCTCGGCGCGCGGCGAGTTCGCCGTCCGCCGCATCCTGCTGCCGACGGCCGGCACCGCCGCCGACCAGCACGCCGGCGAGTTCGCGGTGGCTCTGGCCCGGGGCACCCGCGCGGAGGTGGTGGCCGTGCACGTGGTCGAGTTGGACGTCTGGGGCGAACCGGGTTGGACGGGGGGAGCGGGCCGCGACGCCCTGCTGCGCCAGCAGGTCGGGCACCACTCCACCAACGGCGTACGGTCTCTGGGTGAGCTGCTGGGCGTGCCGGTGCGGACGGAGGTGCGCACCGGCAGCACCGGCGCGGCCGGACGCGAGATCGTGCACGCCGCGCGGGCCCTGCGGGCGGATCTGGTGTTGCTGGCGGCCGACCGCCGCATGGCGGGCCGGGAGGTGTATTGCGGCCGGACGGTGGAGTATGTGGTGCGCCACGCCGATTGCCCGGTGGCCGTCCTGTTCCCGGCGGGCGCCGAGGGCCGGCCGACCTGACCGAGATCGCGGCGCAAGCCCCCGGCTTCAGCCGTGGGGAGGTTCAGGGCCGCCGGTTCACGACAGGCGCGACCAACTGCGCCCGCCGTCCGTCGTCCGGTACAGGCCTCCGTAAGTCGTGACGAGCCAGCCCGTCGCCGGGCCACTGAAGACGACGTCGGTGGGTTGCAGCCGTCCCATCGCCCCCCACGACCAGGTGAGGCCCCCGTCGGTCGTGTGGGCCAAGGCGAAGGGACAACCGTTGTCGTTGGCGCAGGCCTGCTGGGCGAGAACCCAGCCGTCCTGCGGCCGCGGAAAGGACAGGTCCACCGCCGCCCAGCCGGGCGGGAGCGGAACGGCCGTCCAGCGGGAGCCGCCGTCGCGCGTCTGTTGCACCTCGCCGCGGGCGATCGCCCACCCGTGCCGGCTTCCGGTGAAATCGAGGTTGGTCAGGTCGGGCGTGCGGCCCAGCGGCACCGGGTGGCCGCCGGCGTCCAGGCGGTAGAGGCGCCCGGCCGCTTCCAGGCGCAGGCCGGTCGGACCGGCCGGAGTCACCGCGGAGGGGACCAACCCCGCGGCGGCGGAGACGGGCGTCCAGTTGCGTCCGCCGTCGTTGGTCCCATACAGCCTGGGAGTGCCTCCCCGGATGGAGAGCACCGCCCACCCCAGCGACGGGGTGCGAAAGGCCCAGTCGACCACGACCGCTTCGGCCGGCAGTGCCCCGGCCGCCTGCCAGGAGCGGCCCGCGTCGGCCGTTTGCCAGAGCGTGCGCGGGCCGGCGGCCATCCCGAGCGCCAGGCCGCGCTGGGCCCCGAAGAAGCTGAGCGACCGCATGCCCGTCGTGGCAAGCGGCGCGCCGGACCTCGGGTAGACGGGTGTCCAGGTACGGCCGCCATCCGTGGTGTGGACGACCGCGCCGCGCGGTCCGAGGCCGACGACCGCATAGGCCCGGCGTCCCGAGTTGGCGTGGAGCGCAGTGATGTCGGCCCCGCCCAGTGTGCCCGCCGCCGGCCGCCAGTTCCGGCCCGCGTTGAGGGAGAGCCACAGCGAGGGCGCCGAGGCGAGGGTGCGGGCCCAGAGCGCGCCGGAGGCGGCCGCGATCCCGGCTACACCGGCCGGCAGCGCCGCCGCGCCGGCCGCCCGCCAGTGCGAGCCGCCGTCGTCGGTGCGGTAGAGGGTGCCGGACCCACAGACGAGCCAGCCGCTGGTGCCGGAGAACGCCAGCGGTCCGGCGCCGCCATGCGCGCAGGGGATCTTTGCCGGTTGCCAGTCACGGCCGCCGTCGCTGGTGTGCCAGAGGTCCCCGGCGGCCGTCTCCAGCCATCCGCCCTGGCGGCCGGTGGGTATGGCGCGCCGGATGCCGGAGCCCGTGCTGCGGTAGAGGACGTGCCAGGTGCGGCCGCCGTCGGATGTCTGCAGCAGAGCCCCGGTGCAGGGTTGCGTGGGCACGGCCGGCGGGCAGTTCCCACCGACCGCCCAGCCGCGGGCCCCCGCAAAGTGCAGGCTGCGCAGCGGCCACGCGGTTGTGTCCGCCACGTGCCAACCCCGCCGGGCGTCGGCCGTCCACAGCAGGATGCCGGTGCAGCCGCTGCCGCCGTAACAGCCTCGCGTGGCGACGGCCGCCCCGCGGCCGGCGTGGAGGTCCACGGCGTGTATGTCGATCCCGGCCAGGGGCGACCGCTGCACCTGCACGGCGGGGGCCGCCGCCAGGGGGGCCGGGGCCGCCAGAGCCGTTGCGGTGTCGCCTCCGGCCAACGGCACCGGTGTGGGGGCGTGCCCAAGCGCGCCCGTCGGCCAGGAACGGCCGCAGCCGGCGGCACAGGTAAGCGCGAGGATGACGGTCCAGGCCCAATGCAAGCGCACGCGGATGCCCCTCCATCGGGCAGGACGACAGGAAGCGGCTGGCGGTTCCATCCACCGACAAAGCAGACTAAGCCTTGTGGTGGCCCACTGGCCGTGTCCCGCGGGACCCGGGGATCTTGGATTGTCGGTTCCTCAGGGGGTCGAGGCCGACCGCAACGCGGCCTGCCTCAGCGCGCAAAGTATACACCACGCGGGTTGTCCGCGCACCGGGCCGCTGGCCGTTTGGGCCGTCTACTCCATCTATAATTTAACTACGGCTGCGGCTGCAACCGCGCTTGGGGATCGAAGTGCCCGCCTTTCTCGGCCGGCTAGAGGTAAATGTCGGGGCCGCTGTCGGGGGGCAGACCCTGCTTGCGGCGCTGGAGCCGCTGCCAGTGCGCCTCGACGCGCTCGGTGGCCGCGGCCAGAAACAGACGCAGCGAGGCCAGTTCCCGCTCCAGTGCCTCCAGATCCGGCGCGGTCCCGCCGCCTTCGCGGGATACGGCCGGCGCATGCTGCAGGCAGGCGCTTCCCAAACGCCGCAACTCGGTCAACAGGGCGTCCAATTGCAGCGATTGCTCGGGGGTCAGGGAGCGATCCACCGCGAGGCAGACGCCCGCGTGGTAAAGAAAGCGGCGCCCTCCCTCTCCAAGCCAGGAGCGCGCGCGGGCCTCGCGGGCCACCCGGAAGAGGTCGGCCGGACCGAAGCGGTTCCCGTTCCAGTGGACGACCTGCATGGCAACCACCTGCCGACTCCGTGCGGGCGGCCGCGACGTGGGCGCCGGCCGGCTCCCCGCAGCGTTCGAGTACTCGCCGGTCCGGGGTGCAGCCGCCCCGGCCACCGATCATCATGCCCTTTCGCGGGCCAAAGGACAAACCTGGCCGTCAAGGAGGCAGGAGCGCACGGACGGGGCGGATAACCGCCACCGTGGCCGCGGCTGCGGCCGGACTGGGAGTGGCGTGTTGCTGCGGATCGGCATCGTCGGTACGGCGCGCATCCTGCCTTCGCACCTGCGGGGTATGCGGGCGTTGCTGCAGGCAGGATTGGCGGACTTTCGCATCACGGCGCTGGTCGGCCGGACCACCGCCGGGGCGATGGCGTTCCGACGGCGCGGCGAAGGGCCCGCTCCCAGGCCGCCGGTGGGCGCGCCGGGCGATCCGCTGGCCGCCGAGCACCTCTACGTCAGCGATGTGCACCCCGACACCCTGCCCGAGTGCTTCGGCGATGTGCGCGCCATGCTGGATGCTGGCTGCGTGGATGCGGTTCTGCTGTTGACCCCGGTCCATCTCCACCACACCCAGGCGATCGCCTGCCTGGAGGCCGGTGTGCACGTGCTGTGCGAAAAGCCCTTGGCGGTCTCGGTCCGCGCCGGTCGGGCGATGGTGGAAGCGGCCCTCCGCCATGGGCGTGTTTTGGGCGTCGCCGAGGGGGTGGCCTATGACGCCACGGTGCGACTGCAGGCCTGGGCGGTGCGCGGCGGCGTGGTCGGTCCGGTGGAAATGGTGCTGATGGGCGGGGTGGGTACGGGTGCCTGGTCGCCCGACCGCATCGTCGCCGAGACGCCCTGGCGGCACCGCAAGCTCGAAGCCGGCGGTGGGCCGAGCATCGATATCGGCGTGCATCAGTTCGATCACATTCGCGCCGTCGCCGGCGAGGTCGCCGAGGTGACGGCGATGACGGCCCGGTTCGCGCCGGAGCGTGTGACGCCCGGGCCGGACGGCTCGGTGTCGCAGCGGGTGCACCCGGACGTGGAGGACACCTTTCACGCCGTCTTCCGGCTCGCGACGGGGGGACTCGGCCACGTCAGTTTTTCCTGGGCCGGACACGGGGATCCCACCTTCTGGCCGGGCGGGCCGGTCGTGTACGGCGGGCGCGGGGTGCTCAAGGGCCGGCGCTGGCAGCCGGAGGGTGGCGCCGAGGTGGATCTGGCCTCGCTGGCCGGTGCCGAGGCGCAGCAGGACGCCTGGTTTCCAGGCGGCATCCGCGACACCAAGGCGCTCCAGTTCCTGGATTTCCTGCGTGCCGTCTCTGGCGGGCCCACGATGGAGGCCGACGGCGATCAGGGACTGGCGGACCTGGCCTGCGCGATGGCGGTGCTGGAATCCGCGGCCGCGCGCCAGGTCGTGCGGGTGGCCGACGTGCTTTCCGGTGCGGTCGACGCATACCAGCGCCCGATCGACACAGCCCACGGGTTGGGCGGCCTGACCTGAGCGCGCCTCCTTCACGCAATCTTCACGCGGGTGCAACCGGATGTTGACCTGCCCCTGTTACGCTGTGGCCGGCGGCTCCGATGCCCCCCGGTGTCGAGCGGTCGCCGGGTTGCACGAGGACAGGGAGGGGACGCAATCGTGTCCGCACCGAGCGCCCGTGGACTGAGTGAGGCTTTGGACGAGGCCCCGCTTGGGCTGTTCCATCTGCGGGCAGCGCTTACGGCAGGCATGGGCTTTTTCACCGACGCATACGACCTGTTCATCATCGGCGCCGCCATGACGCTGATCGCCAAGAACTGGCATCTCAGCAGCGGGGCGATCGGTCTGGTCGGCAGCGTCTCGCTCGCCGCCGCCTTCCTGGGGGCATTCCTCTTCGGCCGCTTGGCGGACGTTTTCGGTCGCAAGGCCATTTACGGCGTGGAAGCGGCCATCATGGCCGTCGCTGCCATTGGCTCCGCCTTCGCGCCAAACCTGATCTGGCTGATCGCCTTCCGCTTCCTCCTGGGGGTTGGAATCGGTGGCGATTACCCTGTCAGCGCCGTGATCATGAGCGAGTACGCCAACAAGCGGGATCGTGGCAAGCTGGTCACGCTCGTCTTTTCGATGCAGGCGCTGGGATTGGTCGTCGGTCCCGTCGTCGCTTTGACGCTCTTGGCCTCCGGGGTACCCTCGGATCTGGCCTGGCGCTGGATGCTCGGACTCGGTGCGCTTCCGGCGCTGGCGGTCATCTACTTCCGGCGCACGATGCCTGAGAGCCCGCGCTTCACAGCCCGCGTGCGGGGCGACGCCCGGGGCGCCGCTGCGGCACTGGACCGCTTCTCAGGTGGCAGCGTGCGAGCCGCGGCCCCGGCCCCGGCCGAAGGGCGGATCCGCCTCTCCTTCAAGGAGTTCATCACCAATCCCCGCTACCTGCTGATGCTGTTCGGCACCGCGGGCACCTGGTTCATCTTCGACTATGCGTACTACGGCAACACGATCTCCACCCCGCTGATCCTCCACGACCTCGCGCCCGGCGCCGGCCCCATGGCGATGATGTCCTGGAGCCTGATCCTGTTCACCCTCGCGGCGGTACCCGGCTACGTGCTGTCCTTCCTGTACATGGACCGCATCGGCCACCGCCGGCTGCAGTTGATCGGGTTCGGCCTGATGGGCCTGGCCTTTCTCGCGATCGGCGTCATCCCGGGTCTGACCCACTTGGTGGTACCGTTCCTGCTGGTGTACGGCCTGAGCTACTTCTTTGCCGAGTTCGGTCCCAACTGCACTACCTTCGTGCTGTCGGCCGAGCTGTATCCGGTGAGCGCCCGCTCCACGGGTCACGGGATCTCTGCCGGAGTGGCCAAGTTCGGCGCGTTCATCGGAGTGTTCGCCTTCCCGCTGCTCAACCACTACCTCGGCCTGACCGGTACCCTGACGCTGACCTTCGCGCTCTCGCTGGTCGGTATGCTGATCACCCTGGTGCTGCCGGAGCCTTCGGGCCGCTCCCTGGAGGAGGTCAGCGGCGAGGACCACTACGCCGCGCCCGCCGCTCCGGCCGGCGGTGCCGCCCTCAGCTTCGGCGGCGGGCAGTAGCCGCAGGGGCGATCGCTCCGCGAACTGCAGGGCGGGCGGGGCACGATGCCCCGCCCGCCTCGGCGTCCGCAGGGGGGCGCATGGCTGGGACGAAGAGAAGGCCGGGGCGGATATGGGGTAAGGGTGGGTGGGCGTCGATGATCACCGGCATCGGGCATGCGGCCTACGGGGTTTCCGACCTCGAGCGCAGCCTGAAGTGGTACGTGGACGGGCTCGGGCTGCGTGAGGCCTTTCGACTGAACAACGACAAGGGTGAGACCCGGATCGTCTACCTGCAGGTGCGGGGTGCGGACTTCCTGGAGCTGTTCCCGGACCGGAACGTTCAACCGGGCCGGCCGCCGGCGGGCAGCTCCTACCGGCACCTGTGCCTGGTAGTCGACGATCTGGGCGCCACGCTCGCGGAACTGGAGGCCCGCGGCGTGCGGGCGGACGGTCCTTCCCGCGTGGGCCGGGACCACAACGCCCAGGCCTGGCTCACCGACCCGGACGGTAACCGCATCGAACTGATGCAGATCGCAGCGGACTCCCCGCAAGCGGCGGCCGCGGCGAGCCATCCGGCCTGAGGTCGCGGCGTCGGGGGTGGGCCGACCCTGCCGCCCATCCGTGCGGCTTTCGGGCCTCGGCCGTCAACCGGCGCCATTCGCCGAGGAACGGCGGATGGCGCACGCCCTCCACATATCGCGGCGCTTCACCGCGCAGCGGCGCGATCAACTCCAGTTCGCTGCCGTCGGGATGGTCGAAATACAGGCAGGTCGCCAGTATCCAGGTGTGGACGACGGGTTCCAGCGGCGGCCGCCCGAAGAGCCCCCTTGGACGGCTGGCCCGCTGATCCAGCCACTGCCGCTCCAGGTCCTCCCGCTCCACGCGGAAGGCGATGTGGCGCTCTTGCGGCGTGCGATCCGCCGGCGGCAAGCCACAGACCGAGGATCTGTAGGTGTTGCTGAGGCGCTCCGATCCAGAAGAAGACCTGCCGGGCGTTGCGGTGCGCCGGCCGGAGCCTCAGCCCGGCGCAGAATCCACTCGCCCGGTCGAGATCGGCCACCTCCAGGGGGGCTGCGACCAGGCCTGGATCACACAGATCCCGGCGCGACCCGTAGATGCCCCCGGCTTCAGCCGTGGGACAGGGGCGCGCCTCCCTCACGTGTTCGCATGCAGCGAACGTGCTATACTATGGACATGAAGCAGGTT
>JAJZXK010000104.1 GCA_021806565.1 Bacillota bacterium | reverse complement strand
AAGCCCTTCACTCCGCCTTCTTTCTACCCCGCTTCAACTCCGCCCCCCAAACCCCGCTTCGGGCCGCAAATGCGGAAACAACAGCACCTCGCGAATGCTCCCCGCACCCGTGAGCAGCATGACCAAGCGGTCGACGCCAATGCCCAGACCGCCGGTCGGCGGCATCCCGTACTCCAGCGCGCGCAGGAAGTCTTCGTCGGCCGCGAGGGCCTCTTCGTTACCCCGCGCCCGTTCCATCGCCTGCTGCTCGAAGCGGCGCCGCTGCTCCTGTGGATCGGCCAGCTCGCTGAAGGCGTTGGCCAACTCCATGCCCGCGACCACCACCTCAAAGCGGTACGCGATGCGCGGGTCGTCCGGCCTGGCCCGCGCCAGAGGCGAGAGCGCCACCGGGTGATCGGTCAGGAAGGTGGGTTGGATCAGTTCGGGCATGATCCGCTCCTCCACGAGGCGGTCCACCACCTCGGACCAGGTTGCCCGTTCGGCCACCTCCACATCGGCGGCGCGTGCCAGCCGGCGGGCCTGAGCGTCGTCCTCCGCGGCAAGCACATCGATGCCCTCCGCGCGCAGCGCTTCAACCATGGACAGCCGCCGCCACGGCGGTTTGAACTCCACCGTCTCGCCGTCCCGCCGCACCCGGGTGTCACCGGTCGCGGCGATCGCGGCATCCGCCGCCAACGCTTCCGTGAGCAGCATGATGTCCTCGTAGTCCGCAAACGCCTGGTAGCACTCGAGCATCGTGAACTCGGGGTTGTGGCGGGTCGAGACGCCCTCGTTGCGAAAGACCCGGCCGATCTCGTAGACGCGCTCCAGGCCGCCGACCACTAGCCGTTTCAGGTGCAGTTCCAGCGCGATGCGCAGGTGGAGTTCCATGCCAAGGGCGTGGTGGTGCGTGCGGAACGGCCGCGCCGCCGCGCCGGACGCGACCGCGTGCAGCACCGGCGTCTCCACCTCAAGATAGCCGCGGGCGTCGAGGGTGCGGCGGAGGCTGGACACGATGGCGCTGCGGCGGACGAACGTCTCGCGCACCTCGGGATGGACGAGCAGGTCCAGGTAGCGCTGGCGGTAGCGGACCTCCGTATCGCGCACACCGTGCCACTTGTCCGGCAGCGGCCGCAGGGACTTGCCCAGCAGGACCGCGTCGCGCACGAGCACGCTCACCTCGCCGGCGCGCGTCCGCATCACCTCGCCGCCGGCCCCGACCACATCGCCGGGTTCCAGCTCCAGGAACTGCTCGAAGGGCTCCGGTCCGAGCACGTCGGCCCGCGCGAACAACTGCAGGCGTCCACCGCCGTCCTGCAGGTCGGCAAAGGCGACCCGCCCCTGACGGCGCAGCGAGACCAGCCTGCCAGCCACCCGCACCGTCTGTCCTTCGAGTTCCGCGAAGCGATCCCGCACGTCGGCCGTGGTGTGGGTGCGCTCGTAACGGCCCCCGTAGGGTTCGACGCCGCGGGCCCGCCAGCGAGCCGCTTTGGCGCGGCGCGCCTCGAACACCCCGGGGTCCGCGTGGGCGGAACCGGCTTCCGGCGGTACCTGCTCGTCCACGTGCCCTGCCCCCTTCAACCGCCCGGACCTCCCGGCGGTCCAACCAATCAAGATGCCGGAGGTCTGTGGACCTCCGGCCATCCATGCCCGAACCACGCTGCCACCCGGCGGCGGTCAGCGCTTCAGGGCGACGATCTCATACTTGACGAGGCCGCCGGGCGAGCGGACCTCGATCTTGCTGCCGGTCGGCTGGCCGAACACGGCCTGCCCCACCGGGCACTCATAGGAGATGCGGTCGTGCAGCGGATCCGCCTCGCTCGAGCCAACGATCGTGTAGACGACGAGTTCTGAACTCTCCAGGTTGCGCAGGGTGACGGTCGTCCCGATGTTGACGCGATGGGGATCGATCTCGCTGTCCTGCACGATGCGCGCACTGCGCAACACATTCTCCAGCGCCAGGATACGGCCCTCGACAAAGGCCTGCTCGTTCTTGGCGGCCTCGTATTCAGAGTTCTCCGACAGATCTCCGAACTCGCGGGCAACCTTGATCCGCTCCGCCACCTCACGGCGCTTGGAGGACTTGAGTTCCTCGAGTTCCTGTTCGAGGCGCTGGAGTCCTTCGGCCGTCAGGAGAACCTCGCGCTCACGTTCCGCCATAAGGGGGGACGCACCTTCCCTCAGCGTCGTCCGGGGCCGCGACTTGCGCGGTTTGGCGACGTCTTTCGAGGCACCGCCGCCCGCCCCTCCCTCGCGGTTGAGGGCCGGCGACGCAGCCGCCTTCTTGGGCGGGGACGCCACGCGCAAGCGTACCTTGCCGCGCGGCGACCTATTGTAGGCAAGCCCATCATCTGGTGTCAACGGCGCCCCCTCCAGGCGGACGCAGGGCGCGTCCTGCAGTCTGGGGCACTGTACGCAGGCGGCCGCCGACAGAGCACCACCTATTCCGGGTCGGGTGCCCCATCGGCGTCGGAATCCTCCTGGAGCGGATCCGCCAATTCCTGGCGCGGCAGCACGGCGGCCTTGCGCAGCACGTCCTCGGTCGCATAGACCGGGCTGTCGCTGCGCAGGGCCAGCGCCACCGCGTCGCTGGTGCGGCAGTCCACCTCGAGCAGACCGCGGCCGCCCTGCAACTCGAGCTGGCAGAAGAAGGTCTCGTCACGCAGGTCATGGATGATGGCGCGCTCCAGCACCCCACCCAGGCGTTGCACCACCGAGGTCAAGAGGTCATGGGTGCCCGGCCTGGACGGGATGACGCCCCTGGCGGCGCGCTCGATCGCCCGGGCCTCGAACTCCCCGATGGTGATCGGAAGCAGCCGCTCGCCGTCCACTTCACGCAGGACAAGCAGGTAGTCGTCGCTCCCCTGGACGCGCCCCAGGGTCAGCAGTTGTACCCGGACCATGTCACTCCCCCCTCTCGCCCCCGCCGGCCTGGTGGAACTCGTAGATCAAGCGCAGGCCGTGCATGGTCAGCTGCGGGGCCACCTCCGTGATCGTACGCGACACGGGAGCGACGTAGGGCGCAAATCCCCCGGTGGCCACGACCCGTTGTGCGCCGCCCATCTCCGTGCGCACGCGGTCGACCAGCCCGTCGATCATGGCCGCGCTACCGTAGACGATACCCGCCTGCAGTTGGGTCGCCGTTGTCCGGCCCAGCGCCCGGGGCGGTGCGGCCAGGTCCACTCGCGCCAGGAGTGCGGCCGCGTTGAACAGTGCCTCCGAGGCCGTGCCGATGCCGGGGGCGATCACACCACCAAGGTAGCGGCCCCCGGCGCCGATGGCATCCACCTTGGTGGCGGTGCCGCAGTCCACCACCACGGATGGCGCCCCGTACAGCCGCCAGACGGCCACCCCGTCCGCAATGCGGTCGGCCCCCACCTCCTGCGGCCGTTCCACGTCAAGTTCCAGGCCCGCGCACGTCGCGGAGTCCACGATCAGACTCGGGCAGTGCAGGTACATCCGCGCGATCTCCGCCCACACACTCCCGAGCGGCGGCACGACCGAGGCGATCGCCAGCCCCTCGACGGCGCCGAGGGAAAGTCCCCGGTAGCCCAGCAGGTCGCAGAGCCCCATCGCCAGCTCGTCCGCCGTGGCCGCGCGTTCGGTGCGCAGCCGCCACGTATGCAGCACCTGATTCCCGCGAAACAACGCCAGGACCGAATGCGTGTTCCCGACATCCACCGTCAACAGCACGTGGCGTCCCGACCCAGCGGGCGGGACCTTGCCCCCCTCCATTGCAACGCGCGCCGCCTGCGCCATCCGGCCCGGGGCGGCGGGTCAGCCGCGGGGCCTTTGCCCCGTCGCCGCGGCGGGGTGGCCCGCCGGAGGCCGGAGGTGGCGCACGTCCCCTGCGAAGACCGTGCGCACCGCGTCACCGACGTCCACCAGCAACGCCCCTTCGAGGCTGACGTCCACGGCGATCCCCGCCAACGTACCCCCACCGACGGACGCCACTTCTACGGCCTGCCCGAGGGTACTGCAGCGACGCCGCCAAGCCGATAGCAAATCCGGCCAACGACCGGACTCCAGCGCGACGTAATCGGCGTCCAACCGGTCCAGGATCGCGTTGGCCATCGCCGCCCGCCCGATGTCCGCACCCGCGGCCTTCAGCGAGATGGCATCCACCCCGGGGGGGCAGGAGCGCACGTTCACCCCGGCGCCGAGCACGATGAAGTCGACGCAGTCCTCGCGGGCGACCATCTCCAGCAGGATACCGCACACCTTGCCGCCCGGCAGGAGGATGTCGTTGGGCCACTTGATGCTCGGTCGCAATCCGGTCGCGCCCTCGATCGCCTCGCAGACCGCCAGCGCCCCGAGCAGGGTCAGGCGGCCCGCCTGGGCCGGCGGCAGTTGCGGCCGGAGCACGACAGACACGTAGACACCGCCCACCGGGGAAAGGAAGCCCCGGCCGTTGCGACCGCGGCCGGCGGTCTGCTCCTCCGCGACCACGGCCGTCCCGTCCGCCGTGCCGGCCAAACCCAACTGGCGAGCGAGAAAATTGGTGGAATCCACGCTGTGCAGGACATGCAGCACCCGCCCCACGCGTGCGCGCCGGCCATCGGTCAGATCGGCGGAGGTCAGGGGATCCAACTCGCCCGCCTCGCCGCGCAGCACATACCCCGAGCCGCTGGTGCCGGGTATGTCATACCCTTCGACGCGCAAACGCCGGACGTGCTTCCAGACGGCCGCCCGGGACACGCCGAGTTCCCGGGCCAGGTCGGAACCGCTCTGCGCCCGCCCCCCACCCATCCGCAGCCGCTCCAGGAGCCCGGCCCGGGTCGACCCCGCCGACCGGACCGGCGCCGGAGCCCTGGCGGGCCAGGGGCGCACCGTTTGCCCCGGCTCCGCCCGGCGCAGGCGGGCGAGTTCGGCGGCGGTGCCCTGGCCCGGGATCTCCGTCTCGGGTGCGATCTCCGCCAAAGGCACCAGGGCAAAGGCGCGCTCGTGCAATCGGGGATGCGGCACGTCCAGGCCGCCGGAGTGCATCCGCCGATCACCATACAGCAACAGGTCCAGATCGATGATGCGCGGGCCCCAGTGCACTAGGCGCCGCCGCCCCATCGCCTGCTCGATGTCCACCAGGATCCCGAGCACGGCCGCGGGATCGCGCTGCGTCTCCACCGCCACCACCTGGTTGAGAAACCACGCCTGGTCCCGGCGTCCCTGCGGCTCGGTCTCGTAGATCCGCGACGCCGCCACCAGTTCCAACCCGGCGGCGCGCAACCGGTCGACCGCCTCGGCCAGGGCGGCCGCCCGATCGCCCATGTTCCCGCCCAGGCCCAGATAGACGCGCACGCGGGCCACCCCCTCCCTTAGCCGCTTCGCCCGAAGCGGTGGCGCACCGCAACGTCCCGGCAGACAACCGGCATCCGCGCGTCGGGCTTGTGCAGGATGACGAGCCCGCCCCGCAGGGCCGGGAAGTCGGCGAGCAACCGCCTGCCGATCTCCGCCGCGAGCGACTCCAGTAACTGGCGGTGCGGGCCGGAAAGCACGGAGACCGCGACGGCGCAGGCCGCCGCGTAATCGACCGTGTCCTCCAGCCGATCCGCGTCGGCGGCCGCCTCGGCGTCCACCCGCAGGCGCAGGTCCACCACAAACCGCTGCGGCTGAACCCGCTCCTCGGGCAGGACCCCGTGGCGGGCAAGCACCTCGATCCCATCGACGGCCAACACGGCCACGGCCATTCCCCCGCACCGAGTATAGCGCGGTCGTGCCGCGACCCGGCGGGTCGAACCTTTCATACGGCAGGATTCGGAACCGCTCTGAGTGCTCCGCCGCACCCGCGGGACATCCGGCATGCCGCGTCCACAGAGACCCCTGCCGGGATCCGCGGCGTCCCGCGCGCCCCTGGCTCAGGGCTGATACCGGGCCGCGCACGCAGAGACCGCCTCGGTGATGGGCCGGTCGGCGCCGCCTTCCAGCGCCAGAGGCCCCGCGACTTCAAACCACTCGCGCACATAGCGGTCCACGTCGAAACCGCCCCGCCGGCACAGTTCCCACGCCCGCAGGTACTGGCAGAAGTGCGCGACCGTTCCACCACTCCGGGCGCTTTCCGACCCGATCCAGCTCCGCATCCAATCCCGGAAGCCCGTGTCGCCGAGGCAAGCATGCAGCACCGCCAGGGCAAGCGGCCCCCTGTGCCGAGACACGGTCTCGATCTGCGCCGGATACTCGGCCGCGCGCGCGAGCGGGATCTGGGCCGCGTCCGGCCGCTGGAGGAAGCGCTCGCGATGCCCGCGCAGGCGTTCCCACCGGGCGCCGTCCCCGTAGCGCACCCCTTCGACCAGGGCCTGCAGGTAGTGGGCGACGCCCTCGTCGCAGAAGCGGTTCCGGTCCGCCCCAGGCGTCCAGTGGTGGGAGACCTCGTGGGAGACGTTCGCGAAGACCGAGCGCGGATCGTCGCAGCGGATCTGCAGGATGAAACCGCGCGCAACCTGGGAGCCCCAGTGCGCGGGGATCTCCACAAGGACGAGCGGATCCCGCCGACTGGCGCGGGGACCGAGCCACTCGGTCAACGTGGAAGCAGTGAAGGCCGCCGCCTCGACGACCGTGTCGGCCCAGGACGAGTGGCCGGGCAGGTGGTGGACCGTCACGGCGGCGTCTCCCGAACGCTCGCCGTACCGCCCCGCGACGAGAAACAGGCCGTCGCCGTATCCGTCCTCTCCCCGAAAGCGCGGAGCGTCGGTGGCGTCGGACTCGCGGCGGGCGCCGGCCATCGCCACCCACCATCCCTCCGGAAGGCGCACGACGGCATCGAACGCCGGCGTGCGGTAGGCGCGCCGGACGATGTCTCCGCTGGCACCGCCGGGCACCGGATACCACAACACCTCGGGCCGAAGGAGCGCGACGTCGCGCTGGACCGAGTCGTGGACGTACGCCATAGCCTCGCGGTATCCGACCAGCGGCCCCTCATAGAGCAGGCGGAGCGTGCGTTGCTGGCCAGGAGCGATGGGACTGGCAAACACCACCTCGACGGCACGCACGTGGAGGTCGGGAGTGCCGTCCACCTCCCGGAGTGTCTGGCGGAACACGACCGGGATGTCCGCGCCCTCGCTGGCGGCGGAGACGCGCAGCAACCGATACAGGGTGAAGCACGCCGAAGGCACGGCCTCGGAGCCGACGGCCCGGACGGTCATGGCACAGGCGCAGCGGATCCGGCCCGGAGCGTCGGGCATCACGGCTGCCACCGGGCTCTGGACGAGATCCAGTTCAAGGCTGTAGTGCACAACCTCGATCGGGTGTTCCACCACGGCTGCCTCAACTCCCCACGGCTACGGCAGAGACCCACAGTGCCCGGAGTGCACAGGCTGTCCTCGGAAAGCTCTGTCGCCTCAGACCAGGAGGGATGCGCCGACCGGGTTCACCGGACCGGAAGGGTCAGGTGGTGCAGGGCGACCAGATCCCGGAAGCCGAGCTTCCTGGCCAGACCGATGCTGGCGACGTTGGACGGTCGGGTGCGCCACGTCACCATCCGGGCCGACCGCAATCCGGCTTCCAGCGCAAGGGCGGACACGGCGGAGGCATGGCCCTTGCGCAGATGCGCCGGATCGGTGCCGACCATCACCAACTCCACACACCGGATCGACAGGGGCCAAAGCCCCGCCGTCGCGACGCTGCGGCTCCCGTCCCCACGGAGGCCGAACACCCGGAAGCCCGTCTCGAGGAACGTGTTCAGCGACCCGAGCCCGTTTTCCCAGAATGTATAGGCCTGTCCCGGCAACAACGCTTCCCCGGCGGCCGCACGGTGGCCGCCCGCTCACACGTGAACAGGGTGAGGTCGATCGACACCTCTCCAGCCCCCGGAACCTCAAGGATCGCGTCGGCCAGGTGCGGCCGGGCCGCCACCACCCGCACAACATCGCCCGATCGCGCGGCCAACTCGCACAGCCACGGGACCAGCGGGATGTTGGCGGCGCGCGTGTCCAACAGCACCGTCCGACGTCCCCGTCGCCCGGTGGATGAACAGCCGCGCCCCGCCAAGCCACCCGCCACTCCACGGATCGGCCAGGCCGCGTTCCAGTTCGCCATACAGCCAGAGTTGGCTGTCCCACAACTCCGGCTCCAGATGTGCGTACGTAGGCGCGCGGAGGAAGTCCAGGGCCGGAGTGGGAGTGGAGATCTCCTTCCACACGAAAGACACCCGCCTCTGCTGCCGCCGGCCGCTTCGCGCCGATCCGACCCGTATCATGACGGCCGTGCAAAGCAACGCGCTACGGCGTGGCGTGACCGCCGCGGGGAGCGGGACGATCCCAGGACGGCGCCAGCATTTCGAACGTCCGCCCCCCCTTCCTGCGTCCATCCGGTCGGCAAAAGGGACCTTTTTGCAATCACGACAATTCTATGTATCTATATGTATGTATGTATGCCTGTAAGCCGCCCGTATGGAGACTCCTCGGACTGGTGCATTGAAGAAGACGGGCTGAAGACGGTTTCGGAAGCACTCCCCGACGAGCGGCGCGTCCTGGCGAACCTCGGCCACTGGCGCGGAATGCGAACACGAAGGCCTCCACCGCCGGGCTAGTTCAAGCACCAGCGCTCCCAGCGAAAATCCGGCGGCACGTACCGTTCTTCACGATGTCGATGGCGTCGAAGGACGATGATGGCCTGAACGCGAAGGATCACCGACCTCCATTTCTCCGGCCGCCTCCCGCGGCGTGATGCCACCCTCGGACCCACCGGCCGTCGGTTCCGCATGGGGAGCCCCGTTCTTTCCTTGCGCTACGGGGGGTGGGTTAGTGGGCCTGAGCGGCGTGGGGCCGACGCGGAAGAGGTACAGGTGGCCGAGTTCATGGTGGCCTTGCGTAAGATGCAACTCCGAGCGGATGTCTTGCGCAGGCTGGGTGTGCCGCTGAACTGGAATCGACGCATTCCTCAACCGTACGCGAAGCAGATCGTCGAGTACCTGAACAAGTACCGGGACACCTTCGACGAGCTCGCCAAACGGTAGGGTTTGCCACTCGGCCCACATCAAGCGGACCTTTCCGCATGGCACCGTCACGCACCCATACGACGGGAAGAATCCCGGGGGAGGTGCGGATGTTGTTTCGGTCCGATGCGGGGTGGTACTAGACCGGCAGGGAGGAAAAGAGCCGCAGGCGCACGCCTTCCGTCTCTGCGCTCAGCACGAGGATCTCTCCGGACGGCCCAAGCGCCGCCGGGTGCGGTAGCTCCGGGACCCCGGCGTTGCCGCCTCCCTTCAGATACCAGTCGGACGCCACCCGCCCGTGGCGGTCCACGGCGACCACGCGGGCGCGGGCCGTCCCGGTCGCCGCCAGCGCATAGGCCCGCCCGCCGTGCACGCCGAGAAGGTCGAGCGGACCACCCAGAGAAGGGAAGGGACGCCGGGTCAGAACCCTGCCCTGCAGGCTCACTTCGGCCAGCACGGCCCCCGTGCCGTCCGCGTGGCGGCCCAGCACCCAGACACCCCGGTCGCCTCCGGCCAGACTGCGTCGCGCACCCGTAGGCGGCAAGAGCCAGGAAGGGGTCGGAGACCCGTCGCGCACGGCGCGCGCGATGCTGGCCGAAGCGATGGTTTCAGGCGCCGGCCGTGAGAGGTTGAGCAGGCGGCGCGAAGCCTCATGGCGGGTGACCGTGGTGAGGTCCGCCACCGGCACCCCGCCCGCGGTGACGGCCAAGCCGCTGACGACCTGAAGTTCGTCGGCGGCGGGGCCCAAACGCGTCCAGACGGCCGGCGCGCCACCATGCGGCCACCGCCACACCGTCCCGTCGCCATCGGCCGCGAAACCGTAGACGGCCCGGGTCCCGGCCGTCAGCGCGACATCGGTCACCCCGCTTGCCGCGGGCAGAGAAACCGCCGCCGGGCCCTCAAACCCCCGCCCGCCGCGTCGCCAGACCAAGACGCGGCGCGAAAACGTATCCGCCAGCGCCACGGTGTCGGCGCCGGCGGCCACGGCCAGCGGACCGACCGGACGGCCGTCCGACAACTGCCCCCGGGTGACCCCCGTGTCCCAAGCCAGAACCTGCTCCCAGAGCAGGCGGCCCCGTGCCTGCCGGCCGCACCCGCTGGTCGCCAGCGCCGGTACGGCCATCCACAAGAGCGTAT
Organism: Bacillota bacterium; assembly: GCA_021806565.1. GTDB lineage: Bacteria > Bacillota > Sulfobacillia > RBS10-35 > JAJYVN01 > JAJZXK01. Next base: position 3,032 of record JAJZXK010000104.1, on the reverse strand, counting down.
TCCGCAGTAGCGCCCGCCGGCTGCCCCGCACACCCGCTCACCCCGGCCAACGCTACGCCGGCGCCCGCGTGCTCATGCCTCGGCGGGCAGCACCATGGCCACCGAACAGCGCTCCGGGTCCAGGTGCTCGGCCAGCCGCGCGGACACCGCCTCAGCCGTGAGTTCCTCCAGAACCTCGCGGTAGGCGAACACGTCGACCCCGTTGAAATATAAGGCCGCGAGCGCATGGCCCAACGACTCGGGGGAGTTGAACTCCCGCAGGAACTCGCCCAGGCGGCTGCGCCGCAGCCGTTCGCAGTCCGCCTCCGGCACCCCACTGCGGCGTACCTCATCGGTGGCGCGCCGGATCTCTTCCTCCAGGCGCTGGGGGTCGTCGGTCTCGCCACTCAGTTGGCTCAGCCCGAAGGTCTCCTCGCCGTAGTAGCCCGCGCCGAAGCTGTGGTCCACCAGCCCGATCTCATACCAGGAGGCGAACCTGGCGCTACTGCGCCCGAACACCGCGTCCAACCCGACCTCGGTCCAGGAGTCTCGCTCCAGTTGCGCCCGACCGCGCACGCGGCCCGGGCGTTCCTTGAACCCCACGGCAAGCAGCGGCCGTGCGACGGACATGCGCTCGACGGAGCGCGGCCGCCGCACGGCGGGAGGCTCGTCCGGCAGCCATCGCTCCGGTGCGCTCCAGGGTGCCCGCGGGTGCGCCGCCAACGATTGCTCCACCAGTTCCATCACGTGGTCCGCGTCCACATCCCCCACGACGCAGACGACCATGTTCGCCGGGTGGTAGAAGGTGTCGTAGCATTGCCGCAGCAGCCCGGTGGTGATGCCACCGACGGACTTCACCGTGCCGGCGATGTCGATGCAGAACGGGTGCCGCTGATACAGCCCCTCGTGCAGCAACTGCCTCAGGCGCCAGTCCGGGTTGTCCGCATACATGCGGATCTCCTGTTGGATGATGCCGCGCTCCTTGTCGGTGCCGCCGTCGGTGAAGTGCGGCCGCTGTACGAAGGCGAGCAGGTGCTCGAACGCGGGATCGAAGCGCTCCGTGGTGGAAAACAGGTAGGTGGTGCTGGTGTACGACGTATAGGCGTTGGCCGACGCCCCCAGGGCGGCGAAGCGGTCGAAGGCGTCCCCGTCCTCCTGCGCGAACATCTGGTGTTCCAGGAAGTGGGCGATGCCGTCGGGCACCTGGACGGGCGACGGCTGACCCGGCAGCTGGAAGCAGTTGTCGATGGACCCGTAGCGCGTGGCAAAGGTGGCGTAGCTCTTGCGATACCCCGGCCGCGGCAGCACGAACACCGCCGGTCCGCCGGCGATCTGCGCCTGAAACAACCGCTCCTGCAGCCGCTCGTCGGAAAGCCAGCGCTGCGCCACGTCACGCCTCCCCCCCGCTCGCGCCTTCGCCGGCGGCCGCCGGCCGACCCTCGGGTCCGCGCAGGAAATACACCGTGTCCAGCACGATCGTCCGCGCCGCCGCCACGACATCCTCCCGGCCCGCCGCCGCAATCTCGGCGATCCGCTGCGACAGCGGCCGCAGCGGCCCGGCCAGGGCCTGGTGTTCCGCAGCGTCGATCATAGCGTAGGGGGAGTCCATCACCGCACGCATCCCGTTGGTCAAGCCCAGCCGGGTGAACTCAAGCTCGTCGACGTCGAAGCGGCCGGCCGCCAGATCCTCCACCTGGGCCGTGATGATGCCCTCCGCCTGGGCATACCGTTCCGGCTCAATGCCGCTGGCGACGAGCACGACGCCCTTGAGGCTGTCCCAGTGGGCATGGGCGTAGTAGGCGAGGCTGGCCTTCTCGCGCACGTTGCGAAAGAGCTTGCTGTGGGGGAAGCCGCCGAGGATCCCGGCGGCCAGCAGCATCCCGGCATACAGCGGATGCCCCCGGGTGATCCCGGTGCGGTAGCCCATGCAGAGCTTCGCCTGCTGCATCGGCTCCTGCTCCTCGATCCTGCGGGGCGACGCCGGCGCAGTCCCGACGCGGGTGGACGGCCAGGTGGGAGACCCGGCCGCCAGGGGTTCCAGCGCCTGCCCGACCAACTCGGCCAGCCCGTCGCCCCCGCCGACGGCGAAGATGTCGATCGGCGCCTGCTCCACCAGATCCCGCCAGCGCCGCGTCAACTCGGCCGCACCGAGGCCGTCGAGGTCGGCCAGCCGCCCCGCCCCGTTGAGGGCGTACGGTTCACCAGCACACATCGCCTCGATGCAGCGGAGGTTCGCATACAGGTCCTTGTCGTTGAGCAGGCCGCGGATGCGCCGCCCCAGGTTCTCCTTTTCCTGCGCGACGATGTCCGCCGGAAACCGCCCCTCGCCGTCCAGGGCGGGGCGCAGCAGAAGCCGCGCCAACAGGTCCACCGCACCGGCCAGCACCCCAGACCCCGGCGGCAGGTAGCGGTCCGCCACCGCATCCAGGCCGAGAAAGACGCTCTGGACCTCCCCCGCCTTTCCAACGCCGGCCCCGACGGACGCCCCGTAGAGCTGTTCCCGCCGCCGCTGGATGGCCGTCAGGTCCGGATGGCCCTCGCAGCCGCGGCCGAGCAGGTGCGGCACCAGTGCGGTCGCCGTCACGGTGCCGGCCTGCAGGGGCGCGTGCAGATAGACCCGCAGGGTGCAGGTCTTGAAGCGGTCCCCCTCGGCCTGGAACAGCCGCAGCCGCGGGCCAAGCCGACGCATTCGCCACCCCTCTTCGGGTGCGCCCGAGTCGACCACGCCCCGCCCTCCTCCCTCCACGTCAGTCCTCCCGCCCAGACAACGCAGCCGCAGTCAGCACCTCGACGCCGCCGGCCGTCACCAGGACATCCTCCTCGATGCGCACGCCGCCCACCCCCGGCAGATAGACCCCGGGCTCGACGGTGAAGACCATGCCCGCCTGGAGCGGCTCTTCGCTACCTTCCACGATGTAGGGGGCCTCATGCACCGACAACCCCAGTCCGTGGCCGGTGCGGTGGGGGAAATGGGCCCCCAGGCCCGCTGCGGCGATGGCCGCGCGCGCCGCCCGGTCCACCTCCGCCGCACGGGCGCCGGGCGCCACCGCAGA
>JAJZXK010000103.1 GCA_021806565.1 Bacillota bacterium | reverse complement strand
CCACATCGCGGCGATCAACATCGGTCGCCGGGGCGCCGTCATGCGTCCGCACGCCACGCCCGCGCAAGCGGGGTGATTGGCAAGCCCCCGGCTTTAGCCGTGGGGTCATGACTTGGGGTATCCGCCGATCGCCCCCGCCTTTGTCGCCTGCCCTCTGGTCATCCCGGCCAACAACCGGCCGTGCCCGGGTCCGGCTCGACCGTTTCTCACGCAGCCTGCCAGAGTCGCCGCGGTCCCGCAGGTCTTCGAGTTACTGGGGGAGCCCGGGGATGCGGCGCCTTATGGCGACTTGGTGGAGTGTATGGGCTCCGATCCCATGTCCGCGAGTGGACGCCGCGGAAGGTGCTGCGTCCGGTATGGTCTGTAAATTGTGGCGGGCCTTGAGAGAGAAGGGGCACCCCGGGTCCTCCTGGAAGACGGTTGAGCCTCCTATGGCAGAGAGGAGACCGCTTGCGCGGCCTGCGCTGGACCAGGCGCCCGCGTGTGTCCATCCTGCGGAGTCGGTCCGGACCGCAAGGGCCTGCGTGCCGTGTGTGGTAGCTTGGACTGCAATCTGGTGGCCTGGTAGGAAGGTGGCCCATCGCCGGTGATCAAGAGGGTTACAGCTCGTGACGTAGCCGCCGCGGCCGGAGTGTCCCGCGCGACGGTGTCCTATGTGTTCAACCAAAGCGCGAGGATCGCGGTTGCACCGGCCACACGGGAGCGTGTGCTTGGCACCGCGCGCGAGTTGGGGTATACGCCAAACCCGCTGGCGCGCGGCTTGGCCGGCAAGCCTACCGGCGTGATCGGCGTGGTCATGGGACAGATCGCCGTGAACTACGTGGGGCTGTCGATCGTCCAGGCGATTTGCCGTACCGCTTCCGCAGCCAGGTACGAGGTGCTGATCACCGATGCCGCCGGAGAGGCGGGCCGGGAACGGGCGCAGGTGCGCGTGCTGCTAGACCGGGCGGTCGACGGGCTCATCTTCAACGGGCCTTACGATGAGGCGAACGTACGCTTGGCTCGCGATGCGGGCCGTCCGCTGGTCATGGTGGAGCGGTATGCCCAAGTACCGGGTGTGCCTGGAATCAGCACGGATAACGCATGCGGCAGCGCCCTGGCAGTGGAGCACCTAGTGGCGCTCGGACACCGGCGGCTCGGATACGTGGGGCTGACCGACCTGCATCCGGCCGATCACGACCGCTTCCACGGAGCCCTGCAGGCCGCGCGGCAGTGCGGTGCCGAAATCGACGGCGCGTGGGTCCACCGGTCCGCGGAGCACGATGCCGGCTCTACGTATACCTTCGCGCGGACTCTGTTCCGCTCCACGGCGCGACCCACCGCGGTCTATGCCGGCGGCAACCTCTTTGCGATCGAAGTCTTGCGGGCGGCCCACGACCACGGGTTGCGCGTGCCGGCGGACCTTTCGGTGATCAGTTTCGACGACCAGTATGCCGAGTTCACCTACCCCCGGCTGACGACCGTGAGCACCTTGCCGGGGGACTTGGCGGCAGCGGCGATGACGCTCCTCCTGGATGGCCTGCGCCACGCCAATCCCCCTCGGCCCGTGCCGCCGAGCGTCGTGCTGCGGCCGCGGCTCACCGTCCGCGAGACGACCGGTGTCGCGCCGTCGAGCCGTGGCGCATCCGGACCGCGGACGTGAGCGACCCGCGCCGCCGGAGGGCGGCGCCATGCGGCTCGCGCACCGGTCTCCTGCCCTGAGCCGCGCGAGGCGGCGGTGCAGCGTTGGCGGCCCTTCTCCACGGGCTGGCGGGTTCGATGTGCAAAATGTGCGGCGCATCTGCCTGGCGCAGAGGAAACGAGGGCGTCGTCGCCAACGATGCCGTCGCCGACAATGTGACGCGTGTCATATCGGGGCGGCGGCCGGGCCCCGGGTTCCGCGCGGCGGAGGCCGAAGGAGGATGGCGGATGGCGGACGCGGTGCGTATCGGCATGATTGGCTGCGGCGGGATCGCCCGTCCACATGTGCGCGGGTGGAAATCCATCCCGACCAAGGCCCGCATCGTCGCGGGGGCGGATGTCGACGAGGGTAGCAGGCAGTGGCTGCGCTCGGAGGTGTCCGAGGTGCGGCTGCACGACGGTTTTGAGGCGCTGATCGCAGATCCGCACGTGGATGCCGTGGACATCTGCCTGCCGCACCACCTGCACTGCGCGGCGATCCTGGCGGCGGCGCAGGCTGGCAAGCACATTCTGTGCGAAAAGCCGCTCTGCCTGACCCTGGCCGAGGCGCAGGAGATCAGCGAGGCGGTTGAGCGCTCCGGCATCACCTTCATGGCTGCGCACAACCATCTGATGTGGTCCGGCGTGCAGGAGGCGGCCCGCATCGTGCGCGACGGGCAGTTGGGCGCGCCGATCGCGCTACGGACGTTGGATTGCGGACGCACGCCGGTCCGTCCGGGTCAACCGCGCGCGCAACCCGGATGGCGTGCGGATCGGGCCAGGGCTGGTGGAGGCGAACTCCTGGATACCGGCTACCACCCGGTCTACACCATGTTGTTTCTGGCCCAGAGCGCGCCGACGGAGGTCACGGCGATGGCCGGGCGCTACCACCTGACCGACCTGCCGGCGGAGGACACCGCCCACGTGCTGATCCGCTTCGCTGACGGTGCGATCGGTAACATCCTCACTACGTGGGCCTTCCGCATGCCGACCGGCAACCCGCTGTTCCAGGTGGTGTGCGCGGACGGCGAAGTGTTCGGCCGCGACCACACGATCGCCGTGCGTCAAGGCGATGCTGCTCCCGTCGAACGCACGTTGCCGGCGGTGGACTCCATCGCCGCGGAGGTCGCGCACTTCGCGGACTGCGTCCGGCTGGGGCAACGGCCGTTGCAGACGCATATCGAGGCGACCATGGCGCTGCGCGTCATCCTCGCCGCCTACCGTTCCATCGCCGAGGGGATCACGGTGGCCCTGCCGCGGTGATAGCCGGGCCGCGGCCCGCCAGGGACCGGACGCGAGTCCCTCGCTTCGCGGCAGTCTGAGCAACGGGGTGATGACGGATGCAGTCGACTTCGCGCCCGAGCAGCGACTCCGGCAGCTCCGGTCTTGTGCGCGGCGTCGGCCTGCCTGCCGGGACCCGGGTGGCCCGCCGCACCGCCCTGCGCGGCGGCGTGGGCGCGGTGCTGCTGGTTCCAGGTTCGGCCTTGCTGGCTGCGTGCGCCTCGTCAGGGCCGTCGCGCAGCGCGACCCCGGGGCGCACGAAGGCCAAGACGGTGATCACGATGAACGGGATCTTCGGCACCGGCCAGCAGCGCTTGCAAACGATGATTTCGCTCTATCAAGAAGCCTTTTCCCCTTTCCTTCAGAAGAATCCCGACATCGAAATCAAGATCACGCCCAAAGCCAACACCGTCGCGGCCCTGGTGGCCGGCGCTGGCGACGACATCATTTGGGACTGGGTGTTCTATCCGTACTGGCAAGGCAACCTGCTCCTGCGCCTGGATCCGTACCTGAAGCGGGACGAGGTCAACACCTCCCTCTGGGTCCAAGGACAGATGGATCTCTTCCAAAGGCCGTTTGGAACCTACATGCTCGGGGCCTACTTCAGTCCGTTCGTCCTGGCGGCCCGGCTCGACTACTTCAACGAGTTGGGGCTGACGGCCCCGGATCCCAACTGGACCTACGTCGACTTCGCCCGCACCTGCCGCGCGCTCACCAAGACGGGGTCCGGCGGGCAAAAGCGTTACGGAGGCGCGATCGAGTGGTTTTCCAACGGCATCAATGGTGCGACCTACATTCTGCACGCGTTCGGCGGCGGCCTGACCGACGCGGCCGGCACTACGTCCTGGCTCGGTCAGCCAGGATCGATCGCCGCTGGCAACTGGCTTTACCAGGACTTGTTCTGGCCGGGCATCGCGGCGCCGCACGATCTGTCCAAGGGCCATCAATGGCTGTCCGCGGGGCGCATCGCGATGAACATCGAGTGGGGGACCGCACCGTTCACGCTGGCCGAGCAGTTGGGACAGACCATGCCCTGGACCTTCCTGCCGTTCCCCGTCTTCCCCAAGGGGCGCTTCACCGCCGGCACGAATGACTCTTACGGCATCAACGCACAGACCAAGCACCCCGAAGAGGCTTGGCGCGTGCTGAACTGGGCGACAAGCCAACCGGAGTTCCAGATCGCTAAGATGCGCATCGCGGGGTTGCAGCCGACCCTCAAGAGCCTCTGGCCGCAGTGGCAACAGCAGGTGGAGTCTGTGGCCCCTCTGCTCAAGGGCAAGGGCCTCCACTGGTTCGTCGACGCCGCCACCAAGGGCTATGCTCTGAGCCAGCAGCCGTATCGCTATTCCGGGGTGACCGTCGAGAACGCCGTCGACCAGGAGATCGCCAAGCTGTGGCCACGGGGCTCGACGGTGGATCTGGCGTTTACCCAGGCGGCCAAGCAGGCGGACGCACTCCTGACCGAGGCCGCCGCGTCCGGCGGTACCGTGGTCGTCCTGCATGGCTCGGGCACGGCGGCGCCGGCCAAACAGGCCCCGCCACTGAAGGGCCCGCTTTCGGCCTGGCAGACCACGCCAGTGATTGCCGCCAGCGCCAAGGATATCGAGCGGGGGCCCGCGGGCAAGTGGAGTCCGGCCGTCGCGTCGATGGCGGTGGCCGCACTGTGGGACACCAAGGCGTTGCACCTTGGCATCGAGGTGACCCAGGGCCACCCGTACACCCAGACGTCCAGCGGCGCGAACATGTGGAAGGGCGACATGGTGTGGCTGTTCTTCGACACCCGCCCGGCCATGGCCGTAGGCAACACCGGCAAACTGGGCCTGTCCAAGACCCCGGCCGGCCTGCAGGCCTGGAACGCCGTCACCAACCAGTTGGCCATGATCCCGATGCAGTTCGCGCAAGGTCCCCACGGCTGGTGGATCGCCGCCACCATCCCCTGGTCCTTGGTGGGACCGCTGCAACCGAAGTCCGGCACGGTGATCGGCTTCAACGCCGGCATCGGTTGGGCGCCCATGGGCAGCAGCACGGTCATCGGCTTTTTCGACCTCAACGGCCAGAATCCGGACACGGCCGGAAGCGGGATCGCTTTGAAGCTCACTTGAGCGCGACGTCGGCGGGTCGCGGGGCTTCAGAGGCCGGACTGGGCGGTCGGCGCGACCGCCTCGGCAGCGGCGGCGCGGGGAGCCGACCCTAGCGTCAGGAGGCAACGTGTGATGGCGGACCGGCCAAACATCGTGATGTTTCTGACCGATCAGCAATCGCTGGACGCCATCGGTTGCTACGGGGCAACGGTGTGCCGCACCCCCAACCTCGACCGCCTGGCGTCGCAGGGGATGCGCTTTGCGCGCCATTACACCGTCTGTCCGCTGTGCTCCCCGGCGCGTGCCTCGATCCTGACCGGCCGGGAGGTCCACGGCCACGGGGTCACGACGAACGTCCACGAGCTCGGATGCAATGTGAGTGAGATCCCGGACTCGGCCGACCTGCTTTCCAGGAAGCTGGGCGCGGCGGGCTATCACTGCGGCTACACTGGCAAGTGGCACATCGGCAACGGACAGACGCAGGGGCGGGGCGGCGTCGCTCTGTCTCCGGCAACCGCCACGACGCGCGGATTCGTGGGGCAGGACACCCCGCAAAACCGGGGCGGCTGGAACTTTCCGGACTTCAAGCAGTACCTTCGCGACATCGGGCTGGATCGGGAAGTAGCGCGGTACGAGAACGGTGATTACGGGGCCAAGCAGGGCGGGCTGCCGGTGGTCGACCATCCCCTGGAAGGCACTTGTGAATACTTCCTGGCACAGAACACGATCAAGCTCATCGACCGCTTCCGCGGGCAAGGCGGACCGTTCTTTATCTGGCACAACACCTGGGGGCCACACGGACCCTATATCTGTCATCGGCAATTCTATGAACTCTACCGCGACGTCCGCATCCCTGAGCCCGCGAACTTCCGACTGGATCCCGGCAGCGATGATCTGCCGCTGCAACTCAAACGTGGCCCCGCCTCGCTGGCCTGGGAGCACTTCGAGCACCAAAAGCGCCTGTATTTCGCCCTGACCACACAGATCGACGCCATGCTGGGCAGGATCCTCGACCACCTCCAGGCCGTCGGGCTCGCGGACCAGACCGTCATCCTCTTCAGCAGCGACCACGGCTCCCACTTCGGATGGCACGGCGGGCTTGGCGACAAAGGCTTTAGCCATTTCGAAGAAGCCCAGCGTACCGGTTGCGTGCTGATGGATCCGCGGGCGGCGGCGATGGGTCGTTTCGGGCCGGACGGGCTTGCCATCGGCAGTACCTGCCAGGCGTTCACATCGCTGCTCGACCTCTACCCGACTCTGCTCGAACTCGCCGGAGCCGCCCCGAACCCAGCGGCGGACGGCCGCTCGCTGTTATCGCTTCTGCGGCAGGAAGCCGGGCTGTGGCGCGACCACGCCTTCGTGGAGTTCTACGGCCTCGGTCATGCGGTCAGCACCATGCTGACGTTGCGTAACGGGGACTTGAAGTATGGGTGGAACGCGACCAATCGCGATGAACTGTACGACCTGCGGCGCGACCCGGGGGAGACGCGCAACTGCGTCGGGGACCCTGGGTACGCCGCGGACCTCCAGCGGCTGCGCGAACTGCTGTACGGGCACTTGGTGGAACACGGCCATCCCTGCGCCCGCATGTTCCGCAGCGTGACCCTCCGAGGCGACAGGTGAGCGAACGCGCTGGCCCCGGGCCCGGCCCGCAACCGTCGCTTTCCCACCCGGCCCTGGGGCGCGGCGGCCGCCCGCCGCCCCCGGGTGGGCGGGAGGGGCGCCGTGCCGGAAGCGGGGTTTGCGTAGCTGGCATGCGAAGCAATGCGAACGATGCGAAGCATGCGAAGGAGGGTGGCCCATGCGTGGCGACCAGGAAGTGCGGATCGGCATCATCGGCGCCGGGGGGATCGCTGCGGCCCATGTGAAGCACTACAAGCTCATGGCCGGGGTGAAGATCGTCGGGGTCGCCGATGTGGTGGCGGGCCGCGCCGCCGCGTTCGTCTCCGAACAGGGCCTCACCGGCGCACGGGCATACGACGACCACAAGGAACTCGTGACCTCCGACCTGGACGCTGTCAGCGTCTGCACGCCGAACACCGCCCACTACCGGGCGACGGTCGACGCCCTGCAGGCGGGCAGGCACGTCTTGGTGGAAAAGCCCCTGTCGGTGACCATGGCCGAAGGCGTGGAGATGGTGGCGGCTGCGCGGCAGGCCCGGCGCATCCTCAGCGTCGGTCTGCAGACGCGCTACGCCCCGGACGTGACGGTTGCCAAGCGGATCATCGAATCAGGCGTCCTGGGCAAGATCTACTTTGCCGAGACCGGGGGAGGCCGGCGCAGGGGGATTCCAGGCGGCAGCTTCGTCTCTAAAGACCTCGCCGGGGGTGGGGCCGTCCTGGATATTGGCTGCTACTCCCTGGACACGGTGATGTACCTGCTCGGGCACCCGCGGCCGCTTACGGTCTCGGCACACACATCAAACCACATCGGCACCTCCCCCGCATTGGCGCCACGGATGTCCAGTGGCTATCGCGGGGCCTTCAACGCCGCCAGCTTTGACGTCGAGGACTTCGGCGCGGCCATGATCCGGCTGGATGGGAACATCTGCCTGCTGTTTCGCATCGCGTGGGCGATGCACCTCGACTCGTTGGGCCCGACGGTCCTCCTGGGAACGACCGCTGGCCTGAAACTGGCGGCGGGGGTGTGCCTGTATCAGGACCAGGAGGGGATAGCCACCGAGACCCAACTGGAGCTCGGCAAGGGGCCGGACCATGGACCGTTCTATCGCAAACTTGAGGACTTCGTCGAGGCGGTGCGGGACGGGGGACCCGCCCCGATTCCGGCCGACACCTTTCTCCACACCCAGGCCATCCTCGATGGGATCTACCGTTCGGCCCGTGCCCGAGCCGAGGTCGAGGTCGATGTTCCCGCAGGTATCCAGGCCGCTTGCGGACGGGGGGATTAGGGTGAACATTGGCGTCATCTCGTACCTGCTCCGGCACCACGACACGGAGACGGCGATGGGGATCCTGCGCGACCTCGGCTTCACCGCGGTCGAGTTGGATTTCCGCCATGCCGACGGACGGTGCGACTATCGCAAGGCGGACGCGGCCGCCGCAGTCGAGGTGCGGCGGTTGGTGGAACGCCACGGCATCGCGCCGCAGGCCTATTGCATCGGCGGACTGAAGAATGAACACGTCGCCCAGTTGCCGCGGATCTTCGAGTTTGCCAAGGGGTTAGGCGCGGATGTCATCACGGGTTGCATCATTGAAGCCGGGATCCTGCCTCAGGTGAGCGACTGCACCGAGCGCTACGGTATTCGCTATGCCATCGAAAACCACCGCGGCAACATCTTCGAGACGGCGGACGCCCTACTGTCCGCGCTGAAAACTTGCGCGCCGTCGGTCGGGGTGACGGCCGACACAGGGCACTTCGCCTTGGCAGGGCGCGTCCCGGTGGAGGAGATCCGCAAACTGGCGGGCCGGGTGTATCACGTGCACTTCAAGGACACCGACCAGCACCGGCCGCTCGGTTCCGGCGACGCCGACCTGCCGACGGTCTACCGCGAACTCCAGGCACAGGGTTTTGAGGGGATGCTCTCCATCGAGCACTACGAGTATGCGGGCGTCGAGGAGGAGACCCTCCGCGCAGGCTTGGCCCACGGGTTGCGATACGTGCAGCGCCTGGGGATGTCGGCGGCATCGACCCCATCGGCGTTCTGAGCAGGGCGGGATGGGCCGACGCGCCGGATCCGGCAGCGTGGTGGCGGCTTGGTGCGGCAACACTACAGGGCAGGCGGTCACGTGGACGATCAATCCCTGCAACAACCCGGCGTACGCGGGGGGGAGGCAGAACTGGGACAGCGCCCAGGGCCAGCAGCAGTTTGGAGCCGGTGACACAGGCGGCTGCCTGGGGGAGGCGGGTCTGAGCCCAGGCAGCCACACGGCCGAGGTGCGCAGACCTTCGTGTCGCATACGGTGACGATCGGCCAGCCAACAGTAACCGACCACTGGTCGCAGACGCTCAGTACCGCGACGAGTACGCCGCAGCCGAACTTCCCTCAGAGACCAACGACCGGAGCCGGGCCGGCGACCGCTCTCTTGACTGTGCTGGGGTGGCATCAGTTCCAATCCCCGTGGGCTTGCCAGCCGCTCGGGCAGGGGGGGCACCACTGGACGCACCTCTGAAGAATGTCTGGGGTTCTGCTGCGGACCCCGCGGACACCATCGGCTGCTATCGCTGCTTTCTCACCGACCTGATCCAGGTGGCCAGTTACCGGGGTCCACACGGCTTGGCGGAGACCGCGTATGTCGCGAAGAACCCACTGACCAGAAGACGCGATCTCGTGGCACCCGTCGTTCCGGGGGTCAGATCAGCGCCAGCGCATCCAGGAGTCGGGCGACCCGAGGGTCCAGGGTGTCGGGCCAATCCAGCGGGTCGTAGATGAGCGCGCGTGCACCAGGGGCGCGGCCCGCCGCTGTCGTTGTCCGTGCTGTCCCCAAGGTGCATGCACTCCTCGGGCGCACACCCACCGCGTTACATGTCATGGCGTCGATGCTGCGATCCGGCACGGCTTTTCGACGCCGACCGAGGCGGACGCGGCGCAAACGCGGAGGTGGTGGGCGATACCAAGGGACTCCAGCGACTCGGGCAACACTTTGTCGAAGTTCGACGCCGCGGCGAGGAGAACGCCTTTCTCGTGCAGGGCATTCAACAGAGCCGGAACGTCGGGGGCCAATACCCAGCCCCTGCAAGGCTGTCTTGGCGGGCGTGACGGTTGCCACGGTGGGTCTCCACTACATCAGCCAAGAGTGCCGCGGCCGCGGACAGCGGCAGAGGGCAAGCCGTCGGAGTCGAGGCGACTTCCTCGGCAAACCATGCGGCTTCTCCCTTCACGCAGATCTGAATGCAGCCACGAACATCGGAGCCGACCGCCTTGCCAGTCTCGCTATACGCGGGCCTGGCTACCGCAAGGCGAAAGGGCGCTCAGCTTCCGCGCGGCCGGGAGCGCCGCATGGCTTTGACCACGCGGACGGACGCTCCAGACCCTCCGCTGCGACGGCCGGCCAGGAACTCCGCGTACGCCTCCGTCTCCATGCCGACCAGCGCCAGGCGGCCGGCGGAGTCGGCGTGGATGCCCCAACCGTAGCGCCGGCCCAAGTCGGAGGCGCGCAGGCAGGCGCGTCCGGTGGCGTAGAACGCCCGGCGGGCGTCGGGGCGCACCGCTTCCGGGATGGCCGTGCGGTCGGCCCAGACCGTGAAGATGATGTCGCCCGAGGTGTGCCGGTAGGGGTGCGCGGCGATGAGGCGGAAGGTGCGGGCCGCGATCGTCTCACCGGGAGGGACCGTGCCCCGGTCCACTGGGCAGTCCTCGGCGGCGGCGATGAAGGTGTCCTGATAGTCGACCGGCTCCATCGGCGGCCAACCCTTGTAGTGTCCCGATCCGTGGCTTCGTCGCCCCAAGTCTACCTCGCTCCGGCGCCGGGTTGCATCCGCTGGCCCGCGGCTGCCGCCGGCCGGGCTCCTGGCGGCTCTCCCACCTCCTGGCAGTGCGGCAGGAGTTCATGGCGGCGCTGAGAATTGTGCCCGCACCAGCGGATTGGTGGCGCTTGGAGCGGTACCGCCACCGCAGGGGGATCCGTTCCTGGGCAACGTGCCTGGCCGTTTCCCGCACATCTGCGCCCCCTGACGGCACAAATCCCCGTGGTGCAGCGACCAGCGCCTGAAGCGATGACAGCCGGTCTGCCTCTGCGGCCGTCGGACTGGAGGCGTTCCGCATGTTGGACGAGGATGCGCCGCGCGCCGAGGTCCACCCGCAGATCCGCGTGGTGCACGTGGTCTTCAAGACGCACTTGGACATCGGTTTCACCGACCACGCCGCGGCGGTCGTGGAGCGGTACATGACGCGCTTTATCCCCACGGCGCTGCGGCTCGCGGCGGAGCTGCGCGAAGCGGGCGGGGACGAGCGCTTCATCTGGACCACCGGCTCCTGGCTTGTGTACGAGTACCTCGAGCGCGCTGCGCGGGAGGAGCGGCGGCGCATGGAGGAGGCCATCGCCGCAGGGGATGTCGTCTGGCACGGCCTGCCTTTCACCACCCACAGCGAATTGGTCGGTGCGCCGCTCTTCGAGGTGGGCCTCCGCCTAGCGCGGGAACTCGACGATCGATACGGCAAGCGGACGATCGCGGCCAAGATGAGCGACGTGCCCGGGCACACGCGCGGGATTGTCCCGCTGCTTTCCGCCGCCGGGATCCGCTTTCTGCACATCGGGGTCAACGCCGCCTGCACCGTGCCCGCTGTCCCACCCGCTTTTGTGTGGCGGGACGCCGGCGGGGCGGAAGTCCTGGTGATGTATGACGGCAGCTACGGCTCGGCCGGCGTCGTCGTGCCCGGGCTGGACGAGGCGCTCGCCTTCGCCCACACCGGCGACAACCGCGGTCCGCAGTCCCCGGAAAGGGTGCGCACGATCTTCCAGGAGCTGCGCCAGCGGTTTCCCGTAGCGGAGGTGGTCGCCTCCACCCTGGACCGCTTCGCCGCGGCGTTGCTGCGCGTGCAGGCGCACCTGCCGGTCGTGACCCAGGAGATCGGCGACACCTGGATCCACGGTGTGGGCGCCGACCCGGCCAAGATCGCCTCCTACCGGGAGCTTTCCCGGGTGTGGGGGGAGTGGCTGGGGCAGGGGCGGGTTCACGTCGGCGACGACGCGTCGGTGCGGTTCGGGCGGGCGTTGCTGCTCGTGCCGGAACACACCTGGGGCCTGGACGTCAAGACGCACCTCGCCGATACGTTGCACTACGAGCGCGTGCCGTTTCAGGCGGTCAGGCGCGAGCCCCAGTACCGGGCCGTCGAGGCGTCCTGGTCGGAGCAGCGCGCCTACGTCGATGCCGCGGTCACGGCCCTGCGGGATGAGGACCTGATGGGCCAGGCGCGGCGGCGACTGGCCGGTCTCGCGCCCGCGCGGCCGAACCTGGCCGACTGGACGCCGGTCGCGGACGCGGCCGAGGCCATCGAGACGACCCATTTCCGCCTGCGCCTCGACCCGCGGCACGGCTCCATCGCGCAGCTTTCGGACAAGCGGACCGGACGCGTCTGGGCGGGGGAGGACCGCGCGCTGGGGCTCATCCGCTACCAGACCTTTGCGGCGGCGGACTACGAGCGGTTTGTGCGCCAGTACATCCGGCCGGAGCGGATCCTGGTCCCAACGGTCCGCGGCGACTTCACCAAGCCCGGCATGGAGGAGGCACAGAGCGAGCATCGCTGGTGGTTGCCGGCCCTGGCGGGCGCCCACCGCCGCCGGGACGGCGAGGGGGAGCGCCTGGCGCTGCTGCTCACGATGCCCGAGGAGGCGGTGCGGCGGTTCGGCGCCCCCCGCGAGTTCGTCGTGGAGTATGCCTTCCCGGACGGCGAACCGGAGATGCGGATGGTGCTGCAGTGGTTTGACAAGCCGGCGTGCCGGTTGCCGGAGGCGGTTTGGTGCTCATTTACCCCGGTCGTCCGCGATGACGGCCGGTGGTTGCTGCACAAGATGAACGAGTGGGTCGATCCCCGGGATGTGGTGCAAAACGGCAACCGCCTGCTGCATGCGGTGGATGCTGGCGTGTCGTACACGGACGGCGGGGGCGGGTTGCGCCTGGACACGCTGGACGCCCCCCTGGTCGCGCCGGGCCTTCCTTCGCTGCTGGAGTTCCACAACGGGCAGCCGGGCGTGAGTGAAGGCGTTCACGTCAACCTGTTCAACAACGTGTGGGGGACGAACTTCCCCCAGTGGTTCGGCGAGGATGCCCGCTTCCGCTTCCAGCTGCGTTTCGGTCTGCAGGGCGATGACCGCTGAGGCGGATGCGCCGGTTTGCCGCGGCGCCGGGTGGCTGCTGGCGCGCCGCGGCGCCGGAAGGGGTTGCCTGTGGTGCACCGTATCTCTTCGAACATCACAGGGGGGACGTCTGGTGGTGTCGACCCATCGTTTTGGTCGCCGGGCCTGCGCCGCGGGCCTGCTCGCCTCCGCCTCGCTCGCCGCCTGCGGCAAGGCGGTGGCCCGACCGGCCGCGCGCCATGGGGGCATCACGCTGAGCGTCGCGCTGGATGTGTATGCCCTGGCGCAGTACGGCACGGCGAAGACGCGCTCCGCCCTGTACGCCAAGGTGCTGGGGCAGTTCGAGCAGGCCCATCCCGGCGTGCGCGTCCGGCAGGTGCCGTTCCTCCCGACGCCTGAAAACCAGTCGGCGATCATCG
>JAJZXK010000102.1 GCA_021806565.1 Bacillota bacterium | reverse complement strand
CGGCTGCGGCCGCGGCGCCCGCCAGGACCCAGGCCCGTGTCCCGCCGAGCGGGTGCCAGTACAGCCACAGCGGCACCGTCACGGCCAGCGCGACGGCCACCGCCAGGGTGCGCAGCGCGGGGGCCGGGTCGGGCACCGCCCGGCCGCGGCCGCCGCCCCCGACCCTGGGGGCGCGCAGCAGGTGCGGCCAGGCCCCGGCGAACAGCCCGAGACTGCAGGCCGCGATCCAGGCCAGGGCAAGTGCGCCCGGTCCCGCCGCCTGAACCACCGGCAGGGCCAAGAGTGCGAACGCCTCCGCCAGTGCCGCCAGCGCCACGGCCGCCCTTCCCATGCGCGGTGCCAAAACGGCCCCCGCGGCGGCCAGGGCGGCCGCCAACAGCGCGTCCAGGGCGACCCCCCGTGTGAGTAGCGGGCCGAGCAGCGGGCTGTGCCAGATGGCGAGCGGTCCCAGGCCGGCCGCCGCGGCGCTGTGGACGACGGCCGCCGCGGTTTCGGCCAGCGCCATGAAGGCCAGGGCCCGGCGCTGCAGGGCGCGGCGGCGGGTGGTGGATCCGGTCAGGCTGCCGATCCCCACGGCGCCTCCGGCCAGAGCCGCGACCGCGAGCAACCCCAGCAGCCAGCGCGCCGGACGCGCCGTCGGTCCGCCGTAGGCCGCCCGCTGCAGGCGGGGCGGCAGCGGGCCACCCCGCCAGACGGTGAAGGTGGACGCGCCCCGCTGGTCTCCGGCCTGCCAGTGCAGCGTATACAGCCCCGGGGCCAGGGTCGGCAGGCGCAGTCGCAGGGCGCCGGACGCCGCCGTGCCCTGGGCGTGCGCCACCGCGTTGCCGGCCGTGTTCAGGAGCGCTACGTCGCCGGTCGCTCCGGCGGGCAGCGGCACGGTCGCCGCCGCCGGCGCGGTGGTCCAGACGGAACCTGGCGCCGGAACGAGGTGTGTTGCGGCCGCGGCCGCCGGGGCGGCGAGGCACCACACAAGGACGGCGATGACGGCGGGCGAAAGCGGGTGACGGCGGGCATCGGACATCGGTGCGGGAACTCCTCCCTCATACAGACGCATGGTGCTTACGCCGGAAGCGGCGGTCGTCCCTGCCCGCAGCACCCGGTCGCCAGGATCCGGCGGCCATACCGGACGGCGGGACTCAGAGGTGGTCCGGCGACCCGAACCACAGGTGCCCGAACGCCCTGGCACGCTCGGAATGTCGGGCACCCGGCTCGGTGCCGGCGAAAAACAGCCGGGGTCACATGTCGATGCGGTCGTAGGCGGCAAGGATGCGTACATATTCGGCCGTCAGCACGCCCTGCCACTCGGTTTTCGCCACTTCCCAATCCTGGGGGAAGCGACCCCACGACCAGGTTGGCTGCCAGGACCCGTCGTCCCCTTGCGTTTCGATGAGGTGGTCAAGGTTCTCCTCGACGGCCGACCGAAGGGCCGGGGCGTAGTGCGCCTCAGGGGATGGCGCCACCTGGACCGGCTGCAGCACGTAGCCGCCCCATTGCGCCCTTGAGGTGGCGACCTCCCGGCGGACGTGGCCGTCCAGCAGGTCGTAGAACTCGACGGCAAGGGACTCCGGCAGCCTTGCCGCGAGTCGCAGGTAAACGAGGAGATCGTGCATCCCCAGTCGACCCTCGTGGCTCGCGAGCACAGAGAGCGCTTGGCGAGTCAGCGTGGGCACCAGGGCGCGCGGGACCGCCCGCGGGAATTCCCAGAAGTATCCAACCAGTTCCACGCTGGGATTGATCCGGTTCTCATGCCAGATGGCGTATTCCCACCAGGGTGCGCGCGGATGGCGTTCGACGGAAGGTGGCACGGGGTCCCAGCGCTGCGCAGCAGTGTCAAGCGTCGCCTCCAGGTAGCGAAGTGTGCGCACAACGATGCTGGGTGTTTCGCGCAACTGCAGCCGGGAGATGTATTGCAATGCGACGCTGGTTGCGAGCGCGGAGGAGTCGGGCAGGCGGAAGTCCGGCTCCAGGGCCCTGCCGAAGCCGCCGTCCGCGTTTTGATAAGCGGAGAGTTCCTGCAGAACGGCCTCGGGGTCGCCACCATCGAACTCATACAGGAACAGCGCCCGGTCGATGGGACGGGACCTCTCCAGGATGAAGGAGCGGGCATCGGCGTAACGCTGCGCAGTCAGCTTCAAAGCACCAAGCCCCCGATCTGCCGCGATGTTGCTGTGGTTTGTGTTTTCCGCACCTAAGGCTAATCGATCTCGCCACGAGAGGTCTTGAACAAATCGGACCTGCCGAGCGTTCCGGCGTTGCGCACCAGAAGGTCCCCCGGTCTGAGTCCGGTGAGCGCACGCACGTCCCGCGCCATGTGCGCTTGGTCCGCGTAACCCGCCGTAGCGGCGAGGGCCGCGAGACCCTCGCGCCGCAAGGAGCGGCGTGCCGCCAGCAGCAGGAGGTGCTGCAGGCGCAGGATGCGGTGCAGGGTCTTTGGGCCGTACCCGAGACGTTCGCGGCAACGGCGCAGGAGTTGGCGCTCGCTGAGGCCCACGCCGCCGCTGAGCGATCCGATGTCTGCAAGGCGCATGGTGGCGAGGCGGGAGGCGACTGCGTCCACCACCGTGTCGGTGGGCCGCACGGCGCGCAGCCGGCTGGCCAGGAAGTCTTGCAGCAGCTGGGGCCGGGCCGCCGCCGCCGGTGTTTGCAGGACTTGCTGCGCCAGCGTCGCAGCGGGACGGCCGAGCAAGTCTTCCAGGGGAACATTGCGATCCAGCAACTCGTGCGCGGGCACCTTCAGCCATGAAGGCGCCGCGCCCGGACGAAAGCGGGCGCCGACGACCACGGTGCCGGGCGGGATGGCGGCGCGGACGGGCAGCGTGGCGGGGCCCGCGACGATCGGCGGTCGATCTCCGACGAAGACGATGTCGATACAGGCATCCGGTAGGACGAGGTGGGGGGCCTGATCCCGCTCCACCACCGTCGACCACATACAGACGAGGTGGGGATAGAGCGAGGGTGCGGCCTCGAACTCCCCGCGGTCCCGGAATCGTTCAGGCACGTGCCGGCCTCCCGTATGCACGCGAGACGGTGGCCTGCCATCCTCGCCGCGGCCAAAGTCGGGGATTCCCGAGGACCGCCCGCCGGGGCTTCCGGTCTGGCGGCGGAGGCCGCCAGGGCCGTACCCGGCGCGCCCGCACGTCCCCCGGCCCAAGCCGGAGGCGTGCGCCGCTGCAGTCATTGGGCAGTCGGCGTTGCGCTCCTCTTGGCCGCTGCACCGGTCCTCGGTCCGCGGTCGCGACCGTCCGCCGCGCCGTCGAATGCGATGCCGCCACGGGTGCGCCCAGTCTAAACGATCGCATGCCGGCCGGGTGTGGCATCCTTTTGGCGCCGGTCCGGCGCGGCAAGGCGGTTGCGATGCGGTGCACCATCCCAGGGACGGCAAGATGCCGGCGCGTTGGAGAGAAGGGGGCGGTGTCAGAGCGGGCGGTCCAGCGCGGGGCGTTGACGAGAAGCCCGTGGCGAACTGGATGCCGCACGCGCCGGCAGGGAGCCGCACCCGGGATTCAGGAAGGGGAGCCTCTGTTGGAAACGGACCTGGGGGCCGTGCGCTTGGCGGATGGCGCCGTGCTGGAGCGGATCGCGGTGGACGGGCCGGACGCCGCCTGGAAACCGCGGCTCATGGCGCTGCTCGGCCACAAGGCGCCCGTGTATCTCGGACATGTGCGGCACGCCCTGGACGGACCGCTCGAGGGACTTTCCACCTGCTTTGCCGTCGGCGGTGTCGCCGGGCTGCCGGTGACCGTCGCCATGGTGGCCGGCGCGCACGGTGCCGGGATCCTCGGCCACGTCTACACCGTGCCGGACTGGCGGCGGCGCGGGGCCGCCGGCGCCCTGTTCCGCGCCCTGATGCCGCTTTGCGCCGCCCGTGGCTACCGGGTGCTGACGCTGGGTACCAACCCGGAAGGGCATGCGCGCCATCTCTATGAAACCTTCGGGTTCCGCGCCCTGACCCCGACCGACGGCTCCATGCTGCGGGGCGAGGATACCCCCCCGCCCGACGCGCCGAGCGTCGGGCCACTGCGCTGGTCGGACTGGGGGTGGGTGAGCGCCGCTGCCTGCGCCCCCCGGGCGGCCGGTGAGCCGCTGCCGCGCAGCCGCTGCCTGCGCGTGGCCGGTCCGGGCCACGTGGAGGCAGCCTTCATCGCCGCCCGCCTTGAAGGCCTGCCGTTGCTGGTGCTGCGCCGCGGTCCGGCGGCCGTCGGCTGGGCCGGCCGGAGCGGCGGCGGGGAACTGGACCTCTATGTGCGCCCAGGGCAGGAAGACCTGGCACCGCTGCTGGTCGCCGGCCTGAACCCGGTGCCGGGGGAGCGGCTGCGTTGCGCCGCGGGCAGTTACCGTGGTCAGGCGCTCCGGGCCGTCGGCTTCCGCCCGGTCGGACCGGGCGTGTGGGTCGGGCCAGGGTCGTCGAGGCCCGTCGGAACATAGCCCTGCCGCCCAGCGCCGGGCTCCGCCCCCGCTGCGGTGCTACCAGTAGCGGTCGGGCGTGGGGACGAGCCAGCGGTGCGCCAGAGGTTTGGCCAGGGTATTGATCAGCTTGATCGGGTTGGGCAGGTGCACGTGCAGTTGGGCCAGTACCACCCAGACCAGCATCAGGAACCAAGAGACACCGAAGGCGGCGCGCCCTCTGGCACCCCACCGGCGGAGGTTGGGCCATTCCCATACCGCCACCCCGATCATCACCGCTGCGGCGACCATTGCGTTCACGCCCGCTCACCCCGGTTCGGGAGGCGGCGCACAAGCGCCGCCGCGGCCAGTGCCAGCGGGGGCAGGAGTTCCATCACGCCGCCCCAGAACGGCCAGGAATGCGTCAGCCAGTGGGAGACGGTGGACGTGGAGGGAAACCATTGGTCGGCGGAGATGACGGTGAAGGCGCCTGCGGGCAGGGTCAGCGGCCGGTAGTCCCGCATGCCGAGCAACTGCCCGAGCGCAAAACAGAAACAATACAGAAAGACCCCGATCTTGACCATGCTCATCGCCAGCCAGGACACGACCAGGACGGAGTCCAGATGCGTGAAGAACTCGGCGATGCTCACCACGCGTGTGCCCTGGAAGACGGGGGCGGGTAGGACGGTGCCGAGCGGGCCGAAGATGGCCACGGTGATCGCGGTCGATAGCGCCAGCAGCACCGCCACCGTGACCACACCGGCCGCGGCGGCCCGCAGCGTCGCCGCGCGGTCCCGTCCCCGCTGCGGCAGGATATAGAGAAAAAAGAAGCTCTCGGCGTAGAAGGCCGCCGGGGCGGCGGCGCCCTGCCAGACCGGGCGCCAACCGGAGGCGAGGAAGGGGCGCAGGTTGAGCGGCTGCATCTCCTTGAAGGAGACCAGCAGGATCATAAGGAGCATGCCAATTCCCAAAGGCACCATGACCTCGCCCAGGCGCGCCAGGGCTTCCAGGCCGCTGCGCACCGCATAGAGCGGCGGCAGGAGCAAGAGCGGCAGCACGATCAGCAGCGGAGTGCGCGGCAGCCCCTCCACGAGGACCACGTCCACCACTTCCCGCCCGGTCGCCGCCAGGGTGGTGGCAAACAGCACCACCGGCAGGACGGCGAGCAACGAACCGCCCACCGGGCCGAGAAAGGCTCTGGCCTGCTCGGTGAAGCTGCGGCCCGGCAGCCGCCGGTCCAGGACATACCAGGCCGCCAGTGGGATGAGTCCGAACGGTATGCCGACCAGCGCGGCCAGCCAGCCGTCCTGGCCGGCGTACTGCGTCAGCGGTGCCGGCAGGCTGAGCAGCCCGGTCGCACCACGAGCAGAAACACCTGCCATGGCGTGACGCCCCAGTCCTCGTCCAAGTCTGCCCTCCGCCTCTCTGTCACCGCCGCGCGTCAGCCACCGGCCACGGTGATCGGATTGACGAGGTTGCCGGTGTTGCGTGCGTGGCCGACGACCTGGATCTCCACGGGTATGGTGGACATGGCCATTGGCCAGTGCGCCTGTAACCGCCGCCAGGCCTGTGGCTGGTAGGCGGCGATCAGGCGTCCGAAACCGAAGGCGTCGATGTGCGCGCGTTCGGTCACCGCAAGGGTTTCTTGAGCGCGATGGCGGATGCGTGCGGCCAGCACCACGCCGAGGGCGTGCAGGGTCGCGGGGCGCGAAAGCTTGATGCGGTGACCGCGCACCTCCACCACCTGGTCGATGGCGTCAATACGGATCTGGATGGCCACCTGCGAACCTCGGCGCACCGCGCTGCGTTGGATGTTCGCGTGCTCCAACCGCATGGTGACGCGGACGCCGTCATAGTTGGCGACGATGGTGCCCCGCACCGCCCGGCCGGCCAGCCACACCGGGGAAGTTCCCGGGCAGCACCACCTGCAGCGTGATGCGCACTTGGCCGTTCGGCAGAGCATCGAAGGCGGCCCCGGCAACCAGCGCCAGGTCGTTGACCTCGATGCGGTCTCAGCAGCCGCTCAGGATGAGGCTGAGACCCAGCGCCGCCGCCAGGCAGGCCGCCCGCCATCCCTATGCCGCTACGCGCGTGGGCGATATCGTCAGAATCAGATCTGGTAGCGCTGGTAGTAATCGTCGGCCGCCTGGAAGAACGCCCAGAACGAGACCGGGGCGATCAGGGCGTTGGACGTCCCGTCGCAGAGGATGGCGAAGCGGCCCTCGGTCAGCGCCGCGACCACCACGTCCGGCCGCTCGGAGAAGTCCAACTGCGGGAACATGGAGTATGGGTCGTCCTCGATCGCCTCTTCGAGGTAGTTGGTGTCAAGGGCCTCGTCCATGCTGATCTGCCGCAGCCGGCGGCGCGCCTCCTGGACGAGGGAGTCGTTGGCCAAGCCCTGCAGAAAGCAGAGGCGCACCTGGGTGCGGGAGAGCGATCCGACCGTGTGCCCCTCGATGCGCAGGCGCGGATCCGTGAGGCGGCGGCGCAGGAGACGCTGGTGTCCAGATCCTCGTTGAACGCTTCGTGTGGGCCGCGCACCATACTCTCCAGCACGGGCTGGCCGACGCCGCGGTGCTTGTAGCCGCGCGCCTCCAGCGCCACCACCCCGCCCGGGCGCACCAGCAGGGCCCTGCCGGCCAGCACCTCGCGGGCGGCCTCACCGTACGTGCGTAGCGGGTGGATTTCGGCGGCCCTGCCCAAGGGGTGCTGCGGGGAGATGGCCCCGAAGATGTTTGCATCCATCGTCTGGGCATCCGTCATCGAAGAGAGCCATAAGAGCGCGCCGTGCGTCCCGTCGCCAAGTGGGACCTCGCGGGTGAGAAAGTCGCTCGATCCGGTCAAGACGGCGCGGAGGATGGCCTCATCCACGTCGGTCCGGCCCGAGAGCGGCTGGTCCTTCACCAGCGACCACAGGCAGTCCAGCCCCACGCTGTGCACGGAGGCGATCTGGTCGGTCAGCTGATGGACCGTCGACGCACGGAGCTGTGTCTTGGACTCCAGCAGCGCGCCAACCTCCGCCCAAGAGTGTTGCGCGACCCAACCGGATGGTAGGGTGCCCACCGCCCGACCTCATCATCGGCCCGCCAGCCGCGCCGCCGCGCGGGCCAGGCGTCAGCCAAGTTTGTTGGCCACGGAGGGGGGCACCGGTACGGAAGGCAGCCCGGGATCGTTGAGCACATACACCTTGAGCGGGCGGATCCCGAAGGCCGCGATCTGCGGCGCCGATCCCCAGAAGAACAGGTCGATGCGGTCGCCGACGATGGCCGAGCCGGTGTCGGCCGCGACAGCGAGTCCATAGCCCTGCACATACAGCCGACTGCCCAGGGGGATGACGCGCGGGTCGACCGCCACGATGCCGTGGCCCAGCGGCAGTCCGATGGCTGAACCCTGGCCGGTCCAGCGGCCGTTGCTGTTCCAGTTGGCGTTGTAGGCGGTCGCGGTCATGGTCAGCTCTCGCGAGTAGTGGTAGAAGCGTCCGCCGACCTGCACCAAGTCCTTGGCCGTCCCCACGGCGATGACCGCCGCAGCGGGCGGTTGCACGGGACCTTGGCCGAAGATCTTGAGATGGACCGGCTGGAGCGGAGGCGGTGCCGGGGCCGGGAGGTGGGAGCCCGAGGTGGTGGTGGCCGGGATTGTGAGCGGGTAGTAGGCCACGCCCCATTGGACCTGGGTGCCCGGGCTGCCGGGGACGCGCACTTCGTGCATGCCGACCGGCAGTGATGGGTCCGGCTGGTCGATCGACGGGTAGGGCTGCGTGACGACGCGGCGGAAGGGCTCGGCCCGGTACGGGGAGATGCCCACCGCCCGGCCCGCGTTGACGATGGCCGCAGCCCAACCCGGGTCGCCGCGGCCGATGGCGCTGGCGGCGGCGATGAGCGCCATGGCACAACCCGCTCCGACCGCGTTGCGTACCAGGGGGATCCCGGACCGGGTCCGCCACCACTCCCGCCACGGCAGCCCCGCGTTGGCGGACCGGGTCCTCCGCCACAACTCCCGCCATGGCAGCATCGCGTTCGCGGACCGGGTCCTCCGCCACAACTCCCGCCATGGCAGCATCGCGTTCGCGGACCGGGTCCGCCACCACTCCCGCCACGGCTGCACCGCGTTCGCCTCCCCGCCGGCAGTATGCCCGGGGAAGGAATGCGGGACCCCGAATCTGGCTTCAGGCCGCCTGTCCGCCGCCACGCTCCAGGAGGGACTGGATGGTGGCCGCGCGATGGGCGTTGATGGCGTCGGATCCGGAACGCAGCAGGTTCAGCCGTGTCCCCATCGCGGGGCTGCGCCACAGGGCGGCGTGCCGCTGGACGGTCGACTCACCACGGCTGGCGAAGTCCTCCAGCAGGCGTTCGCACAGCCAATCGGGCTGGGTGAGCAAGAAGTCGGCGCAGGCCCGGTTGTTGGGATGGGCCTGCAGCCATTGCCAGGCGACGCGCAGTCCGGGGGCGCCCTGGTCGTTGAGGGCTCGCTCGGCGTCGCCCGCCACGGCGGCGTCGGCGTGGCTGAGGCCGGAGACCAGGACGGGCGCCACCTCGCGGCGGTAGGTCGCCCGCGCGGCCAGAATGTGGGCCGCTGCCTGCGGGGCCGGCATGGAGCCAATGGCGGCCGCGATGGCGCGCATCCCCTCGGCGACGCCCTGGGGTCCGCGCGTGTCCGCCAACACTTCGGCGAATCTGAGGCGGGCCTGGCGCAGGCGGCGGTCGGCTCCCTGCTGGCGCGCCACCCCCGACAGCCCCACCACGATCACAAGCACCAGGAAGACCGCCACCAAAAACAGGGCCGCCACCTGTGGACCCTTCCCCTCGTAAGCCCGCGCTGTCGGGCCCGCACACCGGATCTTTCGATCGTCCGATCACGGACCGCCCGGCGGACTCAGGGGCCGCCGAGCACGCCGCATCCGGATAGGTTTCCCGAATTGCCCACCGTCCGCCGTGACTGTTTCGCCACCTGGGGGCGGGCGTCCTGCCATCGACGCGGATCGGGCCCGGTCCTGCCGGTCACGGCGGCCGGTTCGGATCGCGCGGGCGGCGTCGCGGTCCGCGTCCGCTTGAGGGCCGGGCGGCGTTCCGTCATGATGCGTACGTGTGGGACCGGTCGATCCTGGCCGGCGGCCCGCCAGCCAGCGTCGTGGCGGAAAGAGGGTCGGCGGTTGGACGAGCGGGTTCGGGATGGGCAGGCGCGGGCGCCGTCCGCGGCGGGCCTCGACAAGTCGGCCTTCGTACCCCAATTGTTTGACCGGATCGCCGACCATTACGATCTGATGAACCTGATCATGACCGCCGGGGTCTGGCGGCGCTGGCAGGCGGCCTTCCGGCGGCGCTGCGGGGTGCCGGCGGGCGCGCAGGTGCTCGACATCGGTTGCGGCACCGCGGAACTGAGCCTTCTGCTGGCGGACATGGTCGGGCCGGACGGCCGCGTGTGCGGGGTGGACCTTTCGGAGCGCATGCTCGAGGTGGGCCGCCGCAAGGTCGAAGCGTCGCCGCACCGGGACCGGGTGCGGCTGCGACAGGGCGACGCGCTGGAGCTGCCTTTTGAGGACGGGAGCTTCGATGCGGCGGCCTCGGCGTTCGTGATGCGCAATGTGGCCGACCTGGACCGCGCCCTGGCCGAGATCGTCCGAGTGGTGCGCCCCGGCGGCCGGGTCGCGATCCTGGAGTTGAGCCATCCGCCGGCTTCGGTGGTGCGCGTACCGTATCTCTTGTATTTCCGCCACGTCCTTCCCCAACTCGGCCGCTGGGCCGCGCGGGCCGGTCTGCCGGTGGCGCCATACGCCTGGCTGCCGCTGTCGCTGCAGACCTTTCCTGGGGCCGAGGCGATGGCGCAGCGGATGGCGGCGGCGGGGATGGAGGAGGTGCGCTTTCACCGGCTGACCGCCGGGATCGTGTGCCTGCACACGGCGCACCTCGCGCGGCGCTAGGCTGCGAGGTTTGCCGAGCCTGTTGCTCCGTATTACAATCGGCTGCGGCGCGCCCGTGCGGCATGCGGTCGATGATCGCGACCGCATGCCGCACGGGCGGTGGAAGGGATCTGGACCGCATTGCATCTGCTGGTCTGCGGACTCGATCAGCGTTCGGCGCCACTTGCCGTGCGCGAGCGCTGCAGTTGGCCCGCCGATGCGCTGCCTGCGGCCCTGGCGGCGTTGAGTGCCCGAGGGCTCACCGAGGTCGCGGTGCTGTGCACCTGTAACCGCACCGAGGTCTACGCGGTGGCGGACAATCCGGGTACCGCCCTGGCCGGGATCGGAGCGGTGTTCGCCGAGCGGGCCGGTGTCCCGGTCCAGGACCTGCGGCCCCACCTGTACAGCGTGGTGGGCGCCGATGAGACGCTGAGCCACCTGTGCCGTGTGGCCTGCGGGCTGGAGGCCATGGTGCTCGGTGAGACCCAGGTGCTGGGTCAGGTCCGCCAGGCCTATCTGGACGCGACGGCGGGTGGCGCAGTGGGCAAGATGCTGCACGCCCTCTTCCATCACGCCCTGGCGTGCGCCAAGCGCGTGCACACGGACACGGGGCTTGCCGCGGCGCGAGTCAGCGTCGGCGGCGCCGCGGTCGATCACGCGCGGTGCGTCCTCGGGGACCTGCGCACCCGCCAGGCCGCGGTGCTCGGCGCCGGGGCCACGGCGTCGACGGTGGCCCAGCGGCTGCGGGAGGCCGAGTGCGGAAGCATCGTGGTCCTCAACCGCACCCAGAGCCACGGTGAGCGCTTGGCCATGTCGGTCGGCGGCCGCGCCACCGCGTTGGCGGCACTGCCGGAGGAACTGGTCGCGGCGGATGTCGTCATCAGTTCGACGGCGGCGCGGCAGGCGGTCGTGACGCTGGACGTGGTGCGCCATGCGGTCGCGCGGCGGCCCGGCCGTCCGCTGCTGCTCATCGACATCGCCGTGCCGCGCGACGTCGAACCCGGGGTGGCGGAGATCCCCGGGGCTCTGCTGTGCAATCTGGACGATCTCGCCGGCGCGGCGGCTGGGCTGGCGGACCGTGCCCGCGAGGTCTCGGCGGCGAGGGAGATCATCGATGCAGAGGTGGCGCGGTTCGGCGAGTGGCTGCGCAGCCTGGATGTCGTGCCGCTGATCCGCGCCCTGGATGCCCGCTTCCAGGCGGTCGCCGCCGAGCAGGCGGAGCGCGCCCTGCGGCGTCTGCCGAACCTTGAGCCGGATGAGCGCCAACGCGTGCGCCAACTCGCGACGGCGGTCGCCGCCCAACTGCTTGACCCCGCCCTGCGCCACATCAAGGAACTGGCGGGTACGCCGGGAGGCCACGACGCGGTGCGGGCCCTGGCCCACGTCTTTGACTGTGATCCGACTCCGGTCGTCGGCCTGCCCGGAGGCACGGCGGATGCGGCGGCCGCCGGGCACTAGGAGGGGTGGCGTTGCGCGCCTACTACTACCCGACGTTCCTTGACCTGCGCGACCGCGCCTGCGTCATCGTCGGCGGCGGGTCCGTCGCCTACGGCAAGGTGATCGGTCTGCTACCGTGCGGGGCGCGGGTTCACGTGATCAGTCCGGAGGTCCATCCCGGCATCGCGCGACTGGCTAGGCGGGGTACGATCCGCTGGACGGCGCGCACCTATCAACCTGGGGATCTGAGCGGCGCCGACCTGGCCATCGCAGCGACCGACGACACGGGGCTCAACACGGCGGTGCACGCCGAGGCGGTGCGCGAGCGCGTGCTAGTGAACGTGGTCGATGTGCCTGAGCAGTGCCAGTTCGTCGCCGGGGCAATCTTTCGTCGGGGGCGGCTGCAGGTGGCGATCTCGACCGGCGGCGCCAGCCCTGCCCTGGCGGCGCGGCTGAAGCGGGAGTTGAACGCGGTCTGGGGACCCGAACACGGCCAACTGGTCTCCGCCTACCGGCGCCTGCGCCCGTTCGTGATGGCAGCCATCCCCGGGGTGGAGGCGCGCAAACGCTTCTGGCTGGAACTGGTGGCGCGCGACGACCTGCTGCCTTTGCTGCGCGGCCGCCGGCACGACGAACTGGACGCGCTGCTGCGATCGGCCGTGGAGGGCTTCGCGCGTCGTGAAGCCGAAGCGGGCGCGGCCGCGTCACGGTCATGAGCCGCCCGCTTCGCATCGGCACCCGCGCGAGCGCCTTGGCGCAGGCCCAGGCGCGGTGGGCGGCGACCGCCCTCGCCGCCGTCTGGACCGACGGCCCGGTCACGCTGGTGCCGGTCACCACGGCCGGCGACCGGCTGTCGCAGGAGGACCCCGCCGGGCCCGTGCCGCCGGGCCGTGGATGGTTTGTGGGGGCCCTGGAGGAGGCGCTCCTGGCGGGTGAGGTGGACGTGTGCGTCCACAGTGCCAAGGACCTGCCGCCGCAGATCCCCGACGGGCTGGTGCTGGCGGCCTTCCCCGTCCGTGCCGACCCGCGCGACGCCCTGGTGGCTCCGGGTGTCGCGAACCTGGAAGGTCTTGCGGAGGGTGCGGTGGTGGCGACGGGCAGTCCGCGGCGGGCACTGCAGTTGCGGGGGCTGCGGCCAGACCTGGAGGTGCGCCCGCTGCGGGGGAACGTCGATACGCGCCTGCTTCGGGTCAATCAAGGGGCGTTTGCCGGGGCGGTGCTGGCGGCGGCCGGACTCACCCGGCTTGGACGGCAGGGCGTGATCGCCGAGGTGTTCGCGCCTGAGCGCATGGTGCCGGCCGCAGGCCAGGGAGCCCTGGCCCTGGAGGTCCGCCATGCCGACGCGCAGGTCGTGGAGGCGGCGCGGCGGATCGACGACCCCTCGATCGCCTTCGCGGTCCTTGCGGAGCGGGCCGTGCTATCGGCTCTGGGTGGCGGCTGCCAGGCCCCGGCGGGGGCGCTGGCGACCCCCGCGCAAGCGGCGGGGCGGGCGATGCTGCGCGCGGTCGTCTGTGGGGCGCGTT
>JAJZXK010000101.1 GCA_021806565.1 Bacillota bacterium | reverse complement strand
AACACTTCGAGACACCATAGACCCACGACCGCCCCGGTTTCTCCGCGTTCCACAGACGATGCAGTTCCGCTGCGTGCGGTACGGGCCGGCCGCCATCCAGCAGGCGCTTACACAAAGCGAGTCCCCAGTTGAAGGCGTAGCGTGCCGTGCCTGCCGCCTTCGCCAGGAGCCTACGCTGCCGCACCGTTGGGTCTAGGAGTCTGATGCAAGAGGGCTTGGCGCGCCACGCAGATACTAGATGCGGCATGTCGGCGCCGGCAGGAAACGTACATCTGGTGTCTACTCTCGGCTACAGGGGCCTTTTGCATCCGACTCCTGGTTCGTAGCGGAATGCCTGGGTGACCGTCACGCCTCGCGCGCCGCCTTCAGCGCCTTCTCTGCCCGATTTCGGGCCGACTGGCGCCCATACAACCGGGCGCACATGCTGGTCAGCACGTCGATCATGTCTTGCACCAGGTCATCCTTGGTCTCTTCCGGATCGACCACAACAAGGCGTCGGCCCTGGGCGGCAAGCGCAGACTCGACATATTCAGCACCAAACCGCATAAGTCGATCTCGACGCTCGACGGCCACAATAGCGATGGTGGGGTCCGCCAGCACCTTCATGAGCTTGGGGCGGTGTCCGTTGAGCCCCGATCCCACCTCCGTTACCGTGCGCACCACGGAGTAGCCTTTGCGCGTCACGAACTCGACCACACGCGCCACCTGCCCATCCAGGTCCGCACGCTGGTCAGATGAGGACACACGCGCATAGACCGCCACCCCTGTTGGCTCTTCCTTCGGGGGCTTCAAGATGATGGTGCCTGTGGGCAGCTGCTCTGCTGGCACGGGCAATTTGCCATCGCGGTACATGCGCCACGCGGCCTGGTAGCTGATGCCTTGCTCCTTCGCCCATGTGCTCAGTTTCATGCCTGCAGTATATCACAGGCGCTGACATGTGTAGATATTACTGGTCAACAGCGCCCTCCAGCACAAGGCCCGTTTCTTGGCGCGTGAGGCGGTTGCCTTCCATGGCGTTGGACGCGTACGTCATCTCGACGCGGAGCCACTCCCGAAAGCTGTTGAGCGAGTCGGGAGGTAGGGGCCGCAAGCTGTCGAGGTGCTGTTTCTTCCGGTCCAGACGGGCCAGAATCTCGTTGAGTGTCATGCGCAGCCTCCCACGACGCTTATGGCCGTGCAGGGACACTTTGGCGGCAGGGGGCACTGCTGACGCCAGCCCCCCTGGCAGCATCGCAGCGCCGGGTTCAGGCGCGTGAGCCTTTGCTGCATCGCTCGCGTTCCTTCGGACCCGGAGGGTGCGTCCGCACCGTATCGGCCACGCCTTGTCCGCCGGGCCCACCCGCGGAGCCGTCCGGCCCGCCTGCCGTTGGGTTGCCGGGCCGCTGAAAAACCAACGCCCAAACGGGGGGAGGCGGGCAGGAACGGACGGGAAACGGAGGGAATCCACGCAGGCCGCCCCCGCTGGGGGCCGGGGGAGGCGTTGCGTTCGATGGCTGCCACTGTGGGCACCGATCGGTCGCGGGTGCTTTATGTCGTATCGCACACCCATTGGGATCGCGAATGGTATGCGCCCCTGCAGCGGTTCCGGTTGCGGCTGGTTGAACTGCTGGACCACCTGCTGACCATCCTGGAGCACGAGCCACGATTCGCGCACTTCCACCTGGACAGCCAGACCATCGTCCTGGAGGACTATCTGGAGGTTTGCCCCGAGCGTGAAGCGGAGTTGCGCCGCTGGATCGCGGAGGGCCGGATTGCCGTCGGGCCCTGGTATGTACTCAGTGACACCTTTCTGACTTCCGGCGAGGCGACGGTGCGCAACCTGCTGTTGGGCCGCCGCCAGGCGGCGGGCTTCGGGCGGGTCGGGGCCATCGGCTACCTGCCGGACCAGTTCGGCAACATCGGCCAGCTGCCGCAGATCTTCCGTGGGTTCGGCATCGCGGACGCGGTGGTGGGACGAGGTGTCTCGGCGGCGGACGTGCCGGTCGAGTTCACCTGGGTGTCACCCGACGGTTCGACCGTACTGTGCGCCCTGTTGCACGGCTGGTACAACAATGCCCAGCGGCTGGCGGCGGTCCCGCGGACCGCCGCCGACCAGCTGCGGGCGGCCGCCGCGCACCTGCGGCCGTTGGCCCGCAGCTCGGCGCTGCTGCTGATGAACGGCGTCGACCACCTGGAGCCGCAGGAGGACGTCGCGCCGATCCTGGAGGCGGCGGGTCCGCTGCTTGAGCCGGACCGCGTCGAACACGCAGCGCTATCGGAGTACTTTGCAGCGGTGCGCGCCGACCTGGGCCAGGAGGCCGAGGCTACCGCCGGCAGCTTCGCCGGTCGGCCGGTCTCCTTCAGAGGGGAACTCCGCCAGCAGTGGCACCGGCACGCGGTGCTCAACGGGACGTTGTCGGCGCGCATGTATCTGAAACTGGCCAACCACCGCTGCCAGTTGGCGCTGGAGCGCCAGGCCGAGCCATGGCTCGCCATCGCCGGTCTGCTGGGTGAGGCGGTGCCCCGCGGACCGCTGGCGACCGCGTGGCGATACCTGATGCAAAACCACCCGCACGACAGCATCTGTGGGTGCAGCGCCGACGCGGTGCACCTGGACATGGAGGCCCGCTTCCGCCAGGTGGAGCAGATCAGCACGGAGTTGGTGCGCCGCGCCCGGCTGCAGGTCAGCCGCCGCATCCACGCCGTCCTACCCGACGGCACCGCGCCGGACGGGGCGGGACGGGTCGCGCTGGCCGTGTTCAACGATGCGGCGCAGTCCCGCGACGGCCTGTGCACCATGGAGGTTGACTTTGCCGCCGGCGGCAACGGCCAGCGCCTGCGCTTGCGGGATGCGGCGACGGGAGCGGTGGTGCCGTGCGCCGTGCTGCACCGCGGCCGTGGGCGGTCGCTGGTGGCGGACCCGGCCGAACTGCCGCGGGGCCGCTATTCGGACCGGTTCCGGGTACGGCTACTCGCCCGGGACCTGCCGGGTCTCGGGTACCGCACGCTGCTGGCCGAGCGGTTGCCCGGGCCGCCATACACATATGGGGACGAACGGCCGCCGCGCGACGCGGAACTCGCCGTGCGCTGGCCGGGCGAAGCGGGCGGCCCCGGAGGGCGAAACCGCCACCTGGACGTGCGGATCGCCCCCGACGGCAGTTTCAGCCTGCGCCTCGCGGCGGCGGACGGGCTGCCGGAGCAGACCTTCTCGGGTCTGGGCGTCCTGATGGACGACGGCGAGGCCGGTGACAGCTATCTGCACGCGCCGCCGGCGGCCGATCGGATCGTCTGCGGCTTCGACGCGGCGCCGCAGATCGAGTTGGCCGGTTTCGGACCCGACTGGTTTGAGTGGTCCATCCGCGGCGCAATGCGCCTTCCGACCGGTTTGGATCTTGAGCGTCAGGGACGCGGCGCCGAAACGCTCGCGGTTGCGGTGGAACTGCGCCTGACCGTGGTGCGGGACGCGCGGCGGGTCGACCTGGAGGTGCGGGTGGACAATCGCACCCGAGACCACCGCCTGCGCGTCCTGTTTCCGACCGGGGTGCAGGCGCCGTCCGCTCGCGCCGCCGGGCAGTTCGACATCGTCGCTCGCCCGACCGCGCCGCGACCCGGCTGGGAGGCCCAGGGCAACCATCCGGCGGAGCAGTGGGTGGACCTGCGCGGGGAGGACCGAGGGCTGGCAGTGCTGCTGGACGGAACCTCGGAGTATGGGGTGGAATCCGGAGAAGGCGGCCAGGCGGTCGCGGTGACCGTGCTGCGCTGCACCGATGTGCTGGGAGACAACCCCGGCTTCGATCCGGTCCCGGGTGCACAGTGTCAGGGCCCGATCGCGGTCCGGTTCGGCCTCGTCCCGCACCGCGGCGACCGGGACGCCGCCTCCCTCTACGCCGAATCCGCGGCCTTTCAACTGCCGCCGGTGGCAGTCCAACTCGACGCCCCCATGCAGTTGCGACGCTACCGGAGCCACCCCCGGCCAGCGGTGGCCGCGTCCGATCCGGACACTGCCGTGCACAACCGCTTCCTGGCGGCACAGCCCGGTACCGACCTGCCGCCGTGCCACGGGTTCGTGCGCTGGCAGGCCCAGGGGGCCGTCTTTTCCGCCCTCAAGCCCGCAGAGTCGGGAGAGGGCGTCATCCTGCGCGCCTTCCATCCGGAAGACGGTGACGCCTCTGCGCGCGTGGGCCTCGGGTCGCCGCTGCGCCTCCTGGCCGCGGCGCGCTGCAATCTGGCCGAAGACGACTTGCTGCCTCTGATGGCGGATAACGATGCCGCCGTGGACATGCGGCTTGGCGCCCACGAGATCGGCACGCTGCGGCTGCTCGCGCAGGCGCCGGACTCGGACTGAACCGCTCGTGGCGCGCAGTCGGGGGGGGGACGGAAGATGGACGGGCACGCTGAGGAACCACGCGAGCTGTATGTGGTCACCCACACCCATTGGGATCGGGAATGGTATGCGACCTATCAGGAGTTCCGCCTGCGCTTGGTGCGGCTGCTGGACCGCCTGCTGGACCAGCTCGACGCGGAGCCGGACTACCGCAGCTTCCTTCTGGACGCTCAGTCCGTCGTCCTGGAGGACTACCTTGAGCTGCGACCGGAACAGGCCGGGCGCCTCCGAACGGCCATCCACTCGGGCCGGCTGGAGGTCGGTCCCTGGTATGTGCAGCCCGACCAGTCCCTGGTCGGCGGGGAGTCGTTGGTCCGCAACTTCCTGGCCGGCCGCCGTGTGGCGGCAGCGGCCGGGGCCCCAGGCGGCGGCCTGCGCGTCGGCTACCTCCCCGACATGTTCGGCCACATCGGCCAGATGCCCCAGGTGCTGCGCGGTTTCGGCATCGACAACGCCGTCTTGTGGCGCGGCATCTCGGGTGAGGCGGCGCCGGCGGAG
Source organism: Bacillota bacterium (assembly GCA_021806565.1). GTDB lineage: Bacteria > Bacillota > Sulfobacillia > RBS10-35 > JAJYVN01 > JAJZXK01. The sequence continues at coordinate 8,417 of JAJZXK010000101.1, read as the reverse complement.
TTCGTCTGGGACGGTCCAGACGGGTCTTCACTCCTGGTACTGCACCTTCCCGACCGCAGGGGCTATTCCATGCTGCACCGCCTGAAGGCCGACCCGGCCGAGGCGCTACGCCAGATCGGAGACCTCTGGCCGGACCTGGACCCGGGTGCGCACACCCCGCTGCGCCTCCTGCTGGTAGGCAGCGACCACGTCGAGCCTCAGCGGGGACTTGCCGGGCTGCTCGCCGAGGTGGCCGCGCTGGACGGGGCGCCGGGGGTCGTGGCGCACGACGGGCTCGGCGCGTATGTCGACCGACTGCGCGCGGCGCTGCGGGAACGGGGCTTGCTGCCGGATGACTGGTCAGGCAGCGCCCAGGGGATGGTGGGGCTACCGCGGCGCTCCGGCGAACTGCGCGACACCAACCGCTCCGAGCGCGGCGGCTTCAACTTCCTCCTGCCCAACGTGCTGTCGTCGCGCCAGCCCCTAAAGGCGCGCAACGCCGCCGTCGAGCGCGCCCTGGTCACCTGGGCCGAGCCCCTTTCGGCGCTGGCCCGCCTGTATGGAGCACCCTCCGCTTCGGCCTTTCTGCGCCTGGCCTGGCGGCAGTTGCTGCAAAACCACCCGCACGACAGCATCGGCGGCTGCAGCCGCGACGAGGTGCACCGGGCGATGGGGGCTCGCTTCGACGCCGCCGAGGAGATCGCCGAGCAGGTGACGCTGGAGTCCGCCGCCAGGCTCGCCCTGCGGATGAACACCGCGGACCTGCCGCCCGAGGGCCGGCCGCTGGTGCTGCTCAACCCAACCGCACAGGCGCGCCACGAGGTGGTGGACGTCCTGGTCGACCTGGCCCCTGGGTCCTGGCGGGACCTGGAGGTGCTCGGGCCGGACGGGGGGAGCGTGCCGGCTCAGGTGGTGGAGCGCCGCGACGCCTTCCGCGCCCGGGGCATGCCGGAGTCGGACCTGTTCGGGGTGGTGGTGGCCAACCCGGCCGTGGCCCCGGCCGCGGACTCCGGGTGGTTCACCGCCTTCGAGCGCTGCCAGCAGGTCCGGCTGCGGTTGCAGGCGGACGTCCCGGCGATGGGCTGGTCCACCTACCGGGTCCGGCCGGTGCGGCGGGGCCGCGTCCACCGAGGGACCCTGCGCACCGGACCCCTTTCCGCCGACAACGGCCGCATCGCCCTGGAGTGCACACCTCAAGGGGAACTGACGCTGAGAAACCACGCCGACGGCCGGGTCTGGAGGGGCTGCCTGCAGTTGCAGGACGGCGGCGACGCCGGCGACGGATACTGCTACGCGCCCCCGGCCGAAGACCGCGTCCTGGTCTGGCAGCCGCGCGGCGTGGCGGTGGTGGAGGACGGCCCGGTGGCGGTGCGCTTGCGGCTGGAGGGCGACTTCGTGCTGCCCGCCGCTCTGGAACCGGGGCGCCGACGGCGGGCGGACGCGACCGCCGCCTGTCCGGTGGCCGTCGATGTGACCCTTGCCGCCGGCGCACCCTTGGTCGATGTGGCCGTCCGCTTCACCAACCTGGCCTGCGACCATCGGCTGCGGTTGGTCGTGCCTACCGGCCTGCGGCCTGTGCGCTCGCGGGCGCAGATGCAGTGGGACTTCGTCGAGCGGCCGACGGCGGTCGACCACCCGCCTGAGGCCGTCTGGATCGAGGACGCGCCGTCCCAGCACCCGACGCACGGCTTGGTGGATGCGTCTGAGGCGCCGGGCGGGGCCGGGTTCGCGCTCGTCGGCTGGGGGTTGTATGAGTATGAACTGACGCCGCGGGGAGAACTTGCCCTCACTCTGCTGCGCGCCGTCGGGCACCTCGGCGCGCCGGAACCACTGACGATCGTCAATGGCGCGGGGCCCGGATACGCCACCCCAGACGGCCAACTGCCCGGGGAGACCCTGGAACTGCACGCCGCGCTGGTCCCGCACGGGCCGCAGGCGGACTCGGACCTGTGGTCGCTGGCCCGGGCCTGGCAACAACCGGTGCGGGCCTTCCCGCAGTCCCGCCACCCTGGGGAACTCGGGCTCACCGGCTCCTGGATGGAACTGCCGGCCGGTGCCGACGTTTCCGCGCTGAAGGAGGCCGAGGACGGCGACGGCGTGGTGCTGCGCCTGTTCAATCCCGCTCAGCGGCCGCTCAGCGGTGCGGTGAGCATGGCGCCGGCCGCGACCGCCGTGGAAACGGTGCGCCTGGATGAGACGTCCATTGCCGGCCTGGCGGCGGGACCCGATGGAGCCGTGGCGGTGCGCATCGGGCCGCGCGCCCTGGCGGGCAGCCGCTGGCGCGGTCCCTCCTGACCGCCCAGGGCGAGCCGCGGCTCGGTCTTTCGAACACACATCGAGGGGGTAGCGAACGTGGCGACGGAACCGATGTGGGATCTCGGACGGAGGCGCAGGCTGGCCCGGATCGTGCGGCCGGCGACGGGACGTGCGGTGGTGGTGGCCCTGGACCACGGGCTGTTCATCGGCCCACTTCCGCAGTTGGAATCCGTGCCCACGGCCGTGGCCGGCGTCGTCGCCGGCCGGCCCGACGCCGTGCAACTGACGCCGGGGGCCACCCTGGCGGCGGGGGATCTCTTTTGTGGCACCGACCGGCCCGCGATGATCCTGCGCCTGGACGCGACCAACCTCTGGCGATCCAAGCCCAAGCCGCACCCCGCCTACCACGCCCGGGTCGCGACTCCGCTGGAGGCGGTGCGGCTGGGTGCCGACGCCGTCGTCTGCTTTCTGTTCGTCGGCTATGAGGATGACACGGTCGAACGCGACAACCTCGAGCGCGTCTCCGCCTGGGCGGCCGAGTGCCGCGGCCTAGGCCTGCCGCTCATCGTGGAGCCGCTGGCGATCACACCCGACGGTGGTGCGGTGCGCGACCCCGAGGTGGTGCGGCTGCTGGTGCGGATGGCCTGGGAGGCCGGGGCTGATGTCATCAAGGCCGATTACACCGGCGATCCGGCGTCCTTCTGCACGGTCGTCGAGTCCGTGCCGGTGCCGGTTCTGGTTCGGGGCGGTCCGCGCATGGACAGCGTCGAAGACAGCCTGCGCGTCGTGGCGGACACCCTTGCCGTCGGCGCGGCGGGCGTCGTCTTCGGCCGCAACATCTGGCAGCAGCCGGACCCGGCGGCCGTGGTGCGTGCCATCGACCACCTCTGCCATCGCGGCGGGGACCTGGCCGGCGCGGTGCGGCTTGCGGCCGGCCGCTGAGCCGGAAGCGGGGGGCCGAGAAAGCCTCCAACACATCAACAAAGGGGGGACCCGCGCATGGCGCGGAAGATCCGGATCGGCATGATCGGCTACGGACAGATGGGGCGGATCCACGCTTACGCCTATCGCTCCATACCGCTTTTCTATGACCCGCTACCCTTCGAGCCGGTGCTGGCCGCCGTCGCCGACGTGATGCCCGGTGCGGCCGACAAGGCGGTTCGCCAGGCCGGCTTCGCGCAGGGAACCAGCGACTGGCGGCGCGTGGTCGAGAGTCCGGACGTCGACGTCGTGGACATCTGCACGCCGAACGCGGACCACCTGCCGGTGTTGGAGGCTGCGATCGCTGCGGGCAAGGCGATCTATTGTGAAAAGCCCCTGTGCACCAACCTGCAGGAGGCAGAGGCCATCCTGGCCGCGGCGCGGCGGGCGGGTATCGCCCACCAGATCGTGGCCGAATATCGGTTTCTTCCGGCCCTGCTGCGCGCGCGCCAGTTGGTCGCCGACGGCTTCGTCGGCGATGTCTTCCACTTCCGAGGCCTGTATCTGCACTCCGGCTACGTGGACCCGGCGCGGCCGATCTCATGGCGGCTGCGGCGCGAGGCGACCGGCGGCGGGGTCCTCATGGACCTCGGGCCGCACGTCATCGACCTGATGCGCTACCTGGTAGGGGATGCGGCGCAGGTGCGGGGTCACATCCACACGTTCATCCACCGCCGGCCGCTGGCGGATCGACCGGGCGAGATGGGGGATGTGGATGTCGAGGACGCCGCCCAGGCGCAGTTGGAGTTGCGCCGCGGCGGCGTTGGCAGCATCGAGGTGAGCCGCTGCGCCACCGGGGCCGAGGACGAACTGCGCCTGGAGGTGCACGGCAGCCGCGGCGCGCTTTCGTTCAACTTGATGGACCCGAACTGGCTGTATACGTATGACGCGACGGCGCCTGAGGCGGAACGCGGCTTCCGCCGTCTGGCGACCGTGCAGCGGTACCCGGCTCCGGCCGTCGCGCCGGCACCCAAGTTCTCGATCGGTTGGACGCGGGCCCACGTCGCGGCGCAGTTCGCCTTCCTGGGCGCCCTGGCGGCCGAGCGCGCCCCCGAGCCGTCGTTTGTCGATGCGGTGGCGGCGCATGCCCACATCGACGCCATCTACCGCTCCGTGGCCAGCGGTGTGGCGGAGGCGGTACCGGAGGTCCGGTGAGGTTCGAGGTCTCTTGGGGGTTCCTTCGGGTGGCAAGCAATCGTTCACGGGGGTGGGGGCGATCGACGCGCCGCGCAACGTCGCCTGTCTGGGCATTCTGGTGGCGGATATGGTGGCCCGGCCGGTCGACTCGCTGCCCCCCCCCGGTGAGTTGCGCTTCGTGGATGAGATGGGGCTGTGTATCGGTGGCTGCGCCGCCAACACCGGCGCGGGTCTGGCACGGCTCGGAGTGCCGGTCGCCGTCCTGGGAAAGGTCGGGGACGACGCTCTGGGCGAGTTCCTGCTGCGTGCCCTGCAGCGGGAGGGTGTGCACACGCAGGGGGTCGTCGTCGATCCCGGGGTTCAGACCTCGGCGACGGTCGCGCTCGTGGCGGCGACGGGGGAGCGCGCCTTCCTGCACGCCGTCGGCGGCAACGGCGCGTTGCGGGCGGGGGAGGTGGACCTGCACGCCGCGGGTGGTGCCACCATCCTGCACATCGGAGGCACAGGGCTGATGCCCTCCCTGGACGGCGCCCCCCTGGCAGAGGTGTGTGCCCAGGCCAAGGCCCTCGGCCTCGTGGTCACGCTCGACACCGCCTGGGATCCCTCCGGCGGGTGGCGGCGCGTGCTGCAGGTGTTGCCACATGTGGACTATTTCCTGCCGAGCCTGGAGGAGGCCCAGCACATCTTCGGGCTGTCCGATCCGGCCGCCATCGCCGCGGCGGCCCGTAACCTCGGTCCCCAGGCGGTGGTCATCAAGCTGGCGTCGGAAGGCTGCTACGTCCTGGCGCCTGGGCGGCGGGAGGGCCTGCGGTTGCCGCCGCTGCCCGTCGCCGCGGTCGACACGACCGGCGCGGGGGACGCCTTCTGCGCCGGTTTCCTGGCGGCGCTGTCGCGGGGGTGGGACACCGTGTCCGCCGCCCGGATCGGAACGGTCACCGGGGCGCTCTCAGTGACCCGGCTGGGCGCTATCGCCGGCGTCCCGTCCTGGGAGGAGGCGTGCCGCGTGCTTGCGACGCTGCCGTCGCTGTGAGGGGCGGGTGCCGCGCGCCGCGCCACGGCCACCGCGATCCCGCGCTGGCGGCAGGCCTCCTCCAGGAGCCGCCGGAAGAGCCCCTGGGCCGCCGGGCCGGGCCGCGGCCGCTCTCCCACCTGCAGGAGGACGCTACCCGCGGTGGCCGCGATGCGCGCGGCCGCCACACGGTATGCCTCGCGACGGCGCAGTTGCCAGCGCCGCCGCAATCCGGCCTCCCGGTCCGCAAGCCGCCGGTCCTGGCGACGCCAGTGCTCCAGGCGTTCACGCAACGGCGCATCGCCCGCAAACGGCCGCCAGTGATCCAGCAGATGCACCAGTAGTCTGCGTCCCCGGATACCGCCTCCTGTTTCCACCTGCAGCCACGCTGGCGCGGCCGCCCCGACCCGCTCAAGCCAGGCCGCCAGTTCCGCCTCGGTCCGCGCCTGTTGCCGCGCGCGGCGGGCGCGCAGGTGCCGGCAGCAGTGCAATCCGGTCTCCAGGGTGTATGGGGGCCGGCTGGGAAGGTTCGGCGTCCGCACCTCGACCGAGGTGGGACCGCCCTGGGCCGTGGCGACACGCCAGCCGCCGCCGGCGAGTGGTTGTGCCGCGACGGCGACGGCGATGGTCGGGCGCTCGGGCGGCGACGGCGGCACGGACTCGCGCACGGTGAGTTGGAAGGCATACAGCCACCTGGCGCCGGCCCGGCGCCGGATCACCGCCGCCTGCACGATGGCCGCGGTCGGCGGTATCGGCCGGTGCAGGCTGCATTCGAGTTCGAGCCAGAGGGGAGAGCGGCCGCGCGAGCCGACGCGCAGGCGGATGCGGGTGCGGGCCCGGCCTCGACGTTCGGATCGGGCCAGTTGCGGCCAGCCACTCCAGTCCACTGGGTCTGCGGCGACCTGCGACGCGGGCCGCGGGCCGCAGCCGAACAGGTCGGCGACATGAAACGGTTGTTCGTGGCGTTCGGTCTGGATCTGCACGGTCCAGCGTCCCTCGCCGGTGTACGGCTGGGGGTGCGGCGCGCCGGCGTCGCAGCGCGCCCGAAGCCGCGCCTGCCGGTACGATGCCAAGACGGCGTTGGAGTTTCCCCAGTACAGGCCCTTGGCGGCATACCAGCGCCGCGCCGCAGCTACCGCGGCGATCCGTGACCGCTCGGCGCCGGAGCCTGCGGTGCGCGTGGACGCTCGGTGCGCCCGGCGGTCGATCTCCACGAGACCGTTCCAAAAGTCGTGCTGCAGTTGCAGTTGGATCTCGGCCTCCGGAGATAGGGTCCCCGGGTCGCGGCAGCCGAAGGCGTACACTCGGACCAGCGACGGACCTTGATCGAGCATCCGGGCTGGCGTCTCCCTCCGGATACGCTGCGGATCAACTTCGCACAGGCGGCCTTTCACGCGGGAAAGCGGACCTACCTGCGGGTGTCTCGCCTATCAGACCGGCGAGCGGGTTCTGCCCGGGGCCGGCCGGCAAGCGCGTCGCCGACGGTCCCAGGACACGACGACTGTAGCGGTTGGGCGGCGCGAACCGCGTCTGCCGTATGGGCCCGACCGTCCACGTCTGGTCGGACGTAAAACGCCGTGTCGATGTGGCGCGAACGGGCCAGGGGGGACGACGGCGCTCGCGGGGCTTCGACGCGAGCGGAACGCCCCGGCCGGGGCGTGGCGGCGCGACGGCAGGAGCGGTCCGCGCGGCGGTGAATCGCAAGTCTATGAACCGCTATTGGCGTGATGAAGCGCGTGCCGCGCCGCGCCGGTCCGTGTTGGCGCACGCCTGCCGCTTCGCGGGGGCGGCCGCGCTCGCCGGATCCCCAGCGTTCATCACCGGGGTGGTGGGCGCCCGCTGGTGCCGGCACAGGGCATGTCGGAGCCGCCACTGGTCCACTACCGCCTGCAGTACGCTTCGGTGGTCCTGACACCGGGGCCGGAGTTGACCCGTGCCTACGATGAGGCGGCGCTGTTGTCGGCCCTGCAGGGCATTGTCAATCGAGGTGCTGCGCGGCTGTATGTGCTGGGGGTGTCGGCGCCGGATGGCAGCGATGTCGACGCCTTCTGGTGGCAGCGCATGGGGGAACTCGGCTGGACTGTGGCGCGGCGCAAGCCGTATCTGGCCACCAGCCTGACCGAGTTGCTCAAGATGTTCGCCCACCGCACCCGCGGGCTGGTGGTCTGGGATCCCAAGGTACCGGCGACGGCGAGCGTCGCGGCGACACTGGCCGGTGCGCTGGACCTGCTTCCGGTGGCTTACCGGCCGGCGCCCGGCGGCAAGGTGCCGCAATGGCAGCGATTGGCCGGAGGCGTATCGCTGTACGCGCAACTGCGTGCGGCCGGCTTCGGCGTCGCGGTCTGGCTGGTGAATCGCGACGGTTCCTCGATGTTCACCGGTAAGGGCAGGATCCCGGGCACCAAGCTGCCATCCAGCGGCAGCGCCAAGAACGACGCCTATCGCTGGGCGCAGGTGCGTTACCTCGACCGCGGCCGCTGCGCGGCCGACCACATGGCCTACTACATCGACGCCTACTGGCTGCGGAATCCAAGCGCCGGGGGAAACTTCTGGCAGAACACGCTGGTCAACCACGACTACTTTGTGGCCAAGCGCGCCTTCTTCTTCGACCTGGATCCGTGGTCCGACGAGACCCCGGTCGACGATCCCGGGATCAAGCCGGGCATCGACGCCGCGACGCTGGGCGGGTTGCTCCTGAGCGCCAATGGGCGCACCGGCCGCCGCCGCATGATCAACGTCGGAGGCTTTCCGCCCTGGCAGTTCAAGTACAGCAACTTCGGTTCGGCGGGCGGCGCCCACGGTCCGGTGGCCACGGAGTGGCGCTACGCGCAGACCCTGTCGGGCTACAACGCGTTCATGGAAGCCGATACGTACCTGGCCAACGCGTCGTTCACCCAAATCCCGGCGCGACCCGTAGATGCCCCCGGCTTCAGCCGTGGGACAGGGGCGCGCCTCGCTCCCTTGTTCGCATGCAGCGAACGTGCCATACTATGGACATGAAGCAGGTTGTGCAGGTGAAGTTGCTCGCCGATCCCGAACAAACAGTCGCGCTTCT
>JAJZXK010000100.1 GCA_021806565.1 Bacillota bacterium | reverse complement strand
GCACGGCAGCGGTGGCGGCAGCGGCCGGTCCGGCGCTGCCACTGGAGACGCTGGCGCTGCAGGGGCCGGCCGGCGCCGGCGGCCTGGGCGTGATGCGGTGGGCGCTACTGGCGGCCGCGGCCGCCATAGCGGGCGTCGCGTTGGTGCGCATCCTCTGACGGTGGCGCCCCGCCGCGGGGAGTGGCGACCGCGGCAGCGATGAATGCGCACGCCATGGCAGCACCAGACAGTCGCGTGCTCTATCCCTCGCCCGGAGCAAGAATCACCATCGACGGACCGCAAGGGGTGCCGCTCCGATGGTGGTGTGTGCACAATCTATCCCTGGCGTCAGTCGAGGTGTTCGGGGGCGAGCGCGCGGCGGGCCAGCCGCTCGCAAGCGTGCCGCCAGCGTGCTCGATGGCGCTGCCCATGCAGGAGCGAGGGGCCGTGACCTTCGCGATACCTGAGACGGCGCCCCCGCCGACGGCAGGGCAGCAGGTGATCGTAGCGGCTGACGCCGCTCACCAGGCGGCCATGTTTGCTCTGAACACTACGTCGCCGGTGGCTAGCGTGCTAACGGCGGGCGCTGCGACAATAGGCAGTCTTGCCCTTCCTGCGATCCAGGAGGGTACGTATTCGTTGACTACGACCTCAGCTGGGCCGTTCTACATCTATGTGTCGTCAAGCTTTGGGGCCTATCCGTCAAAGGCTCTCCGCCACGTGTTCGCCGTTGATAATGGCACAAACGAGACCGTCACGGCGACATTCGACCCGTGCGCTTATGCCCTTGGGGATGGAGTGGACGGGCAACCAAACGCAATACAAATACAAGTGCCTGCCGGGGACATCTGGTCCGTTGGCGCCGCGGATAGCGCCGATTGCGTTGGCCCTTGGCTGGATTGGCTTGTGGGTTTGAGCTGGTCGACTGCCCCTTCCTCGGGCACCGTCACCGTAAAATATAGGGGGTCTGCAATGTGAGCCAGACGCAGGCCTTCGTGCTCCCCCCGTTACCGGACCAGACGCGACAGATTCTATCCGATATGGACACTGTGTCCCTCCAACTGCCGGATATCATGAGCGCCGTCGGCCGTCACCTTACGCAGGCGGGAGTGTCGTGGGTGGCCTTCGATTCGAACCAGATACGATCGCTGCTGCGGAGTCTCGGGCGGACCTGGCATGGTATGAGCTGATAGGGGGGCGGTTATGTGGCCACGAAGGCCGCATCCGCGTACCCATCGCCGGGCGCGGGCAGGACGTTTCAGGCGCCGGCGGGCGTAGAGTGGGCGTCCGCCTTCGTGGACGCGGAGAGGTGCCAGGCGGACATCCTCGTGTTCGCGGGCGCGGCGACGGGCGCGGCCGATGCCGCGCTGCGGTCGGTGGCGGCAGGCACGTCGAAGACGTTTCCTCTTCCCAGTCCATGTACCGCCGTCACCTTCCTCATCCCGGGCGACGCGCCGAAGCCGGCGGCCGGCGACACGGTGTACTGGGGCGCGTCGACGGCCGCGATGACGGCCACGACGACGCAGACCGCGGTGGCGGTCACCAGCATGCCCACGGTCACGGCGGAGATCAGCGGCACCGCCAACACGGTGCAACTGGCGCAGGGGACCCAAGTGGCGATCAGCGGCACCGTGCAGGTGACGGGCACGGTGAGCGTGGGGAACCAGCCTACGGTGACAGCGGTCATCAGCGGCAGCGGCAACACGGTGAGCCTGGCCAGCGGGACGACTGTGGCGATCAGCGGGACGGTGACCATCGCCGGGTCCGTGAGCATCACCAACAGCCCAACCATCAACATCGGGTCCGGCAACACCGTAACGCTGGCCAGCGGGACGACGGTCTCGATCAGCGGGACGGTCACGGTGGAGTTTGGCTCTGCCCAGGCGGTCACGGTGGACACGAGCGGCGGGCCCGTGGATATGAACATCTCCGCGCGGGCCCCGACGCTAAACATCGCAGCCAACAGCCTCACGCTGCTGGGCACGGCCCAGGTGAGCGTGTCCGACCTGGCGGCGGGCGGCACGGTCAGCTTCCCCGGGATCACTGGGGGAGCCATCGGGGTGTACGACGGGGTCGTCATCCTCGTCGTGTCCGAAGAGAGCCTGATCGCGTCATATGCCGTCGAGAACAATGGCGCCACACTGTCTTCCGGGGCCACCGTGCCAGACGTTGGCTCGCAATCCTATGGATATGCCTTCTGCGACGGGGACTATGGCTTCGAGCTGCCGGCAATCTCATACGCGGGCAGCTACGGGGCCGGGAGCATCCTGCGCATGTTCGACAAGGGCTTAATGTCGTTCAACGGCATCGAGCTGAACCTCAAGAATACGTCATCGTCCTCCATATCTGCTGATACGGTGAGCGTGTGGGTATATGCGCACAAAGCGCAGGTGGACAACCCGCAGGACTCCCCTGTACAGTCCCAAGCCTCCGATGGCAGCTTTCAGTCGCTCCAGGGCAGCAACGGCGGGTCCGAAACGGGTACGCAGGTGAGCGTGTCCCTCGGTAACACTACGGGCAGCGGCACGCTGAATCCGACGGCGGACGGCAGCGTGCTGCCGAGCGGCGACTACATCACCTCGCTGGTCGTGGCCCTGAGCGGCGGCGACACGTCGTCCACGATATGGGCCACACTGACGCTGACATTGGCGTCTCCCGACAGCTCCTACACCGTCACGAGCACGGCCAGCAGTCTGGTGGTGCAGCTATACCTGGGCAGCCAGATCATCGCGTCGAGCTCGGCGAACGTGCCGGCGGAGTCGTTCACGCCGGGGTCGTCCGGGCCCTATACCCAAACCTACACCACCACGGTGCAGCTGCAGCCGGCGGCGGAGTTTCGTTTCGGCGACGGCGTATCATTCGGCGGACTATCGCTTGGGGCGTTCCTGACGTCGGCCATCACGGTGGCCACCAACAACTCCGCCATGCCGGCGGATACACAGACGGCTCAGATCGCACTGACATGGTCCAGCTGCTATGCCCTGCTGAAGGCCGTGAACCCACCGGCAAACGTCAACGTGGTGGGGTGATGCTGTGCGGGTCTTCGAGTGGTGGAGGGTGGAGAGCCCGTCGGGCGAGTGTTTGGCGGCGTTCCGGGAGAGGAGACAGGCAGAGGGGTGGGCGGCGGAGCATATCGCCGCGGGGCAGGTATGGGTGCTGGCTCGGTGGACGGTGGCCCCCCGGACAGAGGGCGTCTACGCGGGCCCACCGCCGATGCCGTCGCATCTGCCGGCGACGACGAGTACTACGCTGAGCCTGACGGTGCATCACCTGCCGGGTCAGGGCGCCACGCCGTGAGCGGTGGGCGCGCCGCGGGCCCGGCGTGACGCGGAAGGGCCCCAGGCGGGAAATAGCCGCCCCGGGGCCCTTCCGTTGCGTGGTGGCCGCTACAGCCGCGGCCTCAGCCGACGGCCGCCCAGGAACCGTGCGGCGCGGCCGGCGTCGTGTGCGCCGCGCATGAGCGCATCCTCTTCGGCCTGGTCCAGCGCCAGGCGCAGCAGGAGCCCGTCGCGCGTGGTCAATTCGACCACGAGCCCACGCGGGGCGCGCTGGACCCAAACGGCGGCCGGGGCATCCCACGCCATGTCGAGTGACGGGGTGCCCCGGCCGCGGCCGTCCATGCTCAGGTGCACGTACATCATATCTCCCCGGTACGGGTATCGGGGCCGTACATGACGGGGGCGTGACAGAGAGATGGATCGCGGCGGAGAAGCCTCCGCCAGGGCTGACGCAGCGGGGGGTACGCTGGACGCAGCCACCGGCCGGCGTGACCGGTGGCTCGGGCGCGAGCGACGTGCCGCTCGGCCGCCTGCTGGCATTGGTCGGCGCAACCAAAGGGGCCCGAGGTGCCGGCGAGGCGTGTGCCGCGCCAGACGCAGTAGAACCAGGCGCCTATGCAGCAATGGACGGTGTAGGTCCAGGACGCGGTGGACATCGGGCATTCCTCCCGTGTGGGATGGGTGGGGGGTGTGCTGGATCCTGGTGCCGGCGGGCGTTCCCCCGTGTTCGCGTTCCCCAACTTCCGATAAGAAGTACTCGGACCTTCCTTCTTGTTCGGCGAACGCACACGTCACAGGGAACACCCGCCGCGGGTGGGTGACGGTTCCGGGCGGCCCCCCGCGGCGGGGGCCTCATCCCCGGGTCAGCGCACCGCGGCCGCGGCGGCCTCATTCCCGCGCGAGAAAGATTCCAGCTGGGCCAGCATGCGGTCCATAGCCCGTACTTGGTCGCGCAGCGCAGCCACCAGCTCCGCGCTAGGCGCTTGCCTGGCGCTCGGGCGCGCCGCATCGAATGCCGCCGCTAGGCGTTCAGCGGTGCCCTGCCGGGGCGGGAGCCCCGCATCCTCCAGACGGCGGATCGTGCGGTAGGCCACGCCAGATCGCCGCGCCAGTTCGGAGACTGTCCAGCCGATCGCTTCCCTCTGCTCGCGGAGGGCATCTCCAGTCACCGTGCACCACCCCCTGGCGCGCATTGTAAATGCCTATGCTGTGCCGCGCAAGTGCCCACAGACGCGGCAGGAATGTCCGGTGTGCCCACGAAGTGCCTATATTGGGCACAGGAGGTGCGGCTAATGCCTAGTCTGCGACAGGCACGGGAGCGGCGCGGGTGGACTCTGGCCGATATGGCCAGGCACGCGGGGATCAATCCCAAGACGCTGTGGTATGTGGAGTCCGGGGTCCGGGTACCGCGCGTGAGCACGGCCGCGCGTATTGCGGCGGCCCTGGGCGATGGGTGGACGGCCTACGGCGTCCGCCAGGCGGCCCTGGGAGGTGGGGCCGGTGGCTAGTCGCGTGGTGATGGTCGGGCACCCAGGCGGCCACGAATGGGCCGCCATCGTGGATGCGGTCCGGGTGGTCGGCACGGGGGATGACGTGGCGCTGGTGCTTGACTGGCGCCGGCCGTGGGCGCCCGGAGCTGAAGGGACCATCGTTGTCCGGCTAGAGCGCGCGGCGGCCCGCGCGCTAGGCATGGAGTTGGCGCGCAGGGGGCGGTAGGGTGGCAGCTAAGGGCGGCGCCACCCCGGCGCCGCGTCCACGGCCGGTCGGGAACGCTTTCGTCGACGCGCGCAATCTCTGGGCGAGCGGGCACTTGAGCCGCGAGGCATTCCTGGCGGTCGCCTATTGCGACTGGGCGGCGGGTCTCGGGGGCGTCGCCCATATCGGCCGACGCTCCATGCGGGTGTGGGCGGCCACAGCGGAGCACGGGGGGCTGAACGTGCTCCGCGAAGCCGCCGCGGCCCTGGGCCCGTCGGTGTTCTCAGTGGAGATACGCGAGAAGCACCGCACCCGGGTTACCTTGGCGCGCAAGCCTTCCAGGGACAACTGGGGCTCCACAAGCCCCAGTGTGCAGACTGGGGCTCCACAAGCCCCAGATGCTCCAGATCTGGGGCTCCACAAGCCCCAGTCTGGGGCTCCACAAGCCCCAGTTATTACAGACGTTAAGGAACTAGCGCCGCGGCGCGTGGGCAGCACCGACGGCCCGATGCCGTTCGGCGCGGTTCTGGCTGGCCTACGCGCGGCGCTGGGAAGCGGTTCGGCGGCCTCCGGCCGCCGTCCAGGAGATCAGGAGCGGGAAGCGGTGGCGCGGCCGCCGGCCGCGCTCCAGGAGAGTAGGGGAAAGGCGGAAGCGCGGCCGCCGGCCGCGCACGGGATTCCACGCGCCGGAGGGGCGCTGCCCCTCCCCGGCCACCCCGCCGTCCCGGTAGCCGGGGATACCTGGCGGACAGGCCCCCCGGCCGTGGTGCCACTAGGACTGCCTGACGGAGGGCCCCCGGTCAGCGGCCAGGCGGCGGGGGAGGGAAGCGAGCCGGGGGCGGGGGCGGAGCTAGTTAGGAGGGGTTAGCCATGCCGTGGGTTCAGCTGGGCCTGTTGGGAGAGGTGGCGAAAACGGCGCCGGACGAGGGATGGGAGCGTGACTGGGAGGCGGAGACTCCCACATGGTTCCGTCTCTATGGCGGATTGGTGATCGAGTTACGCGGGCGGAACGGATGTTGGACTTGGTACTTCAGTCGCCCGAACCGCTACGGCCGGCCAGGCATCTACACGGGCGGCGGCGGGGGAACGCCGGGGTCGTTCTCGGACGGCGCGGCGGCGGCGCTGCACTACGCGGACGAGCACATCGCGCACCACGGCGGCGCGCCGCGGGGTAGGCGTTGATGCCCATGGCGGGACGCCGGGGGGATGGTGCCACCGTGTGCCGGCGAACAGCCTGCGCGGGAGGCGATTCGGAGTGCCTGGGAGCCTGACCGTCCCGAACGTGCGCGTGCGCGTGGCTGGGAGGGCCGTGACCGTGCAGTGTGACCAGGCGGCGCTGCTGGCAGACGCCGGCGGGGTGCACGCGGTACTCCGTGCGGCCGCCGGCCAGGTAGGCTTGGTCGCGGCCGCAGCCGCCGCGGCCGGGGTGCGCGTGGACCTCCGGCAGAAGGGGGGTGGGCGCAGCCGTGCCGATCAACCCGCGCATGTGGTCCCGGTGCCCTAATTGTGGGGCTACGCACAAGTTTGACTTCCGCCATACGCGGCAGCGGGTCAAACTCACCTGCCTATGCCGCTTCTGCGGCCACCGCTACCCCTACACCGGCAGCCTGGACGGCTCACGGGTGGACGAGCCCGACAAGCCTGCGGCGCAGGCGGCAGCGGTATCCGATGGCGACCCGGTGCCGGCGGCCCGCCACCAGGCGGACGCCACCGAGCCGGCGCCGGCCCCAGCGCCTGAGAAGCCTGTGCCGCAGGAGCCGGAACGTCCCGCGGTCAGCCCGCCGGCGGCCGCACGCCGACGGCTCTCCACACCCGAGCTGCTCGCGGAGGTGATTTCTGGTGCCGGTCCTCGACGCGCAGCCGCTCGACGCTGAGCCGGCGGACCCGGAGGAATGGCGAGAGGCGGCCGAGGCATCCGGCCCGATGCCCGGTAACGACGGAGCGCCGGGCGGCGCGCCACCGGAGCCCCAGCCGGCGGCCATCGACCGGGAGAGGATCGAGGCGGCGGTCCGCGTGTTCCACCACGGCCTGTGGACCGGTCTCCGCTCGGACGACGTGGGGCCGATCGACAGCCTAGACATGGCGGCCATAGTCGCAGGCCTGGTCCCATTGGCCCAGCGGTGGCGGTTCCTGTCCAGAGTGATCGGCTACATGAGCGTGGTGGACCCGGCCTCCGGGCTCCCGAAGCTGGTGGACGTGGAGCATCGCGCCCACGTCCAGCTACTGCCGCAACCGTGGGGGACCGGGGAGCGCGAGCCGGACGGGTGGGTGATGCGCCTTGTGGCGTGGGCGAAGGGCCTCGGCGCGGTCCATCGACGCGGGGGACGCGCTATGGTGCCTGGTGACGGTGGAAATGGAGCGGGCGATCTGTAGGCTGCCGGGCCAAATCCTGCTCCGCGTGCCGCGGCCGATGCGGGCCCTGGCGTGGGCGGCATCCGCGACGGCGGCTCCGTGGGTGCGCGTCGGGGCCGCGGCCGTGGGCGCCGTCCTCCGCACGCGCCCGCCGGACCCTGGCCGTATGTGGTGGCTGCGCGGTCTCTGGAAGGCGGTTGGGCGATATGCCGGATGGTGCGCGTGACATGCCGGTGACCTTCGCCTGGCGGCCGGACCCGGAGTACCGCTACCTCGTGTGCGCTCTCAACGGCGCCGGCAAAAGCGTGCTGCTGGCGAGCCTGGCACGGGCCTTCTCCACCGCCGACAACCTCGTGTGCGTCCTGGATCCCAAGGCCGACCGCAGCATGCGCGTGCTGCAGCCCATGGCATCGAGGACGGTCCGCATGCGGGGGGGCGGTATCCAGCGATTCGTGGTGCCGCCGTTCGACCTGGACCAGAGCGGCATGACGGATGAGATCTGCGATGCCGCCTTCAGGCGCGGCAACGTGACCCTGGTGGTGGACGAGCTGCAGATGGTAGCGACCGACCGGCGGTACCCGCCGGCGCTCTATCGCTGCTACGCACAGGGTCGCGCGCGCAAGGTCTCGATCCTGGCGGCGTCCACGGAGCCCGTACGCATTCCAGTGTGGGCGCGGGGGCAATGCCGCGCCTACTTCGCCGGCGCCATCGGGGAAGGCCGGCAACGGGACTACATGGCGGACCTCCTGTGCCAGGAGCGGCAGGCATTCGCGGCGGCGATGCGCGCGCTGCCGCGCTATCACTTCCTGTACTGGGAGCAGAGTTGGGCGTCGGCGAGGCGGCCGCCTGAAGAGATATGGGTGCGCCCGCCGCGCGCCGGTGGAAGGGGAAAGAAGAGGGCATGAATACAGGGTTGATGGTGGACAGCATGCGGCCAATCGACGATCCAGGGGCCGATGGGTCGTTGCTGCGCCAGGTGGTGGCCCGCTTCGGCCAGGTGGATGCCTGGGGACGGTACCTGCAAAGCGGGCACCAGGCGGGGCCCGGGCTCAGCGCTGGCGAGGTGGCTTACGCGGCGGCGCAGCGCATGCCGGTGGCCCCCATCTATGTGCCTCCCATCACGTATGGCGCGAGCAGGGGAGCCACGTCCGCGGCGTACGCGGTGCGGGCGGCGCGCGAACTGCTCTGCCCGGCCGGGGTGGTCATATGGGCCGACGTGGAGGCATCCAGCGTCCTGGACGCTGCCTGGGCGGGGGCATGGGCCGAGGGGGTGCGCTCCGGCGGATACGTGCCGGGCATCTATTGCTCGCTGGCCAATGTCCACGTGGATGCCGCCGTCACCGGGGCGCATATCCCATGCCTGTGGGACGCCGACTGGGTCGCGCGCCCCGTGGGGCTTCCTCGGGTCTGGCCGCACTTCGCGGTGCGGCCGGCCGCATGGCAGTACGCCGGCAATGCCATGGGCGGCCTCGTGGACCTCTCCGCGATCCGCCTGCCGCTCCCGGAGGGCGAGCTATGGCGGCCGTGGCTGCCTAGCCCGGCCGCGCCGGCGGCGGTGCCACCTCCGCTGGGGGCGGAGGAGGCGCTGCGGGAGATCGCGGCGCTGGCCGAACGTGCGTTACCCTGACCCGACACTCGGCCACCAAGTATTCCGCGTCTTATTCCGGCCGCCGGGCGAACCGGTGGCCGCTTGCATGCCGGGGGCCACCCGACGCCGGCGGAGAGACGCGGGGAGCATGACGGCCCCCGCGTGCCCAAGCCGGCGCGCGGGGTGATCGCTGCATGAAGATTCGGATGCCCAAGATTAACATCGGCTTCTGGCACGTCACCGGTATCTTCGTGGGCGCCGTCGCGTCCGTGGCCCTCTTCAAATGGGCTTTCGGTACCGCGATGCCCAACGTCCCGGTGCTGTCCGCAGTCGCGGACATGATCTGACGGGAGGTGATGCGAGAAAAAGGAGGGGGATGCGTGAAGGGATCGCGCAGCTTTCCGGCCATTGCCTCGTTGGTAGGGGCCGAGGACAGGTGGCAGAATAGCCAGATTGCGTTTGTGGACGGTGAACAGGGCCCGCCGATGCCGCTGCTCAAGCGGGGCGTGCTGAGCTATCTGGACCTACACGTCAACGGGACCCTGGCCTACACGCAGGCGGCGAGCACGGCGGCGGTGACGGGGAATGCGTTGTTTCCGTGGGGACTCGTGAGGCAGTATGAGACCGACGTCGGCGCGAACACGAAGTTTAACGCGTCCGTCGGCGGGTATGACCTCATGGTGTGGGAGACGTACCGCCACCCGTCATATGCACCCGCATACACCGCGCCCCTTCCGCCAGCCAACAGCGGCAGCAGCTCCGTGTCCGGGAACCTCAGCTGGTCGTGGCGCCAGCGGCTGCCCGTGTCCGTGGACGAGGCGGACCTCACGGGTTTGGTGCTCCTCGACCGGCCCGACGCGGAGACCGTGGCGCAAATCTACTGGCGCCACGTGTCGAGCCTGCTGACGGTGCCATCTGGCAGCAGCGTCAGTTTCACGGGCGCCGCCAACATCACGGCATACGGCTATCAGTTGGGGCAGCTGGGAAATCCCAAGTACGCGAGCGTGCTGGGCGTGGCGCATGTGCTGCAAGCCGTGCCGGTGACCGTGCCGAGCCAGACGGAGATTATGGTGCCACTGTTGCTTAACCGCAGCATCCAGGCCATCTTCATGATCCCGTATGTCGACGGCATCCCGGACACCACGTCGCAGATCGCGGTGGATAAGGTCATCCTGCAGATCGGCGACGCTCGGCCAGTAAGCCTGAGCGCGGCCGAGCTGCGGTTCAATGACCAGCTGCGGGCGCGGGGGAACATTCCCGCCGGCGTGCTGGTACTGGATCGGATGCGGAACCGTCCGACCCAGTATCTGAACCTGTTCACGGTCAACCAGGCGTTCGTGACAATCCAGTTTGCCAGCGCCCCTCCCGCCGGCGCGACGTTCAATTTCCTATATGAGTACCTGCGCTGAGGGGGGGCGCGGCGCGTGTCGACCCAGGAACTGATTGACGCGATATACGGGGGCCAGGCCTCGGTGGCCGCCGGACAGCAGTCGCTGGCCCGGGGCGCATCGGGCGGACTGGTGGGAGCGCTGCTGCTGATGCTGGTGGCTCTGCTCCTGTTGCCGGGCGCCGTGACCTGGGAGGTGGATGGCTGAGATGACCTGGCTCAAGGCGATGGGGGGAGCCGCGGCCGGCATCGCACTCTGGCTGACGGCGAACCTGGGCGAGGCATGGTGGATCCTGCTTGGGTTGCTGGCGCTGGACGCCGTGTTGAACTACGACGACGAGGCGGCCTGGCTCAGGCGCCTGGTCGCCTACATGGCCACGACGGCCATCACCGCCTACATGCGGCACGGCCTGGGCATCGCGGGCCTGCACGCGGTGGTGTTCGGCATGGTGGCCTATGAAGCGGTGCGCGTAGGGGACCGTCTGCTCGTGGTGGCGCGGCCGATGCTCGCCCTTCTGAGGACGCCGGCGGCGGCCGCCGCGGAGGCGAGCCTGCCGGCGATGATCCAGGCGCTGCAGGCGCGCGTGGACGCGCTGGCGGCGCAACAGGGGGTGGCAAGCGGTGGTGCGGCCGGGGAGCCGGTTCGTGCGGCTGGCGGTGGGGATCGTGGTCTTGGCGTCGGGATACATCCTGCTCCTGATGGGGGACCCGGACGCGGCGGAGGTGCGGGAGGCGTCCCAGGCGGAGCGCCGGAGCCGGCTGGCGCGGGTGAGGGAGCTGAGGGAGCAGCTAGCGGAAGCGGAGGCGGAGGCGGGGCGCGGTGAGTGACGACAGGCGCGCCGGCGGGGCCGGCGATTGGCTCCTGCTGGCGCTGGCGGTCATCGTGGGGCTGCTGGCGTTAGGCGGCGGCCTGGACGCCATGTATACAGCCGCCCTGGATTGGCTGCGATACGGCCCGGTGACCGCGGCGACCAACGCCGCGGCCGCGGCCAAGAAGCGGAAGGGCAAGGGCGGCGGATCGGGCGGGACGCCGGCGCCGTCATCGGTGACTTCGGCGGCGGCTCAGGCGGGCGTGGCGGCGGCTCAGGCGGCCGCGGCTGCCAAGCAGGCGTCTGGAGGCCGCGAAAGCGAGCCGGTGCCGCCAGACATCCCGGTGCCAGAGGTGGTGCCGACCTTCGGATGAGCACGTCTTGGAGGTGGGTGTGGTTCACCGCAGCCGCCGCGGTGGCCGCGGTCTTCGGGATCCGGTGGGCCTTCGGCCGGCGCCAGTCGGCGCCGCTGCGGGTGGCGGGCCTGTTACTGCTGCTCGTGGTGGCTGGGTGGCTGGCTGGCGCCGGCGGCGCCGCGATCACGCAATATGCGCCGGTCTGGGTGGGGGACATCCAGACCTGGATGAAGGGGGGGGCAGCCAATGGCCAAGCCCAAGGCCAAGCCCAAGGCCAAGGGTGAGGGGCGGCGGATCACCCCGGCCATGCGCCGGTGGACGGACGCCGTGAAGGCCGGCAGGGTGCGGCGAGACGCTCGCGGTCGGATCATCGGCATGAAGGGCCGTTAACCTGGCCCGGTGTCGGTCAAGTCGGCCGTCATGGGACGGCCGTTTCGTCAAGGGAGGTGGGCCCGGTGTTCAAAGGGCAGGGCGGGTTCTGGGGCGCGATAGGCGCGGTCGTACTCTTGGCGCTCATCGCCACGCTGGTCCGCCCGGGGAGCGCGGCGCCGAACCTGGCGTCCAGCATCGGCCAAGGGGCCAGCGGGGTTCTGAGCGCCGCGGAGAACGGGTGATGGGCTTGGAAGACAAGCCCGCCGGGAAGGCCAAAGCTAAGGGCGGCAAGATGCCCGACTGGGTATGGTATGCCCTTGGTGGCGGCGTGGTCGTCGGCGCCGGCGCATGGTTGCTGAGCGGGTCCGGGGCCTCGGCCGCGTCCTCCCCGCTCACCGCGGCGGCGGCGCAGACGGGGAGCGGCGCATCCGCCACGCCCGTCGTGTCCACCGTGCCGGCGGGTGGCGGGAGCGCGTCGGCCAGCGGCACGCTGGCCGGGATTAAGAGACTCATCAAAGCCCAGCAGACGGCGAGTGCGGCGCAAACCAAGGCGCTCACGTCCGCGCTGGGTGGGGTGACGGCGGCCGAAAAGGCGGCGGCTGCGGCCGCGCAATCCAATGCCTCCGCCACGTCCGCGGGGCTGGCGTCGCAACGCGCACAGACCCAGCAGCTCGCGGCGGCGGTGGACGCCCTGGCCTCGCGTCTGCAGCAGGCATCCGCCCAGGCGACGACCCAGAAGACCGCCGCGGCGGCCGCGCAGTCGGCCACCGCCGGGCAGGCAGTGCAGTCGGCCGTGCGTCCGAGCCAGCTACCGCAGACGAGCACGATCAACGGGTATGCGGTCCCGCCGGTGCACCTGACCAGCCGCCTGGTGGCGGCGATCCGCGGCTTGCCCTATGGCGGGGGGGCGCCGGCAGCGGCGGCGCAATCGAACTCCAGTACGGCGACGCCAGCGCTGGCGGCGTGGCAGCAGGCCTACCTGGCGCTGCAGCGCAAAGGCGTGACGCCGCAGCTGTATACGAAGATGACGCCACAGGGGCAGCAGGTGACCGTCTCCGGAGGGGGCACGTCCCAGACGTTCCAGACGACGTAAGGGGGGAGCGGCATGGCGACGCTGACGCCTGCGCAGCTGCAGGCGATGGCCAAAGTGTATGGGCGGCAGTATGCCGTGCCGCCGTCCCTGCTCGTGGGGTTGGTCCGAGTGGAAGACCCCACGCTCGACACGACAGCCGAGCACGTGAACCACAATGGCACCATTGACCGGGGCCTGGCCCAGATCAATAGTGGAGCATTCCCCGCCGTGTCGGATGCACAAGCGTTCAACCCGCATTTTGCCTTGCCCTTTGCGGCGAGTCTGCTGTCCGGGTACCGACAGCGATACGGCTCCTGGACGAAGGCGCTTGAGGCATACAACGCCGGGCACCCGACTCCATCGGACGCCAGTTACGCGGCGTCCGTCCTGAATCAGGCGATGGCGGCTCGCTCGGCCAGCGGCGCGGCCGCGAAGCGCACGGCAGCGGTGGC
>JAJZXK010000099.1 GCA_021806565.1 Bacillota bacterium | reverse complement strand
CCGATCACTTCCCGGTCGCCACCTACCTGGCTTCGCCGGGCCGGTTCGGTCCCCCCGCGGCAATACACAGGGTTCCTGTGGTAGGCTGCGGCGGCAATACGCCTTGCCTCTCCTGGTACCGGCTGCGGCGATACGCTGCCGGCCTCTGACGCCGCAGGGGTGTAGGGTCCCCGCGACGTCCGCTACGTGAAACACACCCTCTTCCTATCACATCCAAAGATCAGGCGCAACCCTTTCACCAGCTTCGGCCTACTAGGCACAGAGACAGCTAGGCTCACAGACCCACGAGGGGTCACGTGACTGTGGTCCCCAGTGCCGTGGCGCCGTGTTGTCCCTGCGGTCGGTTTGCGTGTTGTGCCTGACACACAGAAAACACACACAAGCGCGTGTACGCAATGGGCCAGGAGAACCTATGTGCCGTGATGCCTACACACTGTTGCACGCAGGACCTCTGTATACTTCCTTAGACGTGGGCAACCCCCAACGCATGGGGAGAGTCCTGCAAAGCGCCAGGGTACACCCCTTGTCTCCCAAGGTCTACAGGGCCGCTTTGCGAGCGGGTGCCTGAATGGCACCTCCCCCGCCCGCTCCCTGCACCTCTATTATACCCATTAGCCCTTCTCTCCCAACGCCCGCGAGCGCCTCCCAGGGATATCTGCGTTACTGACCCGCTCGCAGGGAGCGCGCGTGACTAAGCGCCCAGCCCCTCAGGACATCCACCCATTAGACATCTACGCACACAGTCGCGTATAATCCCAAGAGAGAGGGGGTCGTGATGGGTGGAGGTGTTGTTGTCCAACAGGCTGTTCATCCCAACAGCGCGTGTGCCCGCCACGACATTGGCCGCCATTCGTCGCGGCCTCACCCTCGCCAATCCCAAGGCAAACCGTCGCCTTCGCCCCGACACGCCTCCGGCCCCGGCCACCATCCACTGCTACGACGAGACGTACAACACCCTGATCGCACCCCGTGCCGCGGCCACGACCATCATGCGCGCCCTGGTGGACGCCGGCCTACCCGCCCATCTGCACACCGCATTTTGCCGCCCGTCGGCTCCGCCTCTGACCCGCCGTGCCGACTTCCCGCTCTTTGCCTACCAAGAACGGGCCGTCGCCGCCGTGCTCGCCGTCGGTGGCGGCATTGTCGAAGTCCCGTGTGGCGGAGGCAAGACCGTTATTGGCATGGAGGTGGCCGCGCGGGCTTGTACCCCCACCCTCTGGCTCTGCCACACCACCGACCTTGCCCGGCAGGCCCTTGGCGTCGCCCGTGACCTGTACGGCCTTCACGGAGACGACATCGGCTTCATCGGCGACGGCTCCTGGAACCCCGGATCTCGATTGACCGTCGCTATGCTCCAGAGCCTGCGGGATCGAAACCTTACGACGTTGGCCAACAGCATCGGATGTCTCGTCCTGGACGAAGCTCACCACGCGCCCGCTGACTCTTTCCGCGCTGTCGTGGAGGCCTTCCCCGCGAGGCTCCGCCTGGGATTGACTGCGACCCCGGAGCGGCAAGACCACCTCGAAGCCTGGATGCACCTGGTCTTCGGCCCCACCACGTACCGCACCACCTATCGCGAACTCGCGGACGCCGGCCGCATCGTCTTGCCGGATGTCGGCTTCGTCCTCACCGGCGTCGGGTCTGAACACCATGCGCCCGAGCCCACCGACCACTGGACTGATGCGGTGTCCTACCTTGCGGCGTCTCCCGCGCGCAACCGCTTGATCCTGGCGCTCTTGGCGCAATGCGTCGCCGAGGGCCGCCGATGCCTTGTGCTCACGAACCTCGTGAAACATGCCGATCTTCTTGCCCAAGCGCTTCAGGCCGTGGGCGTACCCACCCTCCCCCTGGTCGGAAAGCTCTCCCCCAAGAGGCGCGCGGCCACCATCGATGGCTTCCGTTCCGGCCACATCCGCGCCATCGTGGCCACGTCGCTCGCCGACGAGGGTCTGGACTTGCCTGAACTCGACACCGTCCTGCTGGCCAGTCCCGCCCGGTCAGGTGGCCGCATCGCTCAACGCATCGGCCGTGTTATGCGTGTTCATCCAGACAAACAGACGCCTCTGGTGATCGACCTGGTGGACGAACACGGCCTGTACCGCCACCAGGCCACAGGGCGTTGGGCGCAATACCGTGAACTGGGCGCCCGCATCCTCCCCAAGGGCAGCATCGTCGCCCCCGTACTGGCAGCATCCTGAGACGAAAACGGGGTCTTCACCCGCAAGGTGAAGACTCTGTTCTGGGTCAGTCCATCATCGAACGCATCCGCGCACCACGCAGGGTGACCGCCGCCATGGACTCCGGTCGAGGAGACTGCATGGTGAGTACGGGCGAGATAGACACGGAGCGAATAAAGGCACGTCCTTCGTGGTTTTCAATAATCTTGACTGCGCCGGTACTGGAAAACGTATGGCTTAGGGCGTGATGGACACTCAGAACGGCATCCTGCAGTTGCGGATCGCTTTCGAGATTAACAACAAAAACCCCACAACCTCTGGCTTGGTCTCGTGATACTTGGCGACCGTGAGATTTGAAGTGCTTGTGATCTGAAAACCATTTAGCGATCTTCTTTCCTCGTGCAACGCGGTTGCGAATACGGCGGAGCATGTACTGGGCGAGCCACTGCCCCACCATCTCTTGAGCGAGCGCCTGATGTGACGAGCATGTTTGCAACAATCCCGGATGATACCCCCGCAATATCGCCACCCACGCGGGGATATTTTTCGAGTCGGCGCATTCGTTCCGCGCCCGCTCAAACTCGTCTAAAATGGCCTGTGCGGGCACGGTACTGATCCCTGCTCCGTTCGGATCCAGAAGTGTGACCTGGGGATCGATCGGTCCAAGTTCTGAGTGGGCCCCCATGACAATTTCGTCACAACCTAATGCAAGCATCGTCGCGGCCGACTTTGCGGCAATTGGCACAAACGCCCGGATAGGGTCGAAGCGTCCTCTCAGATAGCGAAGGATGGATTCCGTTGCCTCCGCAAGACCTCCCGGACTATGAATGATTATATCTAGTGGTCCCTGCGGTAGTCCTTTGACCACTTCCATAAAACCCTGCATATCCGCCAAGGTGATCATCAGGAGTTCGCCAGGACTACCAGCTTTCTCCAAGAATGCCGACGAGTAAACAATGGTCGCCCGACCGGTCAGGTGATAGAGCTGGGCAAGATAGGTTCGGCGGACTCGATCAAAGTCCGGGGAGTGCCCCGGTTGTGCTGTCCGACTGATCTCTATTCCGATCTCTCCCCAGGTTGGCATACTCCGAGGTGCCCCCCCCCGACCTGCACATCGGTCCCTGCGCTCACCACGCCGACGATCAAGTTCAGGTTGGGTCCGGCTCCGCTGCGACAATTACGATAGGAGAAGATGACGAGGAATCCCACGTAAGCGGCCGGGGAAATGTCGACACGTAGGCCCGAGTGGCGAGGTCGGTTAGTTCTAGCGCCTCTCGTACCCCAGGTTGAGCACAGGCGCGCCGAATCAGTGCGGCAAGATCGTCATCAAGCGATGGCGGCATCATACTTTGGGCCGACGTGTGCCGCCCCGACGCTCCGGCTTCAGAAGGATCTATGGATCTGGTTTCCGTTCGTGCCACCAGTAAGCCCTCCTCAGCGCCCAATCGTCCCCCCATTGATATCGGCCGGTAGCCACAATTTGTGACTGCGCGGGTTCTATAAGGACCCTAGCGTGCTCGCCCCCCCCCCGCTTTCACGCGATGTTACAGGCTTCACGTTCTCACTCCTGCCAGGAGTCGCCGTTGGATAGTATATCCACCCTGGAGCGGCATCCAACCTGTGGCTCCGCCCGTACCGCCGCCCATCATTCCGCGATCGGTGCCCGCATCCTCCCCAAGGGCAGCATCGTCGCCCCCGCCCTGGCAGCATCCTGAGACGAAAACGGGGTCCTCACCCGCAAGGTGAAGACCCCGTTCTGGGTCAGTCCACCATCGAACGCATCCGAGCCCTGAACCCCACGATGCGCAGGGTCTCCGCCGCAGCCCTGTTCGCCGCCTCCTTACACGACAGGCTCTGAGTATCCACGCCGTGTTCGAACGTGTACGTGAGGGTCGATCCGCTTGCCCGTGCAAAGCCTGCGGCTTCAAGCTCGGCGCGCTTGGTCAGCGGCACCCTGCTGACCTCGACCCAGGCATACCCACAGCAATCGCCATCGCGGCCCTCCATCTCATTCTCGAAGTACTCCTCGGCAGCGGCTCTGGCATACACCTTCGCCTCATGGACCACGCATGAAACCTGCCTCTCGACCTTCCGCGCGGCCGGGGCGCACGCCAAGATGGCGCCGTCCACCGTCCGCAGCAGCAACGCGCGCCCCGTGCCCGGCCCGCCCTTCTTGCAGGCCCGTCCCCGCAACGGCCCACCGCTTACCGTGCAAGCGGTCCTCCGTAAGGCGTCCTCGTCTTGCCGTCCCTCCGGCGTCCACGCGACCTGTGCCAGCAGGGCTCCCGCCGTCTTCAGATCGCCATCCTTCACCGCCGCCAGCACCACCAGCGGGACCACGAAGGTGTTCGGGCTGTATGCCAACACATTGGACACCCAAAGACCTGTCCCCCACCGCGGGTGCCGCCAGCGTTGGCCGCGTCGCAGTCGATACAGGAGCGTCTCGGCTTGTTCACCGAGCGTCACCACACGATGCAGTACCTGCTGCTGCCAGGCATTCAGGCGGGGCTTCTTTCGCAGACGCTTCTCTCGGCCGTCTTGGGCCAGCAGCCAGGCGGGGCCGCGCTCCACGATGGCCGCCGCCCACGCATCCCAAAACGGCTTCATGCCGTGTTCGTCGCGGTACATCTGGTAGTCGTCCCGGATCGTGTACATCTCGTCCATCCTGGTCGCCGCCCGTAGCCGCTGGCGGCACTCGGCCACCAATGCATCCAGGTCGTTTGGAATCCGCAGCTTCGGTTCCAGGATCAGCAACTCCCCGCAGTGCGCCGCCCTCTGGCATACGCCCTCCCGGATGAACCGCGGCACGAATGGCCGCACCTCCTCCGGCAGGTCGCCCTCCCACACCCCGTAGGTTGGGTTCCCTTCGCGCTGGTAGACGATCTGGAACTGCTCCAGCCGGGCCTGCGTCGTCGCACCGTCGGCGGCATCCGCGTTCGCCTTCGCCGCCGCCTGGAACATGTCCCGCCCGGCCGTTGCGGTTCGCGCTTTGTCGCTCCGCGTTTGGGCGGAGCTGCGGGCCTTTGGCTTCCCCTCCACAGGGTCCTCCCCCAAGAGATCCAGAAAGCTGCGCACGTCTTTACCCTCCTCTGGCCTACAACGCAGGAGGAGGAACGGTTATCCGCTCCTCCTGAACGACGACCTGAGTTTTCTTCGGTCGCCATATTACGACCTCGAACTCGCCCACTTGCTACACGGGCACGTATTCAGCACGCGCTCGCGGCTCTGGAATCGCTTTCCCGTCCTCCTGAAGGCCCGCCAAGTGAAGGCGAATCGCTTCCGCCATCCGCTGACGGATCTCGTCTAGATCGCTCCCTGTAGCCACACACCCTGGAAGGTCCGGAGAGTAAGCAGACAGATTCCCTCTCGCTTGCTCAACGACAACCAGATAGGTTGGCATTATGGCGCCCCCTTGATCTCTCCGCCGCCGCTTGTGGGCCAGCGGGCATTTGCCCACCGACCCACCCGGCCTGCCGCTACGCGCCCAGCGAGTCGAAATCGATCGCCAGCGCCTTGACTCCCGGCATCACGGCCTTGCCGCGACGCCCCTTCGGAGTCACCGCGATCACCGGCAGCATTTGCGCCACCGTCTGAATCTTCGGCGCACCTTCCGCCACCACCGCCGGCATCCCGATACGCGCCGCCTGCCGCCACAGAGCTTCCGCCGTCTGCAGCCCATCCATGCCCTTCATCAGCATTTGGGCTAGGGCGATCGCCCCGTCATCGTCGCCGGCAAGGACCCGCAGGCCCTCGGCCGTAATGCTCCCCTCAGCCGCGGCCGCCGCCTTCAGCTTCTGCGCCATCAGCAACAACTGTGCCGTCTGCAGCGTGTCGCTGTACGCCAAGAAGCGCACCTCGACATCCTGCGTCTGCCCGATCCGGTAACTGCGACGCGACGCCTGGCGCACCGGAAACAGGCTCGTCCCCGTCTGCAGCCAGATGATCGTCGGAAACGCATACAGGTCGAGGCCGGTCTCCACCACCTTCGGGTGACACACCAGCACGTCTCCACCGGCCTGCAGGCCGCGGGCAATCCACTCCTCCCGGTCCTCCGGCTTCACCTTGTCCGCCCGCAGCACCATGGGCCGGAAACCGCGCATCCGCAGCAACTGGTCCAGGCGTGGCAGCATGTCGTGCCGGCCCGTGAACGTCTCGTAGATCGCGCACTTGCGTCCCCGCGCCCGTTCATGCTCCAGCAACTCCAAGAGCCGCCGCTCCTTCGGATACAGTCCATCCTCCCCCGGCTGCACCACCGGGGGCCGGCACAACACCGCGCCCTCGCGATCATGCACAACCGGCCAGCTGTCCGCCTTGTCTGGCCACCCAAGGCCCGTCTGCAGCCATGCCGCGTACACCGACAGGTCGCCCTGGGCCGCCGCTTCTTGCGCCACGCTCTTGAGCGTGCGCTCCAGGTACGCATACCCCTTCGCCAAATCGGCGTCCATGTCCACCGGGTCCGGAATCTCCGTGTACCGCGGCAGCCACGGAGCTACGTCTTCAAGGTCGACAAAGGCCGCCGTGTCCACCAGGTGCCGACCGTACATCGCCGGGCTGATCCCCGGTCGCATCCGCGGCGGCCGCTGCCGGCGCGCCGACCGACTCGCCCGGTTATACACCCCATCGCTCTCGCTGGTGATCTCCGTTTCTAGCCGGCCGTACGACTGCACCCACCTCCCTGGATCTCGGTGCGCCTGCCCGTCGGCCAGCATTTGACCGGGTGCGATCCGCCACAGCAGGTAGAACACATCCATCGCCATGCCGCCAAACAGCGTGCCCGTCAGGAGCACCACCTTGCGCACCATGGACGCGAGCGTTCCCAGAGCCACCCCCTGGGCCGTCGCCCCGCCCTTCAACTCATGCACCTCGTCTGCGATCAGTAGGTCGAAGACGCCGCGTCCCTTGACCTTCACCGCATGCGCGATCGCGCACCGCCGCACCCGCTTGCCATCGGCCTGCCAGAGCGGTTCCGCGCACACCGGGCACGCACGATTGGACTCCCGGTGCTCGTCCATCCAATCCTGTGGCCACGGTACCCCGTCCTCATCGGTCAGCACCTGCCCACACCGTGGACAGCGCCACACCGGCGCCGGCACCACCGCTCGATCCTTGACGCCCGTCCAACGCTCCTTCTCAACGACAACGGACCGCCGCTCGTCCCACACCGCACCCGGCCGGTAAAACCAGCCCAGCTTGGCCGAGTCGCGCCCGATAACGTAGAACTCCGGACGCGCCGGCCGCACGCCTCGCAGCCCATTCAACAGGTTCAGCATCTCCCGGCCCGTCCACACGATCCGCGCTGACGCGCCCGGCACCACAGCTTCGACCTCGCGCACCCACTTGTGCAGCAGGTGCTTGGGGCACTGCACCAACACGCGGTATCCGCCGCCACGCCCGAACGTCCGGTGTGCGATCGCCATCCCCATCCGCGTCTTGCCCGTGCCCATGGCGCCGCATAGGATTACGCCCTTGCGATGCGCCAGCGCCCGCCCCAGGCCCTCGGTCACGTCCGCCTGCGGCTCGTACAGCGGCTGTCGCAGGCACGTAACCTCCGCACTCCGCTCATCGCCGCCGCCCGGCCGCCACAGTGGCTGCCGCGCCGTCTGCGCCCGCTCCGCAAGCGCCGGCCCCCACGACTTCAGGTATCCGTCCAGGTCCAAGCCATCCAGCGCCGCCCCATTCGGCCCGTTGCCTTCCGGAATCGTCACCACACCCGACCGCACCAGGTCACACAGCACGTTCTGCCACTCCGGCAAGCGCCTCTCGACCATCGCGCCGCGGACCGTCTGTCGCCCCAAGGTCTGCAGGTCGCCGACCAGGTTCGCGGCCCGGCCCGCATCCAGCAGCGCCGGCACCCAGTCCGCCAGGAAGGGTAGTGCCGTGTATCGCCGCAGCCAGGTCTCAAACGCACCCTCCAGGTCCCCGTCCAGGGCCAGCACGCCGTCCGTCGGCCGGTCCTGGGATTCCTCCCCCTCCAAGAACTGCTTGGACACCACAAACCCATGTACCAGTCCGTCCCCGCGCTTGGCCCGCAGCAGGCGGTAGCCTCCCGCCCCGTAGATCTCCGCGTCCCCCCAGGCGTAGTGCGCGTTATCCCAAGCCGACACGATATCCGCCTCGAACTTGCGCACCACCACGTCCGGGCCCACCACACTTGCCGCATACACCTTCCGCGGCATGTCCAGGTCTCCGGAATCCACCAGAGCGAAATCGCCCGCCAACTCAACCCCGATCCCCAATACCTTCTCCACGCTTGTCGCCCCCGCGAGTACGGGGGTGCCCCCGCAGTGTTCGCGGGGGCCTCCCCTCCTCTCAGGAACCGATCAGAGCGTGTGCATCTCACCGTCTGGCCCCAGAGCCAGCACCTGCACCTTGAAGTGATCCACCATGAACACCCGAGCGTGGGTCTCCCCTTTGGCGTCCGGCGCAGACTCCCGCTCTTCCCGTTGCTGATACTTCTGCGCCGAACCCCGCACCACGTGTCGCAGGGCTCCGCTGCCGATCACGCCGTCCACCTCGCCCGCCGCCAACTGCAGCGCCAGGTGCCCCTTGTGCGGCGTCACCGGCGGCCGACCCCCCTTTCGGCTTCCTTCCGCCCCCATCAGCGCCAGGGCCCGACTCCAGCACGGCGATCCGGCATCACAGCCCGCCGCCATCTCTTCGTCCGTTGCACCCGTCGCCCCGAACGGCTCCACCTCGGGCGGCGCCACCGGCACGGCATATGCCCGTACGTCCGGCGGCCTCGCCGTCATGCCTTCCGCGTCCATTTTTCGCTGCCAGGGCAGGCGCGTGAACTCCAGGATCCGTGCCGCCACGGCCGGATCCGCGTACGGCTTCGCCTTCCTCCGACCGATGACCACCGCTTGAAAGAACCGCTGGTACAGGTCCCGCGGGAACTGCCACCAACGCAGGCCCTCGCATTCATGCGCCAGCACGGTCGCCACGTCCGGATCCAGCACCTTGTGCGGCACGATGTACACCAGCACCCCACCTGGCACCAGCCGGCGGACGTACCGCGTCAAGAACGCCTTTTCCATCCGCTGACCCTGGCCGCCACTGCTGCTGGTCTCGTTGTCGTACGGCGGATTACACCATAAGAGGCTCCACGCATTCTTCGGCGTCTTGGCCACCAAGCCGTCCGCGCACACCGCATGCGCCAGACACCCCTGGGCATCCAGCACGCGACCTCCGTCGATCTCGATCCCGTAACCCACACCCCGCGTCCCGTCCAGACAGCGCGCCAGCGCCGCTCCCTCGCCCGCACACGGATCCAACGCCGGAAACGCCGACCCGGGAAACCCAAGCCACGTCACCACAAGCTCCACGACTTCCGGCGGCGTCGGATAGAACCCCATCTTCTGCTGCCCAATCAGCCTCAATCCGCCGCACCCCCGTGCCACCCCGATACCGGGGTGGCGGTTTTTTCCACCCCGGTATCCGGCAGCCACTGGCGGTGGCCGTCAGGCCGACTCCGCCTCGACTTCATTCACGACTTCCGGCACCTGCAAGGGCATCTGCCCGAAACACTTGTCGTCGCCTTCGCCCCACAACACCAGGCTCTCCGGACCCGTCAACCGCGCCGTCAGGGTCTCACCCGCAAACGATCGCAGGGCGTGCATCCACTGCTGACCATTCAGCGAGGGTTGCAACAGATCGCCTGTCACGGTCGCGGCAACATCCTCCTCTACCGTGTTGCCACCGGAAGACGCCACCAGCGTCAGGCCGTCCTCCCGGATCACGCAGCGGACCGGGGTCGGCGCGGCTTCACTCACCGTCAAGACCCGTCCCAGCGCCCCCAGCAACTCGGCTCGCTCAACGACCACCGTCGTCGACCACTTCCTCGGAACGATGCCGAGGATGTCGAAGTACTTGCCCTCCAACGTCCGCGTGGCCACGCGCACTGCACCACTGCGAAAGCAGACCTGCCCGCCCTCGGGATGCATCGCGACTTCAACCTCTCCCGCTGACACCACTTGGCCCAGCACCGTCAACGCGTGCGCCGGCACCGTGGCGTCCACATCCAAGGCCTGTGCGTAATGCGCAAACTGGAACGCATCGCTCGCCAGCGCGCCTTCCTTTGACAGGTTCACTCCCGTCAGCAAGGGCCGATCATTCTCGCCACGAGCCGCCGCAAACACACACCAGGTCGCGGCTTCCCGCAACCCCGGCACCGGTGTCCATGTCGCCGGCCACTGCACCTCCGGAAACTCCGCCACCCCCTGCATCGTGCCGCGCGTACGCTGCCACTGCAGCCGAGCCTCGCCATCCACACCCTCAACCGTCAGGGAGCCTTTGCCGCAACGCGACAGCAACTCCACCAACCGCCGCGCCGGCACCGCGATCGCCCCGGTCTTATCCACCTGGGCCGCAACCTCCGCGCTGATCGTCAGGTCTCCATCCGTCCCCGTGACCACGACTCCCGTCGGGGTCGCCAAAAGGTGCAGTGCCCCCAGCGCCGGTCGAAACACCCGCCCCGCAACCGCACGCGCCGCCAACCCGCAACTCGCGGCCAGTTCCTCTACCTTGACCTCAAACCGCACAACCCTCGCCCCCCTCAACCAGCCTTGCTATCGGTCCACTCCTGCTCGCGCCGGTCCAAATGCACCATCACGTCCCGATGCCCGTACCCTCCGACCCGATCCACCTGCATGCGGACATCCGCATCGGTCTCCACGTCGCGATCCACCACGCAACACACGGGCCTACCCGCGCTCTTCACCCAGATCCGCACCCTGACACGCACAGCGCACCTCCCGTTTGAATAGAGAAACCCCCCGCCTTACGGCGGAGGGCTCCTTCTGTCTGCTCTCGCCCCTATTTCCGCTCACGCCAAAGCCATCGCATCCCCCCAATCAAGGACGGCCGCCCTACCCGCCCCCTGGCCCAGACCACTGCAACGGAAAGTACATCCGCGTCCGCGCCGGCCGGCGGCGCGCACTCAATCGCCCGGCCCAGCACAGACAACGCGTGATTCCACCCGTCACCCGCAACGCATTCGCCCACCCTTGCTCATAACCCAGTCTCCGCCCTCGCTCCCGTTCCTCAGCCAGCATCTCCGCCGTTGTCCCGTCGCCCGCGTCCAACAGCAGTCGACGCGCGAACGCGATCGCGTCCGCCCGCGGCAGCCACCCCCCACCGTCGTGCAACACCTCCGACGCCAGAGCGCCATGCGCGTCCATACTTATGGACTTGCAGGCGGCACTTGTCACATTCACCCAACCCACTCGCTCCCCCACAGCGGACGCCTCCCTTCAATCCACTCGCCCTCGTCCTACGCGCTGTTCCATCGCCCGGTCCTGCGCCGCTCCGGATTGCGCCAACACCAGATCCGCCAACCCGTCCACGTTCTCCGGTTCTAGCAGGGCCGCTGCCCACGCAGACTCCGGGACATCCAACTCCGCCAGCAATCTCACGCAGTGCACCGTCAGTGCCTCCGTCAGGCCCGGCAACGCCAGCTCCAGTTCCGCCGTTTCCTCATCGGGAACCGCGTACACAGATACATACCCGCCTTCGCACAGGGAGCGTTCCACCACCGCCCGGCGCTTCTCCGCCCGCAGCACCCGATGCGCTACGCCGCCGTGCCGCGCCGCCACGATCAGACCGATCTGCCGCTTGCCCTCCACTACCCACACCGCATCCGTCGCCTCGATCTCCAGCGGCGTCCAGCGCGCTATCTGCCAGCCCGCGTCCCTGTCCGGCCGCACCCCGCACCCCTGAGACGACACGATACGCATGGCTGCCCACATCAGGCCCAAAACCGTCAACTCGCCCACGTGGCATCCCTCCCTGACTCCGAAACCTCACACACCGTCGCCGGGTCGCAGAACACCACCCGATCGCCTCGCTTGCGCCGCGGCGTCAACACAACCGTGGCGCGATCGCCAAACACCTGAACCAACACGCCACGGCCCTTCTCGCACTCCACCCGACGGCCCAGCAACCGATACAAATCCCGTGGGCCTTTCATGCCAACACCTCCACAGAGCACAAAAAGACCCCTCTTGGTCAGAGAAGCCGTCTCAGACAATCTGCAGTCTTATTCGTGTATATGGTTGTTTAGTGGATAGTCTTCAGATGTGACTTTCGATGTCGTGCTTGCTCATTCCGGACTGTCTACCAATTGACGCCAATGTTCCGGGCGCCAACTCCGCATGCAACGGAACAATCACTGTGCGCACCTGACCCGCGGACTCCAGACGGAGCTTTACATGACTGCCAACCTGACCAACCATACGAAAGCCCGCTTGCTGCAACGCCTTTACAACATCGGTTCCAGAAGGAGGCATTACACCGACACCTCAACAGACGCGATGATCGGCGGCAACCCATCCGGTCGCTTACCCTCGTCCTGAAAGAAGAGCCCAAGCGCCTCCGCCAGATTCTCCAACGCTTCCTCAAACGAACGCCCCTGCGAAGTTACTTCCACATCCAGGCACCGCGCAACGTACTGAGAGCCTTCCTTCGTCACCGCCGCCGTCAACCGCATGCCCGTCGTCACCACCTTGCTATCATCCCCTTCAGTATACACATTGCAGTTCGTTTTCTCCGCAGGTGCCGAGCCAAGACACCGGCCAGTGCCCCCACGCGCAGACACGCCCGAACACTTGTCTCGCGCACCTCAGCGCGCAGATTCACACTTGGCGTCCTTCTTGGTCTTCCCGGTGCGAATCTCCTCACGGATCTCCTCTCGCAGCGTCTGCAGCACAATAGCGAGTGCCATGAATCCCGCCGGTCCAAGCGATTCCTTCAGTATCTTTATGGCCCAAGCCTCCGTCATGTCATCCAGCGCCGCCATCACGACTTCCTTCCTCTCACGACGCATTCCGCGACCGGGCGCCGCGAATCACGCACCGCAGGTACGTCCAGCCGCGCTCCGCGTACTTCTGGCCAATCCCCTGTGGGTGTTGCTCGAACACCGACCGGATCTCCTCATCACCGTAGCCGGCGCGCACCAACGTGCAGGCCACGGCGAAATCCGCCTCACTCCGCGACGGGTACGTGCCGTCGTTGCCCTCCGCAATAAGCCGCTCCATCCGGGCCGACAGCCGCGGCGCCTGTGACGGAGCCGCCACCCACCGGCGCACCGGCGCCGGCTTCGGCAGCACCGCCTGGATCTCGTCCAGGCTGTATCGCACGTCGGGCGCCAGTTCGATCAACCGCGATCGTACGGGAGGGCGTCCGGGCTTG
>JAJZXK010000098.1 GCA_021806565.1 Bacillota bacterium | reverse complement strand
CGGACCCATCCGGCGCCGCCGGCCTGCCGCGCCGCGCCCTGCGCGCCCTGGCCCTGGCCAGCCCTCCGGGCGGCGCGCAGCCGGGGCTGGAACCCGAACCGCTCTGCCGCGGCGTGCTGCATCCGTCCGAGTCCCCCGCAGCGTTGCTGGACGCCCTGGACGGCCTGCGCCGCCATGCCGCCCACCTCCATGCGGCGGACCCCGGCGGGCGCGTCTGGCTGGATCCGCTTCCGGGGCCGAACCTCGCCGCCCGGCGCCGCGCCGAGTCCCTGACCCGGCGGGCCATAGAGGACGCCATCTGCGAGCGGCTGGAGGCGGAACTGCGCCGGGTGGAACGGCCCGCCCGCTTCGCGGCGGCGGTCCCCCCGCGCCGGGAGGGCGTGGTGGCCGACCTGCCCCGGCCGCGCCTGGTCGTCCTGCCGCCATGGCTGCCGTTTGCGGCCACGGACCCGAACCCCGCCCTGGAGCGGGCGGAGGACACCCTGCGCCACTGCGGGCCGGCGGCGCGCGTCCACCGCAACAGCCTGGTGTTCCTCGCCGCGGAGGCGGCGGATGCCGATGCCCTGGAGGCCGCCGTCCGCGCCGAACTCGCCTGGGAACCGGAGGCGGCCGGCCGCGCCGCCGAAGCAAGGGCGGTGGCGGTCGCCCGGCTGCGCCAGGCCTACCGCTGGCTGCTGGTGCCGGTCCAGGATCCGGGCGGGCCGCCGGCATGGGAGACGATCGCCCTGGAGGGCGAGGGCCCGCTGCGCCCCCGCGCCGCCGAGGCCCTGGAGGCGGCGGGGCTGCTGATCGCCGCCTGGTCGCCGCGGGCGCTGCGTGTCGAACTCGACCGGCTGTGGCCCGATGGCCGGCCGCTCGCGCTGGACACGCTCTGGGAGGACCTAACCCGCTACCCCTACCTGCCGCGGCTGTGTGGGCCGGAGGTCCTCGCCCAGGCCGTCGAGGCCGGGGTGCGCGACGGCAGCCTCGCCCTGGACACGTCGGGCGAACGCCTGCTGCGGCCCGCCGCCGCCTTCGCGCCGCCGCCGACGGCCGCCCCCGCAGCCGCGAGCCGGCGGTTGCAGGCCGAGGCGACCCTGCGGGGAGCGGACGCCGCAAGCGCCGCCCGGCGGTGGCTGCAGGCGGTGGTCGACCCGCTGGCGCCGGTCCCCGGCGTCCGACTGCATCTCACGCTGCGCCTGGAGGCCGACCTGCCCGAGGACGCCCCCGCGGAAGTCGCGCGGACGGTACGGGAGAACGCTCGGACATTGGGTCGCGACTTCGACTGACTGCGCGATGGACCGCCGGACGGGCGTCACACACATCGAAGAAGCATTGACACCAAAGCTGGGACTTGTAAGGGGTGCGGGCTGGGCATACCTTTGCTTCAGCCAACAGCCACAGGCGCGACCGCAGCAAGGCGCCGGCGCGGATGCCGTGCGCGCGGCCTACCTGTGTCCAACCGCGGACCGACTCGGGGACGGCGGAGGCGACGGATCCAAGACAGGAGGGCGAAGACCATTTCGATGAAGGACGCGCTCAGGGGCAAGGGCCGCGGCATCTGCGCCGCGGCGACCGCGACGCTTCTGGCACTGGCACCGGCCGGTGTGGCCAGCGCGCATAGGGGCCAGGACCACGGAAAACCGGCCGCGGTGCACGGCACGCTCTATTTCACCCGCTTCATGGTGACGGCCTCCGGCGGCCCGGTGACTCAGTTTCTGCCGTACGGCAGCGTGAAGGATCCCTCCAACGTCATGAAGGTCCACTATCAGATCGGCTCCAGCGGGCTGGTCCTGGGCACCCCCAAGGACGTGGCGACCCTGCCCGCGGCCGACGGCATCGCCTGGGCACCCAACCACAAGCTGCTCGTCGGCGGTCAGTCCTCGGGCACGGTGTATGAGGTCAACCCCAAGACCGGCTCGGCGCAGTCCCAGAGTGCCGGCATCCAGAACGCTTACATGGTCGGCCTCTCACCCCACGCCAGCACCGCCTACTTCGGCGCAGTCGGCAACCCCTCCACCAGCGCCATCGGCGTCGTGCCGCTCAAGCCGTTCGGGCCCGGAAGCGCGCTGCCGGTGTCAAGCAACGTCGACGCGGTTGCCTTCGACAACGGCGTTGCCTACTACACCAACAGCAACACCGGCGGCATGGGGAACTTCGGCACGATCAACCTGCAGACCGGCCAAAAGCAGCGGCTGCTCTCCAACATCCCCGCCCACGGCATGACCTACGACCCGTACACCGGCGACCTGATGCTGTTCGGCGGTAACCAGATCGCCCAGTACAGCCCGAGCGCCGGCGGGATCGTCAGCACCCTGACCGTCAACAGCCTCGTCTCCACGGTGACGAACAACCCGACCTTCACCGTCTTCGACCAGGGCTGGACCAACGGCCGCGGCCAGTTGTTCGCTGCCGCCAACAGCGGTCAGTTGGTCTATGTGGACTACGCCCAGTCCGGCCTGGTGGGCACGAGCACCCACACCCAGACTTTCCTCAAGTCCTACCTCGACGACATCGTCGGCATGCCGTTCAACGCCCCCGCGGTCAACAGCTGCCCGCCCTCCGACCCCGACAAGCAGGGCGACCTCAAGAGCGACAACCACCACGGCAAGGGCGAGGACGGCAGCCAGAACCCCAGCGGCGCCGAGTCCAAGCAGGCCGACCACGGCAAAGGCCGCTGCGGCGATCCCGATAAGCAGGGCGACCTGAGCAGCGATAACCACCACGGCAAGGGCGAGGACGGCAGCACGGACCAAAGCAGTTCCAATCAGCACCACAAGCCCAAGCACCACAGCTGATCCATCCAGGGATCCGCAGGGCCGAACGCCAGTACGAAAAGCACGAATGGAGGGCGGGGGACACACCCCCGCCCTCCCGCGGCCCTCAGGCCGGCGGCCCGGGCCGCCGCTCCGCCTCCCACAGGGCCGCCGCCAGCGCCAGTGTGAGCGGCACCTCCCAGGCATCGTCGCGGCCGACGGCGCCCTCGGTCAGGGCGGCGACGCTGCCGCGCTGCGCCCAGTCGGCCGGCGACCCGCCAAAGAGCGCCGCCATGGCGTCCCCCTGAGTGCCGCCCGCCGCCAGGGCCGCATCCATGGCGTCCGACCAGACGGCCGGCAGGCGCCAGGCCGGGCTGGAAGACTCGCCGAGCACGCCGGACAGCCCGCAGACGGCGCACCACCCGATGCCATACCACCGGCCGCCGACCCGGCGCAGTCCGTTTTCCAACCCGACGCCCCAGCCGCCGGAAAGCCGCGCCGCACCGCGGGCGCGGTTGCGGGCGCCGCGGCGCGCCACCGCCTCCCCCACCGGTTGCGCCGCCACGCCGCTGGCCACCGCCGAGGCGCGGACCGGCCAGCCGGGGCGCAGCCGCTCGGCGGCCCGGCGCACGGCGGCCAGTTTGGCGGCGTTGGTGCTTCCAAGCGTCAGGGGTGGTGGCAGCCGCCAGCCCTCCCCCTGCGAAGCACGGTCCAGGCAAAGCGCGGCAGGGCGAGTTGGCGCCGCCAGCGCCAGGGCTGGCGGGCGAGGCGCCACAGCCACTCCAGTCCCAACCGCCGCAACGGGCCCGGGGCGCGGCGCGTCACCCCCGCCAGCACATCGAAGCTGCCGCCCACCCCCATCGCGAGCCGGACCTCGCCCAACAGGGCGCGGTTCCGGTACAGGAACCACTCCTGGGCCGGCACCCCCAGCCCGACCAGCAACAGCCGCGCGCCGCTGGCCGCCACGGCCGCCACGGCCGCCTCCTCGCCCCGCGCGCCGAAGTAGCCGTCGGCGAAGCCGGCGACGCGCAGGCCCGGGTAGCGGTCCTGCGCCCGGCGGGCGGCGGCCGCGATCACCTCCGGTCGGGCGCCCAGCAGGTAGACGGCAAGCCCGGCGGCGGCCGCCCAGGCCAGCAATGCCTCCATGAGTTCGATCCCCGGAACCCGCGCCGGCAGCGGCCGGCCCAGGCGGCGTGCCGCCCACACGACCCCGACGCCGTCGGCCAGGGCCAGGTCGGCGGCCGCCAGCACCGCCCGCAGTTCCGGATCGGACTGGGCGCGCATGATCCCCTCGGGGTTGGGCGTCAGGATCAGGGCCGGCCTGCCGGGGGCCGCCGCCGCCGCCAGGGTCTGGGCCCGTGCCAGGGCTCCGACGGCTGTGACGGCGTCGACCGGCACGCCCAGGATGTCCACGCGCCTGGGCGCGGCCGCTCCGACCGGCGCGGTGCCCACGGTCACTCCTCGCCCACGGGCACGCGCCGCTTGCGCAGGTGGGCGGCGATGAAGGCGTCGATCTCGCCGTCCATCACGGCCTGGACGTTGCCGACCTCCAGGTCGGTGCGGTGGTCCTTGACCATGGTGTAGGGGGCAAAGACGTAGGAGCGGATCTGGTTTCCGAAGCTGATGTCCCCCTGCTCGCCGCGCAGGGCGGCCAGTTCCCGCTCGCGCTCCTCGGCCTGGCGCTCGGCCAGGCGGGCGCGCAGGATGGTCATCGCCGTCTCGCGGTTGCTGATCTGGCTGCGTTCGTCCTGGCAGGTGACAACGATCCCGGTCGGCAGGTGCGTGATGCGGATGGCCGACTCCGTCTTGTTGATGTGCTGGCCGCCGGCGCCGCTGGCCCGGAAGGTGTCGATCTTGAGGTCCTCGGCGCGCACCACGACCCCCTCGTCCGCCGGGAGGTCCGGCAGGACGTCCACCGAGGCGAAGGAGGTGTGGCGCCGTCCGGCCGCGTCAAACGGCGACATGCGCACCAGGCGGTGCACCCCCTTTTCCGCGTGCAGCAACCCGTACGCGTTCGGACCGCGCACGGCCAAGGTTGATCCCTTGATGCCGGCCTCTTCCCCCTCGGTCAGGTCCAGAACCTCGACCGCAAAGCCGCGGTTATCCAACCAGCGGCGGTAGAGGCGCAGCAACATCTGGGCCCAGTCCTGCGCGTCCACACCACCGGCCCCGGCATGGATGGCCAGGATGGCGTCGCCGCGGTCGTGGGGGCCGGAAAGCAGCACATCCATCTCCAGGGCCTGCAGCCGGTCCCGCACCGACGCCAGGACGCCCCCGGCCTCACCCAGCAACTCCCCGTCCTCGGGGGCCAGGTCCGCGAGTTCCAGCAACGCGTCGAGTTCTCCCATCCCGGAGTCCACCGCGTCCAGCTTCACCAGCGGGGCGCGCAGGGCATCCAGCCGCCCCAGCCGCTGGCGGGCCCGGTCGGGAAGGGACCAGAAGTCCGGGGCCGCGCTCTCCGCTTCCAGCGAGGCGATCTGGCGCCGCACGTCGTCGGAGTCAAAGAGACCTCCGTAAGTCGGTCACCTTGCCGCGCAACGCGGCCACATCCGCCCGGATCCCCGCCCATTCTCCACCCGCCATCGTCCCAACGCCCCCTCTATCGACCGCAGCAGTGTTTGTATTTCTTCCCACTGCCACAAGGGCAGGGGTCGTTGCGCCGCACCTTGCGCCCGCCGCTGCCCGGCGCAGGGGCCGAACCGGCCAGCTGCAGCCGGCGGACGGGCGGCAGCTCCGGTACGGCGCGCAACGGCGGTCGCGCCTCCGGCTCGGGCGGAGGCGCGGCGAGCTCCGGCACCGCCGCACCCTCCGGCGCAGCCACATCCGGCAGCGCCAGTGCCTCGGCTCCGTCCAGGTCCCCATCCACGTCCACGCCGCCGGCCCACGTGACGTCCAGCGTGCCGGTCCGCTCAAGTTCCGCCTGCTGCTCCGGGGTCAACTCGATGGGCTGCAGGTTGACCCGGTAAATGAGGCGGACCGACTCCTCGCGGATGTGCTGCACCATCTCCTGGAACATCTCGTGGGCCTCGATCTTGAACTGGGTGAGCGGATCCAACTGCCCGTACGCCCGCAGGGTGATGCCCTCGCGCAGTTCGTCCATGGCCTCAAGCTGCTCGATCCACTGCTCGTGGACCACCCAGAGCAGGATGTTGCGCTCCATCTGGCGCAAACCCTCCGGCCCCAGCATTGCCTCGCGCTCGGCCTCCACCGCCGACGCTTCGGCCAGCAGCCGCTCGCGGATGGCCGGCGCGTCCAGGCCGGCCAGATCCTCCGGCCGCAACCGCTCCGGCGGCAGGAAGAACTGCTCCGCCGCCCGCAGCAGGGACGCCGCATCCCAGTCCTCCGGGTCGACGCGCTCGGAACAGTGCGAATCCACGATGCCCTGGACGACGTCCTCCAGCATCTGGCGCACGTAGGGGTGGCAGTCCTCGTTCTCCAGCAACTGGCGGCGCTGGCGATAGATGACCTCGCGTTGCTGGTTCATCACGTCGTCGTAGTCCAGCACATGCTTGCGCGCCTCGAAGTTGCGCGCCTCCACTTTGCGCTGCGCCCGCTCGATCGCCCGGGTGACCATCCCGGATTCGATCGGCTCATCCTCCTCGACGCCGAGGCGGTCCATGATGCCGCGGATGTATTCGGCGCCGAACAAACGCATGAGGTTGTCTTCCAGCGAGAGGAAGAAGCGGGACGTGCCGGGGTCCCCCTGGCGGCCGCTGCGCCCGCGCAGCTGGTTGTCGATGCGGCGGGACTCGTGCCGCTCGGTGCCCAGCACGTGCAGGCCGCCGGCCGCCTTGACCCGCTCGTGTTCGGCGTCCGTCTCGCGCTTGAACTCCTCGACCAAGCCGAGGTACCGCTGGCGCAGGCGCGCGATGCGCTCGGCATCCTCGCCCTGCAGGCCCGCGTCGGGCACCCGCTCCGCGGCGGCCTCGACGTCTTCGGCCGGCACGCGCTCCGCCAGCAGCCGCTGGCGCGCCAGATACTCCGGATTGCCGCCCAGCAGGATGTCGGTGCCGCGCCCGGCCATGTTGGTGGCGATGGTCACGGCCCCGGCCCGGCCGGCCTGGGCGATGATCTGGGCCTCCTTTTCGTGCTGCTTGGCGTTGAGCAGCTGATAGGGGATGCCCTGCCGGTCCAGCAGCTTGCCCAGCCGCTCGTTCTTGTCGATGTCGATCGTGCCGACCAGCACCGGCTGGCCGCGCTTGTGGCATTCCTTGATCTCGGCGACGACCGAGCGCAGCTTGGCCGCTTCGGTCTTGTAGACGACGTCGGGGAGGTCCTTGCGGACCATGGGCAGGTTGGTGGGGATCGCGGCGACGTCGAGCTTGTAGATCTTGTGGAACTCGTCTTCCTCGGTCAGGGCGGTACCGGTCATGCCCGCCAGCTTCTCATAGAGGCGGAAGTAGTTCTGGAAGGTGATCGTCGCCTGGGTCTGCGTCCCCTGAGGGATCTTGCAGCCCTCCTTGGCCTCGATCGCCTCGTGCAGCCCGTGCCCGTACCGCCGCCCGAACATCAGCCGTCCGGTGAACTCGTCCACCAGGACGACCTCGCCGTCCTGGACGATATACTTCTGATCCCGCGTGAAGAGTTCCTTGGCCTTGAGGGCGTTCTCCAGGTAGTGCGACAGGCTCATGTTCTCGACGTCATAGAGGTTCTGCACGCCCAGGGCCTGCTCGACCCGGTGCACGCCGGCCTCGGTCGGGGCGACGGTCTGCATCTTCTCGTCGACCGTATAGTCGCGTTCCGGCTCGAGGTCCTCGACGACGGCCGCGAAGCGGTAGTAGGGGTCGGTCGGCTTCTCCACGGCGCCCGAGATGATCAGCGGCGTGCGGGCCTCGTCGATCAGGATGGAGTCCACCTCGTCGACGATCGCGTAGTGCAGCTCGCGCTGGCAGACCTCTTCCATGCTCATCGCCATGTTATCGCGCAGGTAGTCGAAGCCGAACTCGTTGTGGTTGCCGTAGACGATGTCGCAGGCGTAGTTGCGCCTGCGGGTCTCGGCGTCGAAGTCGTGCACGATCAGGCCGACGCTCAGCCCCAGGAAGCGGTAGATCTGGCCCATCCACTGGCTGTCGCGGCGGGCCAGGTAGTCGTTGACGGTGACGATGTGGACGCCGCGGCCAGTCAGGGCGTTGAGATAGGCCGGCAGCGTCTCCACCAGCGTCTTGCCCTCACCGGTGCGCATCTCGGCGATGCGGCCCTCGTGCAGCACGATGCCGCCCATCAACTGCACGTCGAACGGGCGCAGGCCCACGGCCCGCCGGGCGCCCTCGCGCGCCACCGCAAAGGCCTCCGGC
Organism: Bacillota bacterium; assembly: GCA_021806565.1. GTDB lineage: Bacteria > Bacillota > Sulfobacillia > RBS10-35 > JAJYVN01 > JAJZXK01. The sequence goes on along the minus strand of JAJZXK010000098.1, from coordinate 5,398 downwards.
AGCAGGTCGTCCAGCGCGGCGCCCTGTTGCAGGCGCTCACGGAACTCGACCGTCTTGGCCCGCAGACCGTCGTCGTCCAGGGCAGCCATCTGCGGCTCAAAACCGTTGATCACCGCGACGGCGGCCTGCAGGCGCCGCACCTCGCGTTCGTTGGCGTTCAGCATCCGTCTCAGGAGACCGAGCATGGCAGGCGCCACCCCTTTGCGCCCCGCATGCGGGCGTGGCCGGGCGCGCACCGTTCAGTGTATCACTGGGATCCACGCAGCGGCAACGACGTAGGAAGGATCTGCCACCTTGTCCGCATGCGGTGCGCGACACCGAATTGCAGGACGAGATACGCGACATCCATACCCAAAGTCGTGCATGACCCAAAGTCGTGCATGGGACGCTTCGGATCCACGCCACCTTGGCTGGACGTGGCATGCGAATCGGACGCAAGCGCGTCGCCTGACTCATGGCACGGGCCGGCCTGTCCGGGCACCGGCGACCACGGCGCGTCCATCCAGCCGCGATCGACGCGACCACCCCCGCCAACTTGGCGGACAGGGACTGCACGGCCGTGAATCGGCTGTGAGTGGCCGACATCACCTGCAGCGCCACACAGGAAGGGTGGCTCTACCTGGCTGCGAAACTGGAGTTCCGCTCACGGAAGGTCGTTGGCCGGGCCCTGGCGTACCACCTGCGCGCGAAGTTGCACCCTTGCCGCCCCAGATAGCCATCACGCGCCGGCGCCCTGACCGCAGACCGTTGCGCCACCACAGTCTCGCCGTAGCGCGGCCCGCCATTCCTCCTCGTCTGGTCTCTGCGGCATGCGGTCAAAGACGGAGACGACTTTCACCAGTTCCGGCCGACACCGTTCACGGACGTTAGCGAACCACTCCTCTGCCCTCGCAGGATCCCACTTATCCTGTCGCGGTCGCCCTTTGGCCAAGTCCACCCTTCTTTGGCTTGCCTAAATTCGCGTCAACGCAAGCCCCCAGAAACCTAGTCCTTCGGCGACCAAGTTCCTACCTATGCGTCGCTCCAGAAGGGTTGCACCCGCATCCATCCATCCATCCAACATCCCCGCGGCGCGGAATGTAGGGCCCGGCGACTCGCGCCATGCCCGGCACTCCTGACAAGCTCAGAAGATTTCACAACCTACGGGGTCGCCCCAGTCGGTTTCGGGATGCCAGTGGTCCTCAGTGATCTGCGCGCACAAATGCCTCGCCATAAACCGTTCGGACAGGAATCCTGTCGCTCGCACAGCATCCACGCCGCACCGGGCATAATAGTCCCGTATCGCCTTCAACGAAATCACGTGATTACGCGCGGTTCCTGCCACGGCGATTCCCGGTGAGTCAGTTGGCCCAGTTCGTCCCCGCTGCAGTTCCCATACTGATCCAATACAGCATCCACGGTCTCTTGAGCGAAAGCATCGAGCGCGTCGGCGTTTCCTTCCGGCAAAGTGATGACCAGATAGCGCCCCCTGTGAAGATCGAACAAGGCAGGAGCAACTGGACCGTCAAGCCACGCCTCGATAGCGTCCTCGAACAGAGAGCGCCCCTCCCACACGAGGGACCACGCCTGTCCATAATAGACAAGCTTCTCTAACTGCATCGCAATGCGCGGGCCCTTGCGTGCCAGCACATACGCCGCCACGTCTTTGACGCTGGCCGGCGCCTTGCCGTAATCCATTGCATGGCACCCCGTTCGTCGGGAAGACTACTAGTGCAATGCATGACTTGGCGAAGATTCACACTTGTCACGGCATTATTGTACATAATACGACACTCACGACATGGTCAACTGAGAACTGCAAAGTCGTGCCCTTGGAACGCTGCTCGCATGCACAGGGCGGGCATCAGGCCAATCTATGCGGAACGGTGCATTCTGCCTCAAGCGGAATGACCGTGCCTGCTTGGCCATTAACGCCGACCCCAGGCACGAAGGAGGCAGGCCCGTCGCCAGGTCGGCGCGCGTGGTGCGCCAGCGCTGCGACCAGTTGTCGGACCACAGCCGCGCGAAGTGCAGGTCACGATGCCTCGGTACGTGCTGGGCCATGCGTCCACTGCACGCTGCGATGCCGAGGTTGTCGCCGGGGTCGCCTCGCGCACAGTAAAGCCGCCTGTGGTCACCATGGTCGCGCTCGGCGGCCGCCGACGCGCACAGGCCCTCGCGCGCACGCTCCACATCCGCGCACTGCAACGGGGTGATGCGAGGCGCCGCGACCATATGTCACCTGATCCTGAGGCCCTACACGTTCCCGCTCGTTCCGATCCGCTCTTTAGGGCCACCGCTACGCCCTGGACGCCGCGGTGCCCGCACCGGTCGCGAGGGACGGCCGTCGGCCTCGCGGCTGAGCGTCCGGTTGACCGCGTCGAGCGCGGCGCGCACGCACGCCTCCCGCTCGTCGCCGCGCACCTGGCAGATGCCGAGCAGCGGCTCGCCTCCCACCCCCACCGCGCACAGCGCCACCGGCACCCCGGCGACGGGCGTCAGCCGCACCTCCAAGAGCGCCAGCGGCAGTGGCGAGGAAAGCGCGGTGCGCACCGCATCCAGCACGGCCATGGCGGCGAGGCGGCGGTCGTCCCCCCCGGGACCGTCCTGCGCGCGGCCGACCACGACACGTCCGGCCGCAAACAGCCCGACTTCGGCGCGGATGCCGTCCAGGCGGCGCTCGATCGTGCAGCGGCACAGCTGCAGGCGGCGGCGCTCCCCGAGCAGGTCCAACCGGCTGCGCACGGCCGTCACCATGAACAGCCGCCGCGGCACGTACAGACCAAAGAGGGTGAACCAGGCGCTCTGGATGTCCTTGGCGATCGCCGAGCGCCGCCGCGCCTCGGCGACCAAGCGCACGCACACCGGCACCGCCGCCGCCTCGGGACGCAGCACGCGGCAACCCAGCACCCCGACCACCCGCCGCGCGCTCCGCTCCAGGTCCGCGACGGCCACCTGTGGCTGGCGGTGGCGCGCCGCGAAGGCGTCCTCCGGGGAGGCGAAGGCATCCGCCTCCCCGGACTCGCCCACCCCGACCGTCGGCAACACCCCGTGGACCGCGCCGCGACCCGTGCGGCGATGCAAACCCGGACCACCCATCCCGACCGCCCCCCTCGCCGCCTGCGGCCTTCGCCCACCCGCGCCGCGCTCCTGCAGGCCGCTCAGGTGGCATGCGGCTGCAGGCGCCGCAGCACCCGGTCGGCGAGCAGCCACAGCCCCCCGTAGACCAGCGTGTGGCCGCCCAGCACGGTGGGCAGGGCGGCGTCGCGGGCCGCCGCCGTGAAGGCCGCCAGCCTCGGTTCGCCGATCGCCTCGGCCCGCCCGACATCGGAGTAGAAGCGGTCGGCGTCAGAGAACGCATGGCGCCAGTGGGCCAAAAGGACGCGCGTGTCGAACAGGGCGGCGTCGGCGCAGCCGGAGAGCGACTCGAAATAGAGATCCGGCCCGACCGCGTCCAGCAGCCGCCCCATGAAGGAGACCACCTGGCCGGCCGCGACGCGGCCCAGCGCCCGCATGCCCCGTTCCTCGGAAAAGACGCGCAGGCGGCAGCGCAGGTGCATGTTGAGGTAGCCGGTGACCGGCGGACCCACCCGGCCGATCAGGGCGAGTTCGCCGGCCTCGCCCGCCAGGACGGCCTCGACGGCCTCCAGGCGGCGCCGCACCGGCGCGATCCAGTCCGGCCCCTGAAGCGCGGCGCGGGTGCGGGAGCCTGTGCCCGGTTCCCCCGCCAGTAGCGCCGCGTCCGAGGGGGTGTCGATGTCGAAGTTCACCCGGGCGCTGTTTTCGATCAGTAGGCGGCGCAACCCCTGGTTACTGAGCACGTGGCCCAGGGCGTTGTCGCTGTCGGGCAGCGCGACCGCCGCCGCCGCCGCCCCCGGCGAGAAGGCCAGGACGTCGGGCGACTGGGGGTTGTTCTGCACCACCGAGCGGGGCGTCTGACGGGCGAGGTAAAGAAAGCGGCGGAACTCCTCCGGCCCGTACAACGGCGCGGCCGCCCCGCCCAGGACCAGGGCCAGATGGGCGCCGGTACGCCGGATCTGGGCCGCCAGCGCATCCCCGTAGTGAAAGGACGGGCCGGTGGAGTCCTCCACCTCGGTGCCGTCCGGGACGGCGCGGGCGAGTTCGTCGCGGTCGGTGACCAGCAGGACGCGGTCCAACTCGCCCGTGCGGCGCAGGCCGACCAGGACCTGCAGCGTATCCAGCGCGACCGCGTGCCGGATGCGCCGCAGATCGGCCTCGATTTCGCTCTGTACCTGGCCGCCGCCCTCGAACACGAACGCGACGGCGGGACCGGTGGGGACCGGGGCATCCGTTTTCATACCACCACGCCGGGGTTCACCGCCCCCCCCGGCCGCCCCCCTTCCACGTCCCGCGTCCACTCAGCCGGCGGCGATCAGGCCATAGCCCCCGTGACGGCGGCGGTAGACGACCTGGACCTCTTCGCTGCTGGCCTCGCGAAACATGAAGAAGTCGTGCCCCAACAGGTTCATCTGCAGCAGGGCCTCCTCCACGGACATCGGCTTGAGCGGGAAGCGCTTGACCCGCACCAGCGACTCTTCGGGCTCGGGCGCGGCCGCCGCCGGCTCCTGGTCCTCGCGCCCCGCCTGCCGCGGCCGGCGGTGGGTCCGCGTCTTGTATTTGTGGATCTGGCGCTCGAGCTTGGCAAGCACCAGATCGATCGCCGCGTACATGGAGGCGTCCGCCTCCTCGGCCCGCAGCAGCATCCCGTCCAGCGGCATCGTCACCTCGATGATCTGGCGCTCGCGCTGCACGCTGAGCACCACCTGCGCCGATGGATTCTCTCCGGGAAAGAAGCGGTCCAGCTTGTTCAGGCGTTGCTCCACATAGGCGCGTAACGCGGGGGTCAGCTCCAGACTCTTGCCGTACAGCGCCAACTGCATCCGCAACCACCTCCAACAACGCGCCGCCCGCGGGCGGGTGTGCCAGCATTCGCCGCCCGGCGCGGGCGAATCCTGCCCGCTACGTCGCAGGGAGCCCGCACCAGCTTCGCGAAGGCCACCGCATGGCGCGTCTCATCGTCACCGCGAGTCCCGCTTACGCCGACTGCGCCCGGACGGAGCTTGACCTGGCGCTACCCGCGGAATACGGACGCACCGAGTTGGAACCTGGCACCTGGCTGGTGTCCGCCGCCGGCACCTTCACCCGCCTCGCCGCGGGGCTGCGCCAGGCGGTCTTCATTCGCCACGCCTGCCCCGCCCAGGCCGAAGTCCCGCTCAGCGGCGCCTCCGGCCCGGACGACTGGGCGGCAAGCGCCCTGCCGTCCGTCTGGACGCGCCTCGCCGGCCTGAACGGCGCGGGCGAACTGCAGGTCCAGGTGCGCCTGCTTGCGGGGGCGCCGGCCTGGGCCCCAGGCCCCCTGGCGGCCGGGGTGCGCGCCTGCCTGCAGCGGGCCGGCGCC
>JAJZXK010000009.1 GCA_021806565.1 Bacillota bacterium | reverse complement strand
GCCTTTCCACCAGCCGACAGGTCGTTCTCGGAGAACTCACGTGCCCCTTTTTCCCCTAGGCCACCCTCGGGGTGGCCCCCTTTTCGATGATCACGTGGCCCCCTTCTGGAGTATCACGAGCACCCCTCGCGATTGATCCAGACAGAGCAGAGTCCTCGGGACGAGGCAACGGGGAGACGTCGGTTGCCCCTCCCCCTGCCCCGGCGCGCGTCTTCGACGCCGCGCCACCCCGCGTCCCCCTCCCTTGGTTCGCCGGGCCGCACCCGGCGGGGAGGGGGACCCGGGGTTTTGGGGACGGGAAACAAGGAGTGGGGCCAACCCCCTCCCCCCGGTGCGTGCCTTTGGCATCGCACCACCCCCAGTCCCCCCTCCCATCCACCGCGGGCGCCGAGGCGCCCGGCAGGGAGGGTGGACAGGGGGTACCGGGCATGCGGGGAGACCCGGGGACCATCCGGCCCCCGCGCCTCCCCACACCCCTCCCCCGACCCCCGGGCGGCGCCAGGGGGGCCGCGCTGGCCCCCCCATAGGCGTTAAGATAATGCAAGGGCGCCGTCGCCTCCCATGGTTCCGGTAGGAAAGTGTGTACGAAGGCGCTTGCGCGGGGTATCGCGCAAGCGCCTTCGTACGTTGGGATTGCGGCACTTATCGGCAGCAATGATCCCAATGATCCCCACGGTGAGGGCCACGGCGCCAAACTTGAACAAGCGCCACAAACTTACAGGTCCTTCCTCAGGGCGTTCGGATGCAGTAGCCCCAGGGGGAAAGGGCCGGCTCGACGTAAGTGAGCCGTTCCACGAGGGCCGCGGCCAGAAGCCTTGAGAGGAGCCATGCTCGGGCCAGGGGTTCGGTTCGAGCGGGTAGTTGATCGAAGGCGAGGAGAGACTTCAGACGTTTGAAGAGAAGCTCGATCTGCCATCGAAGGCGGTAGAGTTCGGTGACCGCCGCCGCACTAAGCCGTTCCTTTGTTGCTGTGGTGAGAATCCAAACAACGTGGCCCGCGCGGGGCCTGACTCCAATGAGGCGTACCGCGGTCCAAGACGCGGCGCGGAGGAGGGGCCAAGTTTTATGGCTATTCCAGGTGGCAGGGGGCTCAGGCATCTTACAAGAGAGATCAATGGCCCCCACAAGCGGTACTCGGGCCTCTAGCTCCTGCCATGCCAACCTCTGGTGATCCGAGTCGCACAACCGCAACGTCGCGAGGTTGATGCGCACCACGACGTCTGCACCGGCCCGCTTAGCCGCCGCGATTCCACGCGCATGAGCGTATCCGCGATCGCCGAGCACCAAGTCCCCAGGGCTTAACGGGTGCCGCGCGAAGCCTTCGCCCCCGTGCACATCAGTGATATCTACCGCCGCGAGCTTTCCGGAGGACGGGTCAGCGAGCACGTGGACGCGCCAATCCGTCCCTTCTGACCCTGGACGACTGATGCTCGTGGCGTCGACGATCCGCACCCGATACCCGGACGGATCCGGCGAAGCTTTGAGGGTGTCCGCCAACACGCTGGCCAGTAAACGTGACAGCCATTCGACCCCGTCGCGCAGCCGGTAAAATAGCGCCGGCGCCGAAATCGACGCGACCTCCGCCGCTGTGGCCCAAGCTGCGACCCCTGCCAACGACAACGGAGTCACTCCGTAGGCCAAGAACAACCGCAGCAGGTCGGCCGCACTCTTGACGCCCCGCGCCCTCCGCAACGCCTTGGCCTCTCGGGCGTGCGTCTCAAGATCCGGAGGCAGCAACGTAAGGACATATGGCCACAGTTCGCCGTGCAAATCCTCTTCACGCAAGCTGGCCACCCCCAACGAAGTTCGTCGGGGTGGCCAGTTCTGCTGAGGTGCCCTAATTCCCTCTTATCTTAACGCCTATGGCTGGCCCCCCTCCGGTCCCCTCAGCCCGGAACTGGCGGTAGCGACGGGCGGCTCCGCCGGCCGTCGCTGGGATTTTGGACCGCCCTTGCCCCCCCAGTCTACTCGCCTGCGCCTTTTGCGCTTGCCAGGGTTCGGCTGCGGCTTATGCTCGCGGCCCTCGCTACGCTCGCCCTTCGGGTGCGGCCGCTCCGCTAAATCCTCGCCCGGCTTCGCCGCCCCGGCGAGCACGGCTCCGGCTCGTCTCCTCGGGGCTGCAAGGGGCGGTCCAAAAAAGTGGCCCTCCCCACCACGGGATCGGAAGGCCAGCCAGGGCCGATGGCAGCTGCAACCGCCGCGGAGTGCCGGACCTGGAACGGTCCCGAGGGGCGACCCGAAACACCTTGACAACTGAACAGGACCCAGACGGTGCCGAGCGGCGAGGGCGCGGAGATAGACGCGGGCGGCTATGAGGCACCGTCAGGAACAGGGAACCGGCCGGGGTGGGAGGCCCGGAGAACGCGAGGAGGGATCGCGTTTGGTAAGCGGAGTGGTGCCCCGTCTGTTCCCGCTGGGGGACGTGGTAGCAACCCCTGCGGCGATACAGGCGTTGGCAGCGGCCGGTAGCAACCCGTGGCTCTTGGTGGCCCGACACGTGCGCGGTGATTGGGGGGACCTGGACGAACACGACGCGAGCATGAACGTGCTCGCGTGGCTCGACGGGGGACGGATCTTCAGCGCCTACAACGTGGGCGACAGCCTACGGGTGTGGGTCATCACCGAGGCCGACCGGAGCGCGACGACGATTCTGCTGCCCGAGGACTATTGACCCACTCAGAGACGCACACAGGGAGGCTACGAACCGATTGTTCAATCAGACGACCCTGATCGGACGGCTGACGCGGGATGCCGAGGTTGGGCAACTGCCCAACGACCGGAAGACGCCGCGCCTGCGCTTCACGGTTGCGGTGGATCGGGATTACGAAGTCGGTGGCGAAACGCCCACCGACTTCTGGCCGGTCGAAGTGATCGGCGAGTACGGTACAAAACTCGCGCCGTATCTCACGAAGGGCAGGCTGGTCCTGGTTTCCGGGGCAAGTCACCTGGACGAAAAGCGCAGTGATGAAGGCGGTTACCGCGTGTTCCCCTACATCAGCGCACGGAATGTGCGCTTCTTGGACCGGAAGACACGGGAGGCGGTGCCGGACGCCGAGGCACCCGGAGACGAGTAGCGCGAAGGGGGGGCGGCCACCGAGCCGCCCCCCCTTCGCCTTTTCCTCCAACACTACCCATCAAGGGAGAGCGGCATGGCAGAGAAGCAGAGCAAGAGCACAGCGGCGCGCAAGAGCGCGACGGCCCAGAAGCCCAAGACGGTGGCCAAGGAGCCGAGCGGCCGGAAGAAGGCGGCTGCCGGGAAGAAGGGGGCGGCGGCCGAAGGTGGCTCGGAGGCCCCTGAGCAGGTGGAACGCGGGCAGGCAGCGGAGCCGGTCGTGCACGGAAACCCGGCTGTGGACACCGTTCGCTCATGGTCCGGGCTCAGCCCGACTGGTGGCCTGACGCTCCAACAGGTCGCGGAGCGCCTCCACGTTAGCCGAGCCATTGCCGGCAAACATCTGCGGGAGGCTGTCGAGGCCGGCCTGCTGACCCTCGACCAGAACAGCGGCGTTTACCGCCTTGCCGGGACCCCGGCCCCGGAACCTGCTCCTGTGGCGGAAATCGTGTCGCCCGATCAGGTGGAAGCGGCCACCGGCCCGGTCATGGCGCACCTGAGCGAGTTCTACCGCCAGTTTCCTGACAGCGGGCAGATCGTGCAGGACGTCGTTCGTGCGACCGGCCTTGATCGGCGCGCGATACATGCGGTGCTGGAGCGTGGTGTCGCTTCTGGCGAACTGGTGCGGCACCACACTGGCTACGGCTACCGCCTCGCCGAGACTCCTGCCCCCGAACCCGCCTCCGAGGAGCCTATGACGGCGGATGCTGCCGAGACCCCGGTGGGTGACGAAGTGATCCCCGTTGAGGAAGCCCCGGCCCCTGAGACGATCGCCGCGCCTGCTGCTGAGGCGACCGGCGCGGAGGCCGAACCGGGGGACACGAGCGCCGAGCCCGCCGACGTTCCCGCCGTGGTAGACGCCGGGGCGGCGGGTGGGGCCTTCAACGCAGCGATGCCCATTGACTCCGTGGTCGTGGTCGGGAACGTGCGGAAGCACTTCGACCACGCCGCCTTGGCGGAACTCGCCCACGACATCAAGGTAAACGGGATCCTGCAGCCGCTGCTGGTGAGGACCGGGCCGGACCTGCCCGCAGGGCAATTCGCCCTGGTGGCCGGGGAGCGCCGCCTGCGCGCCGCGCGTGAGGCCGGACTCGCCACGGTGCCGGTCATCATCCGGGAGATGGACGCGAGAACGGCTGCCCGGGCGCAGTTGCTGGAGAACGTCCACCGCAGCGATCTGAACGCCCTCGAGGAAGCGGACGGTTATGCGGCGCTGCTCCAGGACCACGGGTACACGCAGACGGCCCTGGCCAAGGAACTCGGGGTCAGCCAGCCCCACATCGCCAACCGGCTCCAACTGCTGAAGCTGCCGGAGTCCGTCCGGGACCTCATTTCGCAAGGAATACTGGCGGCCGCCACCGCGCTGGCCCTTGTCCGGTTGGCAGACGCCTACCCGGACGTTGCGGCCACTGCGGCAAAGGACATGGTGACCGCAAAGGTCCCTTCCGCCAAGGCGTACGAGTGGCTAGAGGAGTGGCTCGGCTCCCACATGCAGAGGCTGGAGGGTTGGGACGCGAAGTGTTGCGGCGACCACAAAGAGTGCCCCTGCCGACGCTCCGCAAAGCAATACGGTAGCAAGGTGCCGGTGTGTCTCGATCCGCAGCGGTTCGCCAAGGTCGAGGAGGACGCCCGCCAGGCGCTCATCGCCAAGGCGGTCACGACGCTCCCGCAGACGGTCGCACCCGACCCGCCATCCCCCTCCGCCGCGCTCTCCCCAGCCCTGCCGGTACGGCCCGGGACGGTCCAGTCCGAGAGCGATTCCGGGGCCGAGGGCGAGGAGACTGCGGACGGTGAAGCACCGCGCGTGGGTGTGGGTGTGGGCGTGGAGGGCACGCCCGGAGCCAGGGGCGAGAGTCCGGTGCCGGAGCGGGCGGCGGAAGTGCTGGATCTGAAGATGCTCCCACCCCACACCTACAAGTACCTGGATGCGGCCAGGGGCGACAACCCGCCTGTGGCCTGCCGCGAATGCCCGTGCCTGCGGCTCGCGAAGGCCCGCCACGACGGGCGGCTGGAATGGGTGTGCGTGGACCCGAAGCGTCACGACGCAGAGGAGCGCCGCCGCACCCGGGACCGGAACAAGGTCGCGATGGCTGCACTGGCCACCGAGAAGGAGCGGGGGACGGCCTGGGCTGTGTCCCGCGTGCAGGAGACGTGGCGGGCTGACCTTGGGGCTCCCGTCCTCGGCAAGGTCGAACTGGCCTATTTTGCGGCTTGGATCCTCACCGCCGCCAAGCCGGCCTATGATCCGCGCGGCAAGCCCCGCGCCAACCTGCGGGAGTACCTCGCCGCGTTCGGTGTCGGGATCGACAACGCGGCGGCTCCGAACCACACCCACCAGGGGCTCGCTGGTCAACTGCTCGCCCTGGCTCCGGACACCATCTGGCGGATGTGCATCGAGTGGCCGCTGGTCGCGACTGATCACGGGCTCGGTGACTGGTACCGCCGCAAGGTGGACATGCCCGAGGGCGAGGCCTGCGACCTGTGTACCACGCTGCAGGATGATCTGGAACCTTACCACTCCCTGCGGCCGGTCGTGGTACCGCCAGGGCTTACCTTTCTCGTCTGTCCCAAGTGCCGCAATGTGGACCTCGGCCGCCTGGGCCTGTACCGCGAGGCATCAGAAGGCGTGGACTTGGGCCGGGCTACTGAGGAGCAGGCCGGGGTGGTCCGGGAGGCGCTGGGCCGCCGGGATGAGCAAGGGACATCCGGGCCGGGCCGGATCTGCGGGCTGTGCGACGACGTCTCTGCCGAGACGGAGGTGCGGCGCCTCTATAACCATCGCTGGGATGGTGCACCGCGCGGGGCGTGGGTGGACGTGTGCGACGGCTGCCGCGAGGACAGGGAAGTTGATGCTCCAGACCTGTACGGGTTCAAGGTGGAACCGCCAGCGGAGGGGGCTGGCGAGGGGCTGACGGAAGACCAACTGGCCGATTTCCTACAGCAGGAGGCAGACGGGGAGATCGAAGGCCACCTCGCAGGTGAGCCGGACGGGACACTCGACACCCCTGTGGACAAAGAGGGGGCGGAGGTGCCCGCGAGCGCGTAGGCCAGAGCGCACGGAGGGGGGCGGGTTCCCGCCCCCCTTTCTCATGCCCAGGTGCTGAAGGGGGTTGGACCGTGATCGTGTGCGATGTGGACAACACCCTGGCTGACGTCAACGCGGTGTTGCGGGAGCGCTTCCCCGGGAATGCGGAACGCGAGTCTGTCTGCCACTGGGCGCCGGTGCCGGAGGGCTACTTCGCCACGCCGGGGGGCCTCGACGCCATGGCGATCGCGCTGCCGTATCCGGGCGCGGCGGAGATGCTGTCAACCCTAGCGCGCGTCGAACCTGTCTACTACCTCACGGCGCGACCGACGTGTGCCGCGATGCTGACCACCCAGTGGTTGTCGCGGCACCACTTTCCAGATGGTGCGGTGTTGGCGGACTGCGGGCCCGTCCGGAAGGCGGCGGCAGCTGTTGAACTTGGCGCTTGTCTCGGCCTCGACGACGATCCCCAAGCCGCCTGGCGGTACCGGGTGGCGGGTATCCCCTGCTGCCTGTATAGCCAGCCCTACAACGCCCGGGACTTTTGCGCCTTCACGCGATGGCGCGATCTGCGAGGTGTCTTGGATGCTGCAGGATGCGGCGACCTTGTGGCGCGAGCTTTTCCGCGACGCGGATGGGTGGTTGGAGCTGCGCCGGGTGCCTGAGCATCAGGCTCCGCGCTTCGAGGCGGAGCAACGGTGGTATCCGTTGGACGGGGCGGCTGCTCCCTTCGACGCCGCGCTATGCTTTCTCGCTGACCGCGACGGGCGTGGGTGCCTGGCCTACGGCCTGCACCCACGCACACACCGCGGCGCCATGCGGGCCGATCAGGTCCTCGCTGCGCACGCCCTGGTGGTTGACCTGGATGTGGACGGGGAGGCGGGGCGGGCGGCCGCGCGTGCTCGGCTGGATGCCTTCGGCCTCCAGCCGAGCGCGATCGTCGATAGCGGCCACGGTTGGCACGCCTACTGGTTCCTGAACGCGGCCGCCCGCCTTCTGGGGGACGACGCGGCCGCTGCCCGGCAGCGTTTGACCAAGCTCGGCCGGCGCCTCGCTCAGTTTGACCAAGCTCGGCCGGCGCCTCGCTCACGCTCTTGGGGGCGATCATGTCTGGGACCTGGCCCGGGTGCTGCGCATCCCCGGTACCGCCAATCTGAAGCCGGGGCGCCCAGACGCCCGGGCGCGCTTGGTGGACGTGGACGGCGGCCGCCGTTACGACCTGGCCGAGCTGGAGGCCGTGGCCCCTCCCCTGCCGCCCCCCGCGCCACGCCCCGGAGCCCTGTACACCCCGATCCGCCCGGCGGCGGGCAAGCACTGGCCACTCACCGCGTACATCGAGGACGTGATCCGCACCGGTCGCAGCCCACGCCTGCCGAGCCGTTCTCACGCGGAGTTCGCCGTGTGCTGCGCGATGTTGCGGGCCGGGTACACCCGGGACGAGGTCTTCCAAACGTTCCTGGCCAACCCCGACGGTATTGGCCAACGTACAGTGCACGAGGGCGATCGCCATTTCGATTACGTCTTTGAGGATGCCGCGCAGCGCTACGACCAGCGCTGACCCGGCACGGGGCAAGTGCTAGCACCAGCACTAGCACGGCCTGCGGGCCCGCCGGCGCGCCTAGGGCGCGCCCGTGCTTCGCCCCCGGCCAACAACCTACGGCTTCCCCGAAAAGGCGGTGGAACAGCGGTGGCAATCTTTTACTGGTGGGTGACCGGGAGTATCTCTCTCGTTGGCGGACTGTTAGCCGCACATGCGTTTAGGCGCTCGGGCAAATTGTGGCTGCTCGCGTTCTTCGGTACCGTGACGGCCGCGATGGCCCTGTTTGTCACGCTCTGGTGGAGGACATGGGTCGGCGTATTGTTGGCCGCGCTCTACTGCTTCGCTTTATGGCTCGTGACGGTTGTCCGCCGTCGCATCTGGGGAGACGCGTGGTACTAAAGCTGACTCTGGCATTCCGCGTGAAATGGCGGAGTTCGGCTTTCGCGTAGCCTCCGGTCCTGCCGGTGAGGTTAGGGGGGTGGTCCCTTGCTGAATGCGCTTTCCTTGCTCGGTGCCGCCGGGCTCGACATCGGCGCCCTGCTCGTTGTGGCGGGGCTCTTCTGTGCGGTCAGGTCGGTGTGTTTGAGGTTGCCGGTGACCCTGGCGGGCTCGCTGTTGCACGAGGGGTGGGAGTTGGCGCCTGGCGACTGCCTGGAATCGCTCTACCTGAAGTTGATGCGCGCGGCCGTCGCGGTGCTCGTCCTGTCGGCTGCCCTGCTCTTTGCCCTGCGAGCCTTGTGGAACGTTTGAGGAGACGGTTTGGGCGCCTCCGGCGGCTTTGCCGCCTCTCCGCCACCCACTGGCGCCGGCCGAGCCTGTAGTCTCGGCTCCGGCGCCTGGCGCTTCGCGCCACCGCGGGTACCCGGCGGGGCGCCCCTGGTGCGCAGCCTCTGCTTCTTCCGTTCTATGACCGCCCGCTGGCCTCCTCATTGTGGCGCCCCTGGGGCCCTGCGACGCAAGGGACCGGCCTGCGGCCTCTGTCGCCCTTGCGCCACCACCCTCGGGGCGCCCATACGCCCTCGGCGCGGGCTTGTAGCCCGGCCGGAAGGGTGGTTCCGCAATGCCGGACTATTACGACGCAACGATCGAGTTTCCAGAGGGGGTGCTGACGTCCGACGAGTTGAAGGACCTGATGCCAGGGGAATGCATCCCGCCCGAGGTCCTGCCCGGCGGCACCGTCCGTGTACAGGGGTACGTGGCCTCGGGCGAGTTCACGAGGTTGGAGGAACGGCTGAAGGAGGTTGCGGTGCCTTTCGACCGTGAGACCGGCGGGGACCACCAGTATATGCCCTTCGTCCTCCGGTACCGACCTGGGGCCGAGGATTGGACCGCCGAGATGGATACCGCGGGCACCGTCGTCGTCCCCCTGCCGGCGCTGATGAAGGCGGCGCAAGCGGGATCGGAGGCACTGGCCCAGCTCATTGCCCGGCACAACGGGCCAGGCCCGCTACGAGAGTGGATTCGCGTCCAGGAGTGGCGGAGGGTGACGCGGGCTTAGACGCGCGGCGGAGGGGCCGGGACTCCCTCCCCGGTCCCACCGCCGCGCTCCCCGCTGAGGCCCTGCCGGGAGGCTCCGGGGGCATCGCCCCCGCGCCTCCCGGACCCTCCCCCACCCTGGGCACACGCCAGAGGGGGCCCGCCCCCTCTCCGACACCCCCAGTGGCCGGAGACGCCGGGCGCGCCGGGGCTCCGCCCCGTGCAGCGCTCCCGGCTCATTGCCTTTTGGGTGCGCCTCGGCCTCCCAGTCTACTCGCCGGCGCCTTTTGCGCCGCCAGGGTGCGGCTGCGCCATATCCTCGCTGGCTGCGCCTGCTCCGGTAATGCTCGCCCGGCTCCGCCGCCCTGGCGGCGCCGCGCCGACTCGTCTGACTGCGGCCGTGAGGCGCGCCTCAAAAATGCGCCTCCCTGGAGGGGTCAGCGGTGGCGGGAGAGAGCCAGAACAAGGCGGCGGAGCTTCTGCGGCAACTGGAGCAAGGGGTACAGCAGATCATGTCGTCCGAGGGCTGGGCGCGGTATCTCCAGACGCAGGCGCGCTTCAGACGCTATTCCATGCTTAATACCCTCGCCATCATCATCCAGCGCAGCACCGCAACCCGGGTTGCTGGCATCCGCACTTGGAACGAGCTTGGGCGGCGCGTCAAGCGTGGAGAGAAGGGCATCGCCATCCTGGCGCCCATCAGCGTCCGTGCGTCTAAGGACGACGCCGGCGCCAAAGAGGCCGACGAAGAGCCGCGCGTCACGCGCTTTCGTGTGGTCCATGTCTTCGACATCGAGCAAACCGAGGGACAGCCTCTGCCCCAGACCCCGGCGCAGCGCTTGGGGACCAGCACTGAGGCGGGCCGGGAGCTTTACAGCGCCCTGCTCCGCATCGCGCACGAGGACGGCTTTCCGGTTCTCCCCGAGGTCGAGCTTCGCCCCGGAGTCAACGGCGAGGCCGATTTGGTAGCGCGGACGATCCGGCTGGCGCCAGGGCTGTCCGAGGATCACCGGGCCCGGACCCTGGCCCACGAGATCGCGCACCTGTGGCTGCACCAGATCGGCGGCGACCGCGCCGACCAGGAGGCTGAGGCCGAGGGCACCGCCTACGTCGTGGCGTCGTGGGCAGGGCTGCAGTGCGACGGCTACAGCTTTGGCTACCTGGCCAGCTGGGCCCACGCCAAAGACGGCGCGGCCATCGTCCGCCGCGTCGGCGCGACCATCCAGAAGACGGCCGCGCGGATGATCGACCGCCTGACGCCGGAGGAAGACGCGCGCGAAACGGCGTGAGGCCACCGGGGCGGGGGCAAGGCCCCCGCCCCCCTCCAGGAGGTGTACAGGGATGCTCCATCGGCGACGGCTGTATCTGGCAGGCCCTGCGGGGGCTGGGAAGTCGACTGTCGCGGAACTCCTCCGGGTGCGCTTTGGCTTCCACCGCGGCGGCCTGGGCGCGATCGTACGGCAGGAGTGCGAGGCGCGGGGGATCCTTCCCACCCGGCCGAACCTGCAGCAGATGGGCGACTTGATGCGCGGGGGCGACTCGGCCGCCCTGGCCATCCGGGCCCACCTCGCGGTGCCGGACGGGGTCGACAGTGCGGTGCTGGACGGTGTGCGCCTCCGGTCGGAGGGCACCTACCTACGCCAGCACGGTTATGTGGGCGTGTCGGTCGAGTCGCCCGCCCGGATCCGTCAAGAGCGCCTCCGCGCGCGAGACGGGAGCCCGTTCGTCCCGGTGCACGCGACCGAGGTCGAGGCTGAGTGCGTGGCCGTCGACTTCGCCCTTTCTACGGATACCCTGGACTTTGAGGAGCTGGAGCTGCGCGTGATCAGCCTGCTGGGCGCGCTGGCCGTGCGGGGGTGGGCCGTGTGATCGCGCTGGACATCGACAACACCCTGGCGGCCACAAACCCAGCCCTTTGGCGCATGTTCCCCGATGCCGACCGGGCGCGCTGCCACGGGGCGCCTGTGCCGCCGGCGTGGTTCGGTACCGAGAGTGGCCGACGGTTACTGGCCGAGTTGCGGCCGCTACGCGGTGCCCGCCGGGCCGCATGTCTGCTGGCCCGGCGGGCGCGCCTGGTCTACGTGACGAGTCGGCCACCGGCGACGGTTGCGGAGACCTGGGCGTGGTTGCGCCGATTCCGTTTTCCCTGCGGTCTCCTGGTCTTTGCCGGGTCTTCCGCCGCCAAAGCCCGTTGGGCGGAACTGCTGCGGATCGAATTGGCGATCGACGACGACCCGGCGGCCGCTGCTGCGTACCGGGCGGTCGGCGTGCGTTGCCTTCTCCCGCGTTGGCGGTACAACGCTGACGACCCGGAGGCCGCCCCCTGGCCGAGGCTGTGCCAGGCCATCGACGGTCGAACCCCTGTGTCACGCCGGTCTCTCTGAACTGCCGCAGGCCGGGCCGGGGCACCCGAGGGGGGCGCGCTGCCCCCCTGACCTCCCGCCCTCTACTTCCGCCTCTCCGCCCCGGTCTCCCCATTGTCCCCCGGCGCTTTCCGGGGCGCGTCAAGGGTGGCCGCGAGCGGCCCCCGGCTCCGCCGGCTATGCCCTTGACCCGTCCCCGCGCCGTGGGCCCTCCTCCCCGCCAGGGCGGCGCTCAGCCGCCCGGTGGAGGAGGATGTCCCGTGCCACGTCCCCAGCACAGCGTTCGCGTCTTCACGTACCCCGTCGACCCTACGGACGCTGCCGCCGGTCGCCTCGAACTGGTCCGCGTCTGGCACTATGACACCTGCTGGTACTACGTCCGCCACGGGCGCGCGGTCTTCGTTCGCCTCGACGCCCGAGGCTACGCCCCGCTGCCCGGTCGCCTCCCCCGCACGACCGCCATACTACCGGCGTACGGGGTGCTGCTCACCGCCAGGATCGACGGCATCACGGACGAGGCCATCGCCAGGCGCAACGCCGATGACGCTGGCAGCTACGTCCACCGCGCGATCGCCCAAGGCATCCGCCAGGCGCTGCGCGATGCGCAGCCCGTGCACGTCTCTTCCCAGCGGCGCAGCGGGCGGGGGTAACCCCGCCCCGCCCCTCTGGGGCGCGTTGCGCCGCTGCGCGCCGCGTGGTACGGTCTGAGTGGCTCACGCCCCATCTGGCGTGATGTGTCCCAGGCGACCCTCCCCCGGCGTGCCTATCGCCGGGGGTTTTTGCGCTTAAGGAGGTCTGCGCTGTGCTCCAGGCTGATTGGGTGGAGGCGGCTTCCGCGGCCCTGCAGCGGCTGGCCCCGGGGTCCCGCCGCGCCCAGATCGCATCCGTGCTCCCGTGCTTCGCCCGGCTCGCCGCACCGGGCGACGTCCTCTTGGCTGGGTGGCACGCCGTTCGACGAGAGGTGGCGTGCGGGGAGCCCGTCGCCGACGCGTGCCGCGTCGGCTGGGCCGTCGTCGCTCGGCTGCTTGTGCTCGCGGCCCGCGGCGGCACGAACCGCGCCGCCGCGTCAGACCCTTTCGACCTAGTGTGCCTTCACCTGCGAGGGTGCGCGTTCGCCGACGAGCTCGAGGCCCGTCACTTCCTGTGGCGCACCCGCCTGCACCCGGTACGGCGGCGGCTGCTCGCGGCCAGGTGGCGTTGACCGAGGGCTCCACCTAGGGGCGACGTCACTTCAACGGAGGTGCTTCACGTGCAACGCCCACTGGTACCGCTGCGCACCGCTGGCCCGACGGTGGCCACGCTCTTGCTCCTCGTCGCCTGCGCTGCCCCCATACCCGGGGGGCTATCGACCACGGGGGCGGCGCCGGTCGCCCCCGTGGCGACCTCGCCCACCGCGGGCGATCCTGGTTGCCGTACAGGCGATCCGCTGGCCAATGTCTATCACCCAGACCGCCTGCGCGTGATCGACGCCTGCAAGACCGTTACCGGCACTGCCGCCTTTGTCCGGCACGAGGACGACGGCGACTATCACCTTGGGCTGCACCTTGACCCCCCGTACGCATCCCTGCTGAATAGCGCCAACCTGTCCAGCGAGCACGGAGATCTGGTCGTCGAGATAGTCCCGGCCGACGAGATCGGCTGCACCCCGGGTGCGCCGCCGCGCCCGCCCCATGGCAGCTACGACTATGGCGTGTGCACGGGCGTGGACATCCCCCCGCCAGCCTTTGGCGCCCACGTCGCTGTCACGGGTCCCTACGTGCTGGATATCGACCACGGGTGGATGGAAATCCATCCGGTGTGGGCCATTCGCGTAGTGGGGGCCTGAGGGGTGTCGGAGGCTGCACCAAAAGGCGGAATCCGCGCCGGCAGGCACGAACCCCTCCCCGGCTTCCCGGATCCCCGCCTGCGGCGCCGCTATTCCGCGCGAAATGAGGTGAGTTCCATGGCGGACGAGCTGGTGGCGGCTTTGCGCGGCCACGACTCCAGAGTGCTCGCCCAGTACGCGGCCGCCGGCGACGACCCCACGATGGCCGCGGCCCTTGCGGGCCTGGCGGACGAGTTTTCTCGGCGGGGTGGCGTACCGGTCAGGTTTGGGGATCTGCTGTTCCAATCTTGGGGGGCTCTGCCCCGGGTGCGCGAGGTGCTCCTCCGAGACTACTTCGCCTGCGGCGTGTGGGTCTACGGTCACGTCCGGGTGCCGGCTATGCAAGTCGTCCTCGGCGACGTGGTCCCTTCCGGTGCTGTGCGCCTCGGTGACGCCCTCATGAAACTCACCAGGTGCGGCAACACCTTCGCTGAGCAAGAGCTCGCGTACTGCATCCCCGAGCACTACCTCCGCTGGTGGCTGCGGGAGGCGTACATGGACCGCCTCCACCCCCAAGACCTCCCCGAACTGCTGCGTGTCCGGGCCCGGGCGATCGGCTGGAACGCGATCAACGCAGGGTTCCTTTCCGAACTCTGCGCCGCGCGGACCCACACCGACGTTCCGCCGGACACCGCTGAGATAATCCGCCAAGCCCTCGCGCTTCCCTACCTTCCCGAGGCCCACCGCCGTATCGTGCGGCGCTTTCTGCTGGCCCATGGCGTTCCGTCGCCAGCGCGGTAGTCCTCCGCGCGGCGACTCCCCCTCAACGTTGTGCGAAGTGATTTCTGCCTGTTAGGTCGCCTGGTTCGCCCTTGTTCCCCGCCCTGCTCGCGCGGCCGCCCGGGTCGGGCGCCGTTGGCTGTCACTTTGAACGGTATTTGCACCGTGGTTTTTCGAGATATTTGCACCATTCGACGAACGCCATAGGGCATAGGGCATAGGGCATAGGGCCCGGCGGCCGGCTAATCGGGGCCAATGATGAGGCTCTCGCGGGCCGCCTCCACGACTTCCTTGGTGAGCGTCTGCAGGCCGTTGATCCGCATGATGCGCTCGACTTGGGCGAAGAGCCGTTGGACGACCCCTCGTGCGCGTAGGTCAGGAGCCCGGGATCGAGACCGCGCACGATCTTGTACACACGGGCATAGCTCGGGATAGGCCAGCCTTTATCACGGGCAACCGCTTGTGCCTGCCGGCACACCCACGAAATCCGCGGACCGTGCGCTGAAGGGCAAGGCCCTCGATGAGGAGTTGGAGTTCCTCGGGCAGGCGCCGTCGCCCGTGGTCTTTGCGGCGTTGACGGCACAGACCGGGAAGGCCCTGTGCGCGGTACCTCTGAATCCAACGGCGCAGCGTCCACCGGCTAACGCCCGCCTCGGCCGTGACGCGGGTCAGCGGAACACCACCATCGAGACAGGGCCGGATGATACGGAGAATCCGAAGCGCCTCGTCGCGCTCCTCACCGGTAAGGCTGGTCGGCAGGGCCTCTCCGTTGTTCTCCATCGTTAGAATCCCTCGACATAGCCCGCCGCGACGGGATCCGGCGGGTTGGTGTAGCGTTGGATGTACCGCTGCGAACGATGGCCCAGCCGGCGTTCCAACTCATAGGCGTCCGCACCCGTCACCCGGGCCAACTGGAAGGCGAACGTATGCCGCAGGTCATGCGGCCGGAGGGGCGAGATGTAGCGAGCCGGATCACGTACGTCGGCGTCGTGCCAGCGCCCGACCTGTTCGAGAATGAGGTTGACGGCCCGAGGCGATAGCCGCCCATCCGCCGCTCGGGAGGGGATACCTTTGGCGCTCAGGAACAGGGCCGTCGCCTCGCCTGCGTCACCAGGGCGCTCCCGCTCCAGGTAGTCGGCCAGCGCCGCCCGTGCGTCCGCCGACAGGAATACTGACCGCTCCGTCTTTCCCTTCCCACGGACGCGGGCCATGCGGGCACGCCGCGCCGCCCTCAGCTCCTCCGGGGTGCCCGGAACCACCTGATCGACATCGAGTCTAACCAGCTCTTCCCGCCGCAGCCCCGTGGAGAGCAGCAGAAAGACGATAGCCCGGTCGCGCCAAGGGCGGGCATTGGCACGCAGTCGCGGCTCGGCCCTGCGGTGGCGGCGGCCTTTGAGTTGATGGAAGCGGAGCAGCCGGTCGCAGAGGTTCTTGAGCGAGCGCACCTGTTCATCGGTGAGTGCCCGGGGCTCCAAAGGCGGCAGGCCCAGCTCGCCGATCCCCTTGGCCGGGTCGCCGGCGGGAAAGTGGGCCGGCGCCTGAGCGTGCACCCAGGTGGTGAACGCGGAGAGCGAGGCTAGATGGTTGTTGACCGTCGCCGGCGCCAGGCCACGTGTAACCAGAACCTGCTGCCAGGCGCGCACATCGCGCGGCAGGCAGGCCGAGACCAGGTCGCGGCCGTACGCCTCGACGAAGTGGGCGTGGAAGCGGTCGAGGTGGAGGGCGATCTTGCCGGTCACGGCCTCCGAGCGGACCCCACGGACAGTAAGGGCAAGGTAGCGGTCGATCCAGGCTCTAAGGCTGTCCGGAACGCCCTCCGCCGCAGCCAGATTCTTTCGTGAAGTGATTTTGCGGCGATGTGCCTGGTGCCCAGGGGCGGTTTTGGGGGGCATCTACGCCACTTCACTTCCCAGAAGGGCCATTCTGTGTAGTGTTCGGGATTCGCCCGCAGCCCGGCCGGTCCTTCCAGAATCACCCGCCGGGTCTCTATTCCACGTGAAATGGCGGCGGACTCCACGGTGGCCAGCGCCGACCTCGGTTACAGGGCAGCTGGTACGTTGCACTTCGGGATCGGGCGGCGTAGGCTACGGCACATGGATCAAATGTCATTGATGCACGGGCCCCCGGAACCAGAGCCTTGTCCCAGCAACATCCCTCGTGTGCGCCCGGGCGACCTACGCCTGCTGGACGAGGTGGAACTCAGAAGGCTTGTGGGGGTCGTTGGCGCGCTCGCCGATCCGATCCGGGTGCAGATAATCCACCTGCTCGGCCAGCGTAGCGATCTCTGCACCTGTGAGCTGGAGGCGTTGCTCGGACTGGCGCAGTCCAAAGTCTCGTACCACCTAAAGGTGTTGCTTGACGCGGGGATCGTCGCTCGCGAGCGACATGGAACGTGGAGCCACTACAGCCTGCGAACCCGGGAGATCCTACGTGGGCTCCGGGCCTTGAACGCATAGAGGTCGGGCGTGCCCCGCAAAGGTCGATAGTCATCGTGGTTTGGCTCGTGCGTCAACAATGCTTGATCTTTCCGGGGTGACGAACGTGGAGGACGGCGCGCAGGCAATCGAATTAACGGTCCCAGGCGTCTGCTGCATCGAGTGTGGCCAAGGCGTCGATGCCGCCCTGCGCGCCACGCCTGGTGTCACGGGCGTGCGCATCCTCGGCACCTCGGAGAAGGTCTTAGTCACCTATCGCAACGGGACGGCCACACCGAGTGACCTGCTGCATGCGGTCGAACGGGCAGGCCACCACGTGCAGGTGTGGCGCTCAGCACAGATAGGGATGGTCGAGAATGGGCTCGGCGCGGGCACCCAGATGGTGGCACTGGACGCGATCGCTCCGGAGGATGCCACTCACGGGCGGCGGACGCCATGGCAGGTTGGGGACCGGACCTTTGCGACGCTACGCCTGGCGCTCCTGGGGCTGGTCGCGGCGATCGCCCTTGCCGGGATCGCCGGTGAAAGCCTGGGGCTGCTGCGCGGCGCCATTGATCTGGTGCCGGCGCCGTTGGCCATCGCCGCGGTCATCCTTGGCGGGTATCCCATCTTCCGGCGCGCCTACCTCGGGCTGCGTATCCGGCGGGTCAACACCGACCTGGTCATGACCGTCGGTATCCTCGCGGCCGCGGCGATCCGCGAATTCGAATCGGCGGCGCTCATCGTCTTCTTCGTCACCGTCGCCCATTACCTGGAGGACCTCACCATTGGCCGTGCACGCCGCGCCGTCGAGCAGTTGGCGGCACTCGCCCCCAAGACCGCGCGGGTCAAGGGCCCGGCTGGGGAGATCGAGGTCGGCATCGATGCTCTTCGGCCCGGCGACGTGGTGGTCGTGCGCCCGGGTGAGCGAATCCCGGTCGACGGTAAAGTGGTTTCCGGCCAAAGCTCCGTCAACCAGGCACCCATCACCGGGGAGCCGATCCCGGTCGAGAAGGAACAGGGCGACGACGTCTTTGCCGGCACGATCAACGAGTTCGGGTTCCTTGAGGTGGAGGCAGTCCGGGTCGGTGAGAACTCAACTCTGGGCCGCATCCTCCAACTCGTGCAGGAGGCCGAGGCCCACAAGGCACCCGTGCAGCGGTTTGCGGACCGGTTTTCGGCGGTCTTCCTGCCCTTGGTCCTGACAGCCGCGGCTTTAACCCTGCTCGTCGGCCACCATTTGGTCGCGGCCATCGCCGTGCTCGTGGCGGCCTGCCCGTGCGCGGTCGGACTGGCCACACCGCTGTCGGTGGTCGCGGCGGTCGGCGCCGGCGCCCGCCACGGCTTGCTGATCAAAGGCGGGCGACACCTGGAGGCCCTGGCCAAGGTCGACACCCTGGCGGTGGATAAGACCGGCACCTTGACGCACGGCAGGCCGGCCGTCTCGGATGTGGTCGGCCTCGGCGGCCTGACGCCGGATGAAGTCGTCGGGCTTGCGGTGACGTTGGAGCACTATTCCGAGCACCCACTGGCTACCGCCGTCCTCACCGAGGCGAGGAGTCGCGGGCTTGCGCCCGCCGCCGCCGAAGACGTCCGGGTTCTCCCCGGCCGTGGCGTTGCGGGTATTGTTGAGGGACACATGCTTGCCCTTGGGACGAGGCGCCTTCTGGCGGAGCAGGGCGCCGCGATACCCGCGGACGTCGAGCGGCAGGCCACGGAGTTTGAGGCTGAGGGCAAGACCGTCGCGTGGCTCGCCAGAGAAGGTGAGGTCGTGGGTCTGATTGTGGCTTCTGACACGCTGCGGCCCTGGGTGGAGGCAGCGGTCGCTGAACTCCGCCAACTGGGTGTGCGCCGCGTAGTGCTCCTCACCGGGGACAACGAGCGAGCGGCCGCGGCCATCGCCCGGCAGGCCGGTATCGTCGAGGTGGCCGCTAACCTGCTACCCGAGGACAAGATCGCTACGGTGCGCCGCCTTCAGGCCGAGGGCCGTCGAGTGGCCATGATCGGTGACGGGATCAACGATGCACCGGCCCTCACCCAGGCCGACGTGGGCATCGCTATGGGCGTGGCTGGCACGGACATTGCGCTGGAGGCCGCCGCCGTCGCGCTCTTACGGGACGACTGGCGGCAGGTGCCCGAAGCCGTGCGGCTCGGTCGACGGACCTACGGAGTCATCCGCCAGAACATCCTTTTCGGCATCGCGTTCAACGTTCTGGCCATGGGCCTTGCGGCGACCGGGCTGATCGGTCCCGCGATCGCCGCGGCGTCCCAGGCGGTGCCCGATGTGGCCGTGGCGCTGAACGCCGCGCGGTTGATCCACCTCCCGCGCCGCGCTGTCACGGCGGGGCGGGTGACCGGGGCATGACGGCCAAGACCCGGGGCACTTCTACCCCGAAGCGTACGCGCGAAGGCTCGCCAAACCGGTACCGTGGCAGGCATCAACAGCAGATCGCCCAGCGTCGGCGGAGGGTTCTATGGGGTACCCTCTCGGCTGTGGCCAGCCTGGTACTGATCGTTCTGGCCGTCTACTCGGTGTCCACGCGGCCCAAGGTGAGCGGCGGTACGTTGCCGGGGCTACAGGTCTCTCCGGCGCCGTGGTCGCCTGAATACGTGTCTCTACCTGCCCGGCTCGCCGCCCTGAGGCTTCCGCCGAACGGCGATGAGAGCTACCACATCCACGCCCACCTCGCGATTTACGTGAAGGGGCAGCCGGTCACGGTGCCGGCCAACGTCGGGATCTCCTTCGCCGCTCGGCTGGAGTCGCCGATGCATACCCATGACACCTCCGGAGCCATCCACATCGAGGCGTCCCAACCTTCCGACGCATTCAACCTCGGCGCGTTCTTCGACATCTGGGGGGTCAAGTTCACCGCCACCCAGCTTGGTGGCTATACGGATACCGCCAACAAGACCGTCCA
The DNA here is from genome assembly GCA_021806565.1 of Bacillota bacterium. GTDB lineage: Bacteria > Bacillota > Sulfobacillia > RBS10-35 > JAJYVN01 > JAJZXK01. The sequence continues at coordinate 34,475 of JAJZXK010000009.1, read as the reverse complement.
GGTGTACGTCAACGGCCAGCCCGTAGCCGATGCGACCCGGTATGTGCTGCACCCACACGACGATATCGTCGTCGGCTATGGAGCGCCCGGATCAGTGCCCAAGACCGTGGCGTTCTCATGGCCGCCCGGGCTGTAGAAGCGCTGCGAAGAGTCGCCGGGAGGACGGACCTCAGCATGACCGTGTCTCAGAACTCAGGCCAAAGGTGCTCGAACTGGCCGTCGCTCACGACCCGGTTCGCTACCGCGACCTGATCGCCACCCGCCAACCGAGTGGCCGGCCGCCGTTCCCGCTGGTGGTGACCCGGCGGCACCCAGCCACCTTGGAACGCGCCCCTGCGGACCGGCCCTGGCGAACCGCCGAACCACTCCGTCCGGTTAAATGGATACCCCAATCACGCGAAATGGCAGCCCAGCCCGAATCGTTCCCACATGCTGCGGTTGCCTTCCACGCCAAGCAACGCATATCATCTCCGCATATGCCGACATGGGGGCGTCCATCCTGGTCACGCTCAACGGCATACGGTTGCTGGCCCTGCGACCCGACGACTGACAGACCGTGCGTGTCCCGAGAAGAAGGAGGCGCGCCCCGTGGCAGACCACCACCATCACGACCAGGCGCACCCGCACGAGCACGGGCACCACGAGGAGGCCGGCCGCTTCCTCGGCACCGCCTTCTGGATCGCCGCCGTGATCCTGCTGGCCGAAGTTGTTGGCGGACTGCTCTCGCACAGCCTGGCCCTGCTCAGCGACGCAGGGCACATGCTTACGGATGTGCTGTCCCTTGGGCTGGCCTGGTACGCCACCCGCCTGGCGGGCCGGCCGCCGACACCGCAACGGACCTATGGGTTCCACCGCGCCGGCATTCTGGCCGCGCTCTTCAACGCCGGGACGTTGATCGTGGTGGCCGGCGGCATCCTGGCCGAATCTGTCGCGCGGTTCGAGCATCCCGTGGCCGTGACCCCATGGATCATGTGGGCGGTGGCGGGCGTCGGGCTGGTCGGTAATCTGTTTATCGGCCTGCGGCTTGGTGCCGGCGGTCACGCCGGCCATGATCACGGGCACGGGGGCAACCTCAACGTGCGCAGCGCTTGGCTGCACGTAATGGGCGACGCCGCGGCCTCCGCGGGGGTGCTGGTGGCGGGTCTGGCCATCGTGTTCACCCACCGCCTCTGGTGGGACCCGTTGGTCAGCGTCGGCATCTCGCTGCTCATCGCCAGGGGGGCATGGGGCATCGTCGCCCAGACCATCAATGTGCTGATGGAGGGCACGCCCTCGGGCATCGAGGCCGCCGACGTGGCGGCTGCCATGGAGGCGGACGAGGCGGTCGTCTCCGTACACCACGTCCACGTCTGGAGTCTGGACGGGGTGCGTTCTGCACTCAGCGGCCACCTGGTGCTGCGGGATGTCCCGCTCTCCCAGACCGAGGGGGTCATCGCCCGGGTCAGTCGGACCCTCCGGGAGAGGTATGGCATCGACCACACGACGCTTCAACTCGAAACCGGTCCCTGCCCGCACGAAGACTGTAGTCAGACGGCAGTGCGCCCCGGCGTCCTGGCGGGATGAGGTTAGGCGGGAGGCTGACCGCCGTGCGCAAGCGCAGGCTGCGGGCCGACAATTCGTTCCGGCAGCAGCCGCCATTGCCGCGGTGGTCGGATGCGGGGATGGCGGCAACGAGTCATTGCCGCATCCCTGGGTGCCGGCGTCTGTCGCGGTACGACCAAGATTGGGGCAAGGCTGCCCGAGACGGCGCCGGCGTCGCAGATCCCGGCCCTGGTCGGACTGCCGGCCGTTCAGTATTCGCCCGCGGCGCCGGCCTGGAGTCGACCGGTGCCGTATCCGGTCCAATTGACATGGCTGGCCGCAGCAGCAGTGGGCGGTTAGGTCCGCCGGCATACACCATCGGTGGCGCGGGCGGCTGCGGAGGCGGCATGACCTTGTCCCCTGGGTGGATCCCGATCATTCCGCCGTCAGGTTCAAGGCGCCATCAGTTCCGTCACCACCAGATCGCACAGGAAGCCAACGAAGAACGCGGCTGTCGCCCAGTACGTATCCGGGACTTCATGCGCCTCAACGAGCAACTCTTCCGTGACGAGATACATCAGCGCGACGGCGCCAAAGGCGAGCATCCCGCTCAGGACGGCACTGGGCGCTCCCCCGAGCACCGCTACGCCGATACCGGTACCGAGGGTGCTCAGGAGCCCGAGCCCGGTGATGGTGGCCACACTTAGAACTGGTCGGACACCGGCCTCGGCCAGAGCGCCCGCGTTCGAAAGGCCTATAAGAACAAGTTCCAGCGTGAGGGCGATGGTGAGCAGCACGCCGGATTTCTCCGCAGCCGCAAACCCCGCGCCCAAGACCACCCCATCGATGAGCAGATCGATTCCTGTGGCCGCGATGAGCCCTGCCTTTGCGCCGATTCCGCGCTCAGCATCCCTTCCGGGGCGCGACTGGTGTTCAAGCGACCGCGTGACCGCGCTGAGGCCGGACATGGCTGCAATCCCGACCGTGAAGCCAACGATGGCGCTCCATGGCGCCTGTGCGCGGATTTCCGGTATCAGTTCCAGTGCGACGGCGGCGAACACGACTCCGGCAGCGGCATGTTGAAGGGCGCTGGTCAGTTTTCGCTGTGGTGGTCGCACTGCAGCGGCGATTGCTCCGCTGGCGGCAGCGGCGACGGGGATGAGCGTAAAAAGCATGGCTCGCACGATGGAGGCGTTCACGTTCCTAGTGTACCCTCCTGAGGCAGTCGCGGCCATGCCTGCCGTGGGCGCCCCAGCCCCTTCCTCAGTCTCCCCACTCATAGCGGAGGACCGGGTGCGCCAGACGGGCCAACTCCGAGGGCAGCAGGCGCGTGATGTCCATCCGGGCTTGACGCCGTCAGGGTCCGCAGCGAGATCCTCCCCACCTGGCCGGCATCGACGACCTTGCGCTCGCGGCAGGCTTGGCGGTCACCCGCCGCTTGTGCAGCCCCGCGCCGAGGGCGCACATTGCGCCCACGACCGAGGCCATGTCGATGAGCAGACTGCTCAATGTGGCGGCATTGCACTTCCAGATCTCGTCGAATGGCGGGGATGTCCGCCGTGGCGAGCGTGCCGCCCAGGTTGCGGGTGATCAGGTCGTCTTCGATCAGGCGCTTGGCGCTGACCGGCCCCAGCAGTTCGTCGGGTGTGCACCAACGCGCCGTGGCGCCGCACGAACGTCGCCGCACGCGCATCACTCGCCTTGCCCGGCTGGGGCCGCAGGTTGTACTGCTGCACCTGCTGGGCGTTCAGGGCTACCCGAACCACCTGGTCAAAGCCGGCGCGCTCGAGGAAGTCGCGGTCGGAGTTCCTCACCCGGCGGGACGCACCGGTTTCGCGCGGACCATGACCCACGCGCCGCGACACCACTCGGGGACAGGACTCGTCGAGGCGCAAGCTGCGCCGAGCGTGGAGGCCGGTGCTCACGTCGGGCGCCTGTACCCCTCAGGCGCCGCTATTGGTCACCGCGCGGCCGGCATAGGGCCGCCACATCCAGGTCCGTCCGTCGTCCGTGCTCGCGTAGAGGTCTCCGTTGGGCGCAAGCGCCCAGAGTTGCCCGCTGGAGTCGGCGGTGACCGCAGCGAACGCCCTGGCGGGGCTTCCGGGCAGTCGGCCGCCAGACTCCCCCCAAATACCGCGCGGCCCGGCGAAGAAGGCCTGTCCCCCGGCCACCGTGACCCCGGCCGCCGCCAGAGGCATGCGGCTACGCACCAACGCGACCGGCGAGGCCAGGGCGGCACCCGGCTGCACCTGCTGAGTTACACCGGCGGCGATCCAACTCCGTCCGACGTCCGCCGATCGGTACACCCCGGTCGATGTCGCCGCCCACAGGGTTCCGCCCGCCGATGCCGCCAAGGCATTGGCGTCCGCGGGCAGCGCCGTGGCGGGCGCGAACATGCGCCAGGACCGCCCGCCGTCTTCCGTGGCGAAGAGTCCGGTGTGCGACAGCCAGAGCCAGGCGCTGCCCGGAGCGCCCGGCTCAACCGCCAACGCGGTCGGGCCACCACCGGGGGGAAGGGCAACGCGAGACCAAAGCCGGCCGCCATCAGGACTCGTCCAGAGGCCGGCCGCGGACCCGCCCGCGTAGAGGCGGTCTCCCGCCGCCGCCACCACCTGAATGGAGCCCTTCGCCAACGTGCTCACGGGGACGGCGCTCCATTGACTGCCCAGGTCGGCCGTGCGCCAAAGGCCCTGGCTGGTCGCCACCCAGAGAACGCCGCCGTTCCAGGCGAGCCCGTCGGCACGGCCACCCGCGGCAACCGGGCCGACCCCCGACGCGTCGATGGACGCCCCCGTGGTCTTGGCGTAGGCCGCCTGCAGGTCCTCGAACGTCATCTCGCCGATCCGGTGCACCCGGGCAACCTCGCCCGGCCCGATGAACCAGGTCTCCGGCACCCCGGTCAGGCCATACTCCTGCGCCACCCGGCCGTCGAAATCCCTGAGGTTCGGGTAGGTCACCCCATACTGCTGTAGATAGGCGTCGATCGTCGCCTGCGGTTCCTGCCAGTCAATACCGAGCAGGGTCACCCGTCCGGCGTACCGCTCGGCGAACGTCTCCAGGGCGGGCTCCTCATGCCGGCAGACCTCGCACCACGAGGCCCAGAAGTTGAGGATCACGACCCGGCCACGCAAGGCTGGAAGGCTCCAGGACTGCCCCCGCTGGTCCCGCAGGCCGAAGGCCGGTGCCAGGCGGCCCACGGCAGCGACATGCGCCAGCCGCTCCTCGTACGCGAACACCAAGAAGGCGGTCGCCAGCAGCACCGCTAACACGAGGGCGCGCAGCCACCTGCGGTCACCGGCTCTGTCCCCGGACATCGTAGCCGCCCTTCGCTTCCTCAGTTCGCACGTGGGGCAGACCCGGACCGCGGGCTGCCATCAGCCATCACCGCCTCCACCTCGACCCGCGACGCCGTTTGCCGGCGCGTGCCCGCCCCCGTCCACCGGATGCAACCGCGAGCCCACTCCACCGCGCGCATGCGTGTCGTGGGTCGAGGGCCAGGTGTACAAGGCCAACGCCACCAATAGCGGCGAGGTGTTGGGGTCGGTGGTCATGGCCATGGGCAACATACCGAACGCCTGACCGAACACCCAGAGCAGAGCGGCGAATGGCATAGAGGCCAGCAGCGCGGCGCGCCTCGGACGGCCGCCGACCCAGATGCCCGCGGCGATGAACGCCATGACCGCCATCAGGAGCACATTGGCGGCAAGCGGATCCGCCGCCAGATGCGCCGCGCCCCAGGGCATCAGCGCGTTGACCCATGCGGGCTGATAGCTGTTGACGTTGCCGAGCAACAGTTGCGACAGGCCGGAGGGCATGAAGAACACGGGAAAGGCCTGCAGGATCGCCCCCAACGTCCAGGTGGCGGCCAGTGCGGCGGTCACGCCCCGTCGGCGGCCCGCCACGTCACCTGGGCGCCGCGGCGGCCAGGCCGCCCAGGTGAGCACCGCGTAGAGCGCGACCGAGCCGGGCGCCCCGGTGACCAAACTGGCCTGCCCGGTCAACAGCCCGCCGAAGGCCTCGCCGAAGACCCAGACAGCCGCGCACCAGATCAGCGACAGCCAGTGCGGCCACGAGCGGTAGCGTCCGCGGAGCAAGAGCGCGAGGCCGAGCCCGACCTGGATGAGGGTCAGGGCGCGGTTGAATGCCACGAGGTGTTCCGAACCGGCGACCAGGATCGCCTGGGTCAGGTGGGAGAGCCATGCCGGTTCCCCGGTGGTCGGCGGCCGCAGGACGGACTGGACCATGAACATCGTGTACATCCGCGGGAGAAGTTGCAGCAGGCCGTCCACGATCCAGAGTCCCGCCAGCACCTGGCGGGCTGCCGCGACACCCGTTGGAATCCACCTCCTGGGACTGCCTCGCGCGTCTGCTGCATACCCGAAACTCCCCCACCGCGGGGCGCCCTTCCACTGCTGGCCCGTGCCGGCCGTGCGGAGAGGCTCAGGCGTCGATCGGTGCACCGGTGCCGTTGGTGCAGGGCGCGCCGGATTCGCCGCCTTGGGCGCCGCCGATGAAATGATCAATGAAATGGGCCAGGCGCGGGTCCGACGGGCTTTGGAGGCGCAGTTGCGCGCCCCAGGCGCTGACCACGATGGGAGCGGGGTCTCCCGGATACGGACTCAGGATCAGGTACCGCTGGCTGCCCCGGTATTTCGACCGCACCAGACTCCGCAGTGCCGACACCTCGGCCTGTGGCAGGCCGGGCTGGTAGGTCACCCACACCGCGCCGTGCTCCAGTGAGTGCACCCCGTTCGGATTGGGGACGGTCTGATCGTAGATGCCGCAGTTCAGCCACACCGCGGAGTGCGCGCCGCCCACGGGGGGTGTGCGGTCGTATTGGACGTCGCCCGTCACGTGCTGGTGGTTGGGCTCGAGGAAGGTCTGCGTCCCGGCGGGCAGGCGCGTGCCGCGCACCACCAGCACGACGATCCCCGCCGCCACGACGGCACCGAGTCCTCCCCACAACCACCCGTATCCCCCGGTGCGCCGCCGGACGTAACGGCCTGGCTTGGACTGCCGCCCGCGGTTCGGATCAGAGCCGGTCCCCTTCGTCCCGCCCACGACTGCTCCACCTTTGTGCCGACCACTTTAGCCAAGAACCCGTCCTGGGACCCTGCCGCCGGTTCCGGGGCCATGCCCGGCCCCGTTCACCGTTCGGACGGGCGGCGCCAGGCGCCGTACACCGCCCACGCCACCGCCGCCGCCAGCGCAAGCAGCACTAGGGCCTGGAGGGACGTCGGCACGCCGCGCAGCGCGGTTGCCAGGTCGCCCGCCTGTCCCGTCGCCCAGCGGTTGAACGCGACGAGCCAGTCCGGCGTGTAGGTGCCCTGTCCCGTCACCGCCAGGTAGAGGGACAACACACCCATCAGTAGGAACATGCCGCCCGCAACCAGGTCGGTCCAGCCGACGGACCACCCGCCGAGATGCACGCGCCTGGAACCACCGGCGAACAGTCGCCGCTGGTCCAGGCGGAGCCCCTCCCAGAGCAACGTAGCCACCAGCAACGGGAACACCATGCCGAAGACATAGGCCAGCCCGAGGCCGAGGGCGCCGATAACCGACGAGGCCAGCGCGGACATTGCCACGACGCCCACCAGCACTGGCGCACAGCAGGAACTGGCCATCCCGGAGAGCACTCCGAGGACAAAGATACCGCCGGTGCCATTTCCCGCCCTGGCGCGGATCATCGGCATCGGCAGCATGAACCCGCGGCCGCTCAGCGCGTAGAGTCCAAGCCCGACCAGGAACAGGCCCACGACGAGGAAGACCTCGCGGTGGAACCTGCCGAGCAGTTGTCCCAGCGCACCGATCCCCAGGACGATGGGCAACAGCACCACGGCCACGCCCGCCGCGTAGACCACGGTGCTGACGATCAGCCGGAGCCGCTTCTGCTGCAGCGAAGCCGCCACGAAGGTCGGTAGCAGGGACACGACGCAGCAGGGCGCAAACAGGGCGAGGATGCCTCCGAGGAACGCCGCGGCCAGGGAGCTACCGTAGACCAGTGCATTCATGCCCGCCGCTCCCGCAACCACTTCTGGAGCTTGCCTTCCGACAGTCGGCCGTACCCGAAGAACGATCCGTCCAGGTAAATGCCGGGGGGAAAGGCGATGCCGTCCCGTTCCGCCAGCCGGCGGCCCTCGTCCGAGGTCCAGGGGATCTCGGAGACCGTCAGCGGGTACCGTTCCGCCAGGCGGCTCAGGACCTGCTTGGCATGGGTGCAGAAGTGGCAGGCCTCGGCGGTGAGCAGCACTACCTCGATCTCCCGCATGCTCACGCGCTCCTGAGCGCGGACAGGATGTCGGCCACCGGCACGTGCATCTGGTCCAGCGAGAGCTGCTTCCAACTGACCTTCCCCTGTCTGTTGATCACGAAGACCGAATGCCGGTCGACGGCGCCCATGTTCATCCCACCGGTCAAGCCGAAGATGCCGAACGCTGAGCCCAGGCGCCCACCCTGGTCGTTGAGGATGGGGAACCCCAGGTTCATCTGCTTGGCCAGTGACATGCTCACCGAGGCGGTGTCCGTGCTGGCGGCCAGTACCTCACCACCGTCGGAGTGAATCGTCTCCAGATTGTTCTGCAGCTCCACGAGCTGCTCTTGGCACGCCCCTCAGCCGGCGCCCTCGTAGAAATACAGGACGACTTTCTTGCCGTTGTACGCGGACAGCGAGATCTGCGAGCCGGTGGTCGAGGGGAGGCTCAGCGTGGGCGCCGCCGCGCCCACGTTTAGACCCGGCCCCGATCCAGCGCCGGGCGCCGGATGCCGGACCACTGCGAACACCAATCCGGCGACCAGCAGAAGTCCCACGAGACCCGCCACCCAGGCCATAGCGCCGCTGGTGCGTCGCCTTGGGTCAGAATAGCCTTTTGCCCGCCTCGATGGCCCCGTTCCTTCCGACGGCACCCGGCGATCCTCCTCACACAACGTTCGAAGCCGGGCATTTCCCCCGGCTCCGCTGCGCGCGTCTGTTGACCTCGCACACCATAACGACCGGAAAGCCCTATCCGCCGGCCATTTGCCACGGCCGAGTCGGCGCCGCCGCCCGGGGCGGCTCCTCCGCCAGGATTGCCCGGATCCGCTCGTACTCGTCCGGGGTAATCTCGCCGCGGGCCAGACGTTCCTTCAGGATGGCCTGAAGGTCGTTGGCGTCGGTCTGGGGCGCCTCGTTAGGCGTACGCTGGCCCCCGAACAGACCGCCTCCGCAGCATCCCATGGCTGGTCCCTCCCTTTCTTCCTTACCCGGCGCGCGTCCGACGCCGTGCGGGTGCCGCCCCCAGCCGAACCGGGCGGGTGTCTTGCACGGCTTCCGGCTCGGGCGCCTCTGGACCGTGGAGACGGACGAACTCCTCCAACGTCATCTCGCCGCGCGCCAGCCGCGCCCTGTCCAGTTGTTGCATCTCCAACTGCAGGGCCTCCCGGCGCTCCTCCGGTGTCTGCGCCGGAGCCTGCTGGCCGGCCTGCTTGCCGCCGCCCATCCCACGCATGCAGAAGATCATCATCGCCGGGCAGGCCAGCACCGGCAGGTACCTCACGAGTGTCCCAAGCGCCACGCGACCACCCCCCCGTCAGCATGCGCCGTCCGTCTAAAGTGGCTATGTCGGTTGTGTAAAGTTACGATGAAGTTGCCGGGCCGCCGTCACTTCTGGCGCTCAGGCAGCCACCTCGAAGCCGCCGTGCATCCCTTTCTGCGCGTGCCCCGGGACCGGGCAGAGATAGGTGTACTGGCCGGGCTGGCTGGCGGTGAAGCTGATGGTTTCGGCCGGCATCCCCGCGGCGGTGGGATTCCCCAGGGGCATGGCGAAGGCGCCGGCAAAGGCCGGCGGGGCGGCCATCATCGCCATGTAGGGAAGGCTGGCCTGCGCCGGCGTAAGGAGCCAGCCGTGCGCCGTGTCGGCGTCGGCGTTGACGAACTGCACGTTCACAGTGGCACCTTTCGGGACGACCACCGTCGGGTCGGCCATGCCCGCGATGCGGAAGGTCATGTCCGGCCCATCAGCCGGGCTGGCCAGAACCGTCATCCGGACGTCGTTGGTCGTAAAGACCAGTCTGTTGGCCGCCCGGTTGGCGGTCGCCCCCGTCGGGACGGCGGCACCGAGGCTCTCCGCCTCGGCCCGCGTCACGTTCTGGCCGGTCACCCCGGCCATCGTCGTACCCATCATCTGGCCGGGCAGCGCATCCATCATCCCCGAACCCATCGCCCCAGCACCGGTGCCACCCATCATCCCGGCGGCGCTGCCGCCCATCATGCTGCCGTACCCGCCGCTCTCGCCGCCCATCATTGCCCCTGCACCGGCGCCAGGATTCATCATGCCTTCGGCATCACGGGCTTGTGTCCAGGGCACGCGTAACCCGGTCGCGCCGGACACGCCCGTGAAGGTGAGCCCGCCGATGCCGATCGCCATCAGGGCCAGTCCGGTCCACACCGCACTTCGAACCGTCATCCCGCGTCCGCCCCCCGATCGGTCAGGTCGTGCAGCATCTGCTGATACTGCTCGCGGGTGATCTCGCCGCGCGCATAGCGGATCTTGAGCAGCGCCAGCGGATCATCGGGGCTGGCCGCCGTCCTGCCCTGACCGCCCTGCCACCGCGTCACCAGCGCATAGAGCAGGATGCCGACGCCCACCAGCAGCACGATCCAGAAGAGGCCGGCCAGGAGCATCAGCGTAACCATCCCCCCGCAGCAGCCGAACCCCATCATCTCGGCGGCCTCCTGTTCCCAGGCCCGAGCGTACCCGGTCCGTGTCGAGTTGCTGTGAAGCTTTCGTGTCGCCCGTCTAAAGTTTCGGTCGTACCGGCGCCGTGGCCTTGCGCCGCCACCTCCGGATGGCATCGTATAGACGGACGCGTGCGGGCGGGGGGCGGGGCATGCCACGGCTTCTGGTCATCGATGACGACGCCGAGGTGCGCGGGGTCATCCAGGCCTACGGCGAAAGCGCGGGATGGACCGTGGCGGGAGCCGAGACGGCGGCGGCCGGCCTCGCCGATCTGGAGGAGACCGAACCCGACGTGATCGTCCTGGACATCATGCTGCCGGACAAAAGCGGCTGGGACGTCCTCGCGGCCATCCGGCGGCGCTCGGACGTGTACGTCCTGATGCTCACCGGCCGCGGCACCGAAGCGGAGCGGATCCTCGGGCTCACCCGCGGCGCCGACGACTATCTTGTAAAGCCGTTCAGTCCCGGCGAACTTCTGGCCCGCTGTCAGGCGCTGTTGCGCCGGCCCCGTGGCGCGGCAGGCACCGCCGCGAGCGCTGGCGACGTGCTGCGCCTGGGGTCCCTGGTCGTCGATGCCGGCGCCCGCCGCGTCGAGGTGGATGGGACGCCCGCCGAACTGACGGCCCTGGAGTTCAGCCTGCTGCACTCCCTGGCGCGGCATCCGGGCCGGGTGTTTACCCGCGGGCAACTCGTCGCTGCGGTCTGGGGCGACGGCTATGAAGGCTACGAACGTGTCATCGACGTCCACGTCGGCCACATTCGTAAAAAACTCGGCGACGATCCGGACGCGCCCAGGTTCATCGAAACGGTGCGCGGCGTAGGCTATCGTTTCCTGCCTCCGGCCGCGGAACGGCCGTGAGCGTGCAGCGCCGGTTCCGCCAGGCGCTCCTGCTCGTGGCGGCGGTGGCCTCTGCGTTAACCCTGCTCGGAACCGTGCTGATGGCCGGACTGGGCCTCGACCGGGGCTTTTTGCGTCTGCTGCCGCCGCCGGTGCTTCACCAGGCCGCACCTGTCTTCGAGCGCGCGCTGGTCACCGCCATCGTCTTAGGCAGCGTGTTGGCGGGCGCTGGCGCGCTGGGGCTCTCCTGGTGGCTCTCCCGGGCTCTGGCGCAGACGCTAAGTGTCCGACTCGAGCCCTTCGTCGCCCTGTCGCGCCGCATCGCCCGCGGCGACCTGGGCGGCCGCATCTCCATCCAGGCCAGCGACGAACTCGGGGAACTGGCGTACGCGCTGAACCGGATGGCGGAGACGCTGAGCGAGTCCGACCGGCAGCGCGAGACGTTCCTGGCGGCGGTCGCGCACGACCTGCGGACGCCGTTGACGGCCTTGCAGGCCAACCTGGAGGGCATGCTCGCGGGGGTCGTCCCGCCAGAACCGGAGCGCATCGCCTCACTTCACGGCGAGGCCGGGCGCCTGATCCGCCTGGTCGAGGACCTGCTGACCCTGGCCAGTGCCCGCGCCGGGGCGCTGCCGTTGGCGCTGCGCTCCACCGACGTGGCTTCGCAGACTCGCGCCCTCGCCGAGCGCTTTGAGCCGCTGGCGACCGCTAAAGGCGTCCACTTGACCTGCGAGGTACCGCCGGAGGGGCAGGCGACCGTGGACCCCGACCGGATGGACGCCGTGCTGACCAACCTGCTCTCCAACGCCATCCGCCATGTGCCGGCGGGTGGGCATGTCCGCTTGCGGCTGCGGCTGGATGGCGGCATCGCCGAGTGGGCCGTCGTCGACGACGGTCCCGGTATCCCGCCTGAGATCCTCCCTCACGTCACCGAGCCGTTCGTCCGTGGCGACCCCTCGCGCGGCCGTGGGGCCGGCTCCGGCCTCGGCCTCGCCATCGCGGAGACGTGGGTGCGGGCGCACGGCGGTACCCTTTCGCTCACCAGCGACCACGGAACGCGCGTCGTGGTGCGGCTCCCCCGCTTCGGAACGACCGGGTGAGATCGGGCGCCCGGAGCGGCCACGGGCAATCCGACCGTCATGGTTGCCGGAGTCCGCCGCGACCGGCCGCCATGAGGCCAACGCCGATGGCCGCGCACATCGGGAGGTACCCCGCAAACGGCAGCCAGGCCAACGCACGCGCGGACGCACCGGGGACGGCATGCAGAGTCGCCCACACGGACGCGGCGACGTTGGCGGGCCAGGCGAGCGCGGCGAGGACCATCACCACGGCGATGGCGCGGTGCCCGCGGGGCGTGGAGCCGAGGAGCCTGGACAGGCCGACGACGAACGCTGCCCAAAGCGGGAGAATCGGCGGCGATCATCGCGGCGGCATGTCGGACGGATGTCCGGCCCAAGTCCGTTAGTGCAGCAGGGCGGCGGCGAGGGACCACAGCGGCGCCGCGGCCAGCAGGAGCGTGACCGTGGCCAAGTGCGACCTGCGTAGGGCGAAGACGACGGCCTTCGCGGCCAAAAGCGCGACATCGGGTCCGTACGCCAGGGCCTGGGTCGCGTGCGCCGACATGTCTTGCGCATCCCTTCGGGTGCTGTGGGCCACCCACCTCAACCCGAGGAGGAGACCGCTGACGGCGGATACGGGGCGGCCGCGCCCTCAGGATACGTAAACGTCCTTTGGATCAGGTGTCCCGGATCGATAACCACCTCGCGGCGGATACGGCGTTGGGGATCCAGCCATACCCGCACCCAGATCCACGAGTCCGGTTCCCAGATCACCAGCGAGCCGCCCGGGAGCGGGCGGACATCGGCGGTCTGCGGCCCGTACGGTTCACTGGCCATGAACCGGGCACCCGACTGGGCGCCGCTGTCGCGCGACGCCGCGCCCGGGCCGCTAACCACGCGCTCGTCCATCTGAAGAGACGGCTGGGTGGTCATGGCGGCCACCACGTGTGCCAGCAGCCCGGGATCTGGCGGCAGCGGCGGCCAGGGCACGTCGAAGGTCAGATCTCCACCGCTCCACCCCTTCGCCGCGACCTGCAAAGTCACGTGTGTGGTGCCGGAGGACCATTTGTACGGAACGCTGAAGCACCCGGCCCCGCACCGGCGCGGATCGAGTCCGACGGCGTCGCTTCGGCCGGGGGCCTGGACGAAGATCGCGTTTCCATGCGGGTGGTCCTCCGACGGCAGCCGCACGCCGGCCGGGGCGCTTCCATTGCCGGTAGGACCGATCACCTGCAGCAAGAGTTCGGCAGAACTGGCGGTCAGGTATACCTCCAGCCAACCGGCCTGGCCGGCCAGGGTCAGAGACGGGCCCACCGGTGGCGGCGGTCCCAGCAGCGCCGCGGCCGACACCGTGGGCGCGGGCGGCGGGGCATTGGCCAGCAGGGCGGCGGCCCCGAGGACCATCACCAAAACCCCCGCCTCGGCACGCATGCGGCGGCCGAGTGCTCCCACCGGGACCGCGGGCCGCCGCGAAAACGTGATCCGGTGGGCCAGCAGGGCGAATACCAGGGCCAATGCCACCAGCAGCAGCTTGGCGACGAGCAGGTTCCCGTAGAGCGTGATCCACAACTGGGCCCAACCGTGCAGTTGCGTGAGGGCCGCGGCGCCGCCGCTGACCAGGACCAAGGCCACCATCCAACCCGCCAGCCGGGCGTAGCGCCGCACCACCTCGACTGCGACCTGCGGGGACACCTGGCTCTTGCGCCAAGCGAGCACGAGGTGTGCCAGAACGCCCACCCAGAGCAGCCCCAGCACGACGTGGACCACGATGGCGGCTCGGCCCCACCAGTCGGGTGTCGCGGCGGGGTGGGTGCGCAACCCGACAGCGACCATCGCGCCGGTGAGCGCGAACAGGGCGGGACGCCGCATGCGGGACAGGCCGAGCACGGCCAGTGCGTAGACAATCAGCGCGATCGCGGCTAGGGCGAGGTCCCCGGCGGGGGACCGCAGGGCCGCCGCCGACACGGCGCCCGCGTGTCCGGGCGGGGCGGCCCGGCTGAGCGCGCGAACGTTCAGGAGGAAGAGCCCCGCGCTGCCGAGGAGCGCGGCCAGGATGGGGCCGGTCGGGGCGAGGGACCGCGGAGACCAGCCCGCCGGCCGCGACGGACCCCAGACGACATCCTCCCCGAACAGGCCTCCCGCCGCGAGGGCCAGACCGGCCAGGACCAGCCAACTGGCGACGGCCTCCGGCCAAGCGATGTTGGCGGACGCAGAGACCACAGCCGGCAACGCGCCCCCGCTGCCCAAGGCGAAGGCGAGCTCACCGGACGTGTAATGACCGTCCTCGGCGGACACCACCTGCCAGTCCACGATGTAGATGCCTTGGGCCAACGGCGGCAGCGGGACGGTGACCACCGCCCCGCCCGCGGACCGGGGCGTGGGCCCGACCGCCACCGACCGGCCCGACACCGTCTTCACCGTGACACGCTCGCCCTGGGCGGTGACGGGTTCCGTGAAGCTGAGGGTCAATGCCGTCGGACTGGCCGCCAGCCGCGCACCCGCAACCGGTGAACTTTCGGCCAGGAACGCATGGGCCGAGGCGGTGGCTGCCAGGCCCACCACGAGGGCAAGGCCGCACAGCAGCGCCAGGGCACCCGTCCAAGGCCAGCGCCCGACACAGCGTTGTGCTCTCCGCCAAGACAGGGCACTCAATGCCGGTCCTCCCTGACCCCCGGTCTGGGTAGAGCCTTCCCGCCGGACTGGCCATCCTGTCTCGGCAGCAATCTTATCGCTCACAGCCGCACTCAAAGGACCGCGAACCCGCCACCGCCTCCATCAAGGTCACTTCCGCCCTGTTCCAAAGCGCGACGCACAACCCGAGAACAACCCGCTTGAGAACGCCTACCGCGAGCGGCAAGTGCAAGGTGCCTCAGGTCATCGCGGTGTCCTGGCCACCAGTCTTGCCCCCAGGATCGCCAGGATGAACGCGGTGGGATATCCGATGAAGATGTCTTCCAACCCCGGCGACATCACGCGGAAGACCCCCGCATGCTCCAGGATGTGGGTGATGAAGATGACGGGGGCGAGCACCAAGCACACCCGTCCGGCCCACTGCCTGGGCGTCGGCGGGGGCAGTAGGCGGCGACTTGGGCGTCGCCAGCCTCCGCCTGCCCAATGCTGGTCCGGCGGCTGATTCTCCAACTCGTACTCCCACCTTCACGACGGGCGCTCACGCGCGCCGCGCCCGGTCGGCCAGCCAAGAACTCAACTCCTACCCTCTGTAGAATAGCGGATGATGCGGCGGGCTGCACGTCCCCTGATGGAATGGCCGGGCTGGACCGGGAGGATCCACCGCGACGGCGGGAAAGCCCGCCGACAGACCAATCCCCGCCAGGACCCCCGACGGGCAGGGCGCGGAGCGCGTCTGCGCCTCCATCGGTGCCAGCGGAGCCGCCGCGAGCAGAGGGGAGAGCGGCTCCCAACGGGCGACCGGCAGTTGGTCGAAGGCTGTGGCGAGCCGGGCCGTCACTCCCAGAGCCGGAGCCGAGCCGGGAGGCGCTCTCCCCCCTGGTGTCCACACGCGCTGCGGCCCCACGGACTCGGCATCGGCACTACTCATCCGGGTTGCAGTAGTCGACCTCCTCAGGGGGATGAAACCGGGCCACCAGCACCTCCCGTTTGAAGGGCCCGCCGCGCTTCACGTCTTCGGCGGAGACGTCAAAGGTGACCTCCTCGAGCTGGCGGAGGTGACGCCCGCCGATCACGACCGGTCGGCGCATCAAGTAGACTGCGGACCACGGGCAGCAGAAGTACTGACCGATCCGCTCGCCACGCGTGTCGGTGGCGTAGGCGACGTCGCCCTCCGCCTGGATCTGCAGGGTGGCCTGCGGGCCGGGATCGTTGGCCCACAGGATCTGTATCGCCTGACGCGCCGCTGGGTCCCGCTGCCAGCGGGCCCGGCTCTGGGGATCGGCCAGGGACCACCTGTCGAAGCCAGCGGTCGACGGTCTGGGCGCGATGGAGTCCGCGAGTCGGTTGCGACCGAGGGCTGAGGGCCAGCGTCGGCATGGCGAGGCGCTGGCCGAGTTCGAAGTAGTCCTCCAGCGCAGCCCGCAGCTGGCGTTCGATCTCCACGTGGACTTCCGTGGGCACGTGGGGTGCCCACAGGCGGCTGGCGTAATCCATCGCCGCGCCGGCGCGTGCCGTCATCCGCTCCATGGCTTCGCGAGCCTGGTGTTAGTCAGGGCCGTCGCCGAGGGTGAATCCGGCCAGCGTCGCTTCGGCCTGGGTCCGCAGTCGCGCGGCGGCAGCCTTCATCGCCGTCAGGTGGGCCGGCGGGCAAGGCTCGACCTCGACGAAGGGAGGAAGGGCGGCGGGCACCGCCACCTGGAGTCGGTATTCCTCGCTCGACTGTGCTTCCCGCACCGCGGGTACCCGGCGGGCACCGGGCCGTAGAATGCCAGCGCTTGACGAGCGGTCACAGGCGGCAGGAAACCGGCGGTGGTGGGATCCGCTGCGTAATCGGCGGCGACCAATTCGTCACCGAGGACCTGCAGCGCAAAGGCGTTCCACGACGCCAGCAACGCGACCTGAGAGGAGTGAGGCGCGGGCCAAGCGTTGAGGCCCTTCGCGGACCATTCCAGGCGGGCGCGGTCGAAGGCGTCGGCCAGGTCATAGACCTCGCCGCCGGCCCGCCGATAAGCCTCCACCGCGGCGGCCGAGCGCTCCCCGTGCAGCAGCGCCACCATCTTGCTTGCAAGCCTGATCTCGCCGCTCACACCCGTTCCCCCCTCCGCTGGCGTTGGCTGGCGCGTGCTCCGCGTCACCGCGTCATCTGACCCGACGGTCAGAGCCGAGGGTTGGAGGGTACCGGCGTCCAACTGGGCCAGGATGTCGTCGGCCTGGCTGGTGAGTTCGGCGTGGTGTGCGCGCAACTCCAGGGCCTCAGGGCTCGAGCTTCGCGGTTCTGTCGCCGCCTGCGCCTGGGCGGACTGGTCGGCCACCTTCCGCTTGACCTCGTCGAACGACGGGGTGTCCCCGCTCTTGGTCAGGTCGGCGACCTGTTGCAGGCTCGCGGCCATCTGCCGCTGCAGATTGGCCTGGTCGATCTGGGCCAGGATGGTGCCTCGCTCGTTCATCTTCTGCTGCAACTGGTCGGCAGACTCCTGCACGGCCTCGCGGGCGTCGTTTGGCGCCTGTTCCAACTGAGGGATCTAGGCCGCGAGGCCCTGGATCTGGTCGCGCAGGCCGGCGATCTTGGCGGCGAACGTGCGGGCTACCTCCAGGTCCTCGGCCGCCAGCGCCAACTTCGCATACTTCGCCTCTTGCTCGGACAGGTCGGCCAGGCGCAGCTCGGCGATCTTCTCCTGGGCCAGCACCTGGCTAGCGGCGGCTTCCAGGTCGCGGTGGTGCTCCTGCAGACCCCCAATCACCTGCTCTAGCTGGACCTTCGGGTCGGCGTGGGCGTCAAACCGGGCCTGGGCCGCCGCTTGCGCGTAACTGTTGGCGCGCTTGAACAGATTCCCCAAGTCATCTGAACGCCATCGCCTCGATCGCGCATGGCCATGTACATACCGTGGTGGCTGGGACCGGCGCGAAGGACAGCCGGCCGTGGCCACCTGGCGACTGCAAGCCGAACCCGCCCGGCGCAGGCGGCCACCGCACCGCGGGGGAGATCAGCCGACCGGAGTCGGGTCCTCCCTGGCCTTCCGCGCCCAGCCATGGGCCATCCTGGACATCTGCACAGCCGTATGGCCGCATGAACGGGGCGGAGCCACGGCATCCTACCGCCATCCCACTCCTCAAGGAGGTGCCGTGTTGCACCAGGCCCACAATGCCTGCATGGAGGCGTGCCGCTCCTGCTCGGAGGCCTGTGAACACTGCCTGACCGCCTGCCTGCACGAGCCCGACGTCGCCGAACGCGCGCACTGCATCGAGGTCCTGCGGGACTGCGCCGACGCCTGCGACCTGTGTGCCCGCTGGATGGCGCGGGACGGCGGATTCGTCCATCCTCTCTGTGAACTGTGCGCGGAGACCTGCGAGGCGTGCGCCGCCGAGTGCGGGCGGTTTCCCCAGGAACACTGCCGGCGCTGTGCGGAAGCCTGCCGGCGCTGCGCCCAGGAGTGCCGCGCCATGGCGGGCAAGGTCACCGTGTAATCGGCGGGGGGCGCGGGGCGTGGCCCGCGCCCCGGTCGCCCGACCTACGCCGACGCCAGCGTGTACCCGGCCTCCTCCACCGCCTTGGAAAGGTGCTCGACGGTCACCTTCTCCGCCTCGTAGCCCACCTTGGCCTGCTTACCCTGAAGGTCGACCTCGACCGAAGCCACCCCCGGCACCCCCTTGAGCGCCTTGGTCACCGCCGCCTGGCAGTGCGCGCAGGTCATGCCCTGCACCGCGAACGTCCGCGTCGTCATGGATCTCACCCCTCCAATACCCATCTCCGGCTGCGGGGCCGCCCTGTGGGGGGCCTCGCGGCCCCACCCCGGCCGCGTTCATCGGGCCGGCCCGGCCGCCGCCGCGCCCTCGAAGCGCCGGAGGGGCCGGAACCTCTTCAATAGGGTCGAGCTGGTCGTCACGGAGACCGAACTGAGCGCCATCGCAGCCCCGGCGATGATGGGACTCAGGTGCCCGAGCGCCGCGACCGGGATGCCGAGGGAGTTGTAGACTAGGGCCCAGAACAGGTTCTGACGGATCTTGCCCAGGGTGGCGCGGCTCAGGTCGATCGCGGCGACGACGCCCCGCAGATCGCCCCGCATCAGCGTGATGTCCGCGGTCTCCATCGCCACGTCGGTGCCGGTGCCCATGGCCAGGCTGACGTCCGCCGTGGCCAGTGCCGGCGCGTCGTTGATGCCGTCTCCGACCATGGCCACGCGGGCACCGTCACGCTTGAGCTCCCGCATCTTGGCGGCCTTGTCCTCGGGCAGCACTTCGGCCAGGACGTGGTCGGGAGCGATCCCCACTTCGGCGGCGATGGCGTCCGCGGTCCGGCGGTTGTCCCCCGTGATCATCCACACCTCGATGCCCATGCCGCGGAGCGCGGCCACGGCCGCACGGGCCTCCGGCCGCACCGTGTCCGCCACGGCCACCACGCCGGTGACCCGGTCCCCTTCGGCCACCAGCACGGCGGTCTTGCCCTCCGCCTCCAAGCGCTGCAGGGTCTCCGCCGCCGGAGCGGAGTCGACCCCTTCCCGCGCCATCAGGCGGGCATTGCCGATCAGGACGGGACGCCCGGCCACCCGGGCGCGGATGCCGTGACCGGCCAGGGCCTCCACTGCTTCGACCGGCAGGCCGGCCAACTGCTCCCGCTCGCCCGCCTCCACGATCGCCCCGCCGACGGGGTGCTCGGAGCGCCCCTCCACGGCGGCCGCGATCTGAAGCACATCTGCCCGGTTGGCCGCGCCGAGCGGGACGACGTCCGTGACCGTGGGCTGCCCGTGCGTGATCGTCCCCGTCTTGTCGAAGGCGACCGCCGTGATCCGGCCGGCGGCCTCCAGGTGCTCGCCGCCCCGGAACAGGATCCCGTTCTCCGCCCCGCGTCCCGTGCCCACCATAATCGCGGTCGGCGTGGCCAGGCCGAGGGCACAGGGGCAGGAGACGACCAGGACGGCGGTGGCCGAGAGCAGCGCCGCCGTGAAGTTCCCCGTCCCGAGGTACCAGCCGAGGAACGTCACCAGCGCGACGCCGATGACCGTCGGGACGAAGTAGTTGGAGATGACGTCGGCGATGCGCTGGATCGGCGCCTTGCTGCCCTGGGCCTGCTCCACCGCCCGCACGATCTGTGCCAGAACCGTGTCCCGGCCGACGCGCGCCGTGCGGAAGGTGAACGAACCCGAGGTGTTGAGGCTGCCGCCGACGACGGCGTCGCCCACCGTCTTGTCGACCGGCAGGCTCTCGCCGGTGAGCATCGACTCGTCGACGGCCGAACTCCCCTCCACCACCTCGCCGTCGACCGGCACCTTCTCTCCGGGCCTCACGACGACCAGGTCCCCGACCCGCACCGCGGAGAGCGGGATGTCCTCGGGCTTGCCGTCCCGCAGGACCCGCGCCGTCTTCGCCTGAAGGCCCAGGAGCTTGCCGATGGCCGCGGAGGTCTGGCCCTTGGCGATGGCCTCCAAGTACTTGCCGAGCAGGACCAGGGTGATCAGCAGGGCGCTGGTCTCGAAATAGGTGCCGGTGATCCCGGCCCGGCGGCCAAACAGCACCCCAGCCACGCTGTAGAGGTACGCGGCGGAGGTGCCCAGCGCAACGAGCACGGACATGTTGGCGTTGCGCGTGCGCAGGTTGAAGTACGAGTCCCGGTAGAACGTCCAGCCCGCGACGAACTGCACCGGCGTGGCCAGGGCCAGTCCCAGCCACCCGTCCTCCAGCACCGCGGTCAGGCGGCCGCCGGGGGCCAGGAGGTGTGCCACCATGCCGGCGAGCAGCGGCAGGGACAGCCCGGCGCCGAGCAGCACCCGGTCGCGCCAGTGGCGGACCTCCCGTGCGCGCGTCGCGGCCCCGCCGTCGTCGCCACCGGCTTCGTCCAGCGGCTGCGCGTGGTAGCCCGCCGCCTCCACGGCCTGGACCAGCGCCGCGGCGTCGACCACACCGGCCGGGTGCCGCACCAGCGCCTGGCCCGTGGACAGGTTCACCGTCGCTCCCAGCACCCCGGGCACGGCCGCGAGCGCGCGTTCCAGCCGCTGCACGCAGGAGGAGCAGACGATGCCCTCGATCGCCAGGCGGGTCGTGGCCTCGGGCACGTCGTAACCCAGTTCGCGGATGCCGCCCAAAAGCGCCGGCAGGCCCACCTTGGCCGGATCGAAGGCTACGGTGGCCCGCCCGCTGGCCAGGTTGACGCTGGCCTCCACCACGCCGGCGGTGCGGCGCAGCCCGCGCTCGATGCGGGCCGCGCAGTTGGCGCACGTCATCCCCGCGATCGGCAGCACAGCCTGCGTGGCCGCGGCGCTCCTACCCTCGCCTCGCGCCTGGACCTCGCTCTCCGTCTCCGTGACGCTCATCCCGCACACCCCATCCTCAACGGGAGAACTGAGCGATGACTTCAAGCAGTTCCGTGACGGCGCGCTCACCGTCCCCGCTCTGCAGGGCCCCGGCCACACACCCGCGGACGTGACTCTCCAGCAGAGAATGCCCGACGGCACTGACCGCCGAGCGGATCGCCGCCAACTGCACGAGAACGTCGACGCAGTAGCGGTCCTCCTCCACCATGCGCTGCACGCCGCGGACCTGCCCCTCGATCTTGCGCAGGCGCCCCAGGAGCGCCGTGTTGTCGCGCCGGTAGCGGCTCTCGGTAACCGGTCCCTCTGGCATCGATCCACCTGCCATACCCCGGTAAGGTATCTTCAGCCTATGCCGCTACCCTCTGAGTGTCAAGGCGCCCCTCACGCACCGCGGCGCAAGCGCCAGACGAAGATTCGGGGAGCGGCGCGGACCCGCGACCGGTGCACGGCGGGAACCGCCCCGCCGAGCGTCGCCCCCAGCATCCCGCCCATGCTGCCTCCCATGAGCAGCATGCTCCAGTCCATGGTGTGCAGATGCGCCCCCACCTCCGCCACGGTCGCGGCTGCAAGAGCGGCCCCCAGCAGGCCGCCGAGGCCTCCGCCGGCCATGCCCGCCATCATCGCCCACATCTGCCCGTCCGCCCGGTCCGCGGTGAAAGCGCGGGAGACGCCCATGGCGACGTATCCGGCAAGCCCCCCCAGGAGCAGCGTGCCGAGGCCCTGGCCGGCAAGGCGCAGATCGGCCAGCGCGCCCAGGAACGCGCCGAGGAACGCGGCCACGGCGGCCACCCGCAAGAACGGACCGAGCACTCCCATCCCCTGCCCTCCGCCGGCCTCGCCTCCACGCGTATGCGGCAGGGGCAGCCGGGCAGTCACGCTGGCCTCGGTGCGTCGCCGCGCGCGGGCGTCAGACCAGGAGCGCCTGCCATGGCCGAGAGCGGAGCTTGCGCAGGGCCGCCGTCTCGATCTGCCGGACGCGCTCACTAGTCAGGCCGATCTTGCGGCCGATCTCCCGCAACGTGCGCGGGACCCCGCCGGCCAAGCCGAAGCGCAACCGGATGACCTCAGCCTCGCGCGGGGTGAGCGCATCCAGCGCCAGGCCGAGCTCGGCCCGCGCAACCTCGCGCCACAAGCGCTCCTCAGGCGCCTCGGCCTCGTTCGGGTCGGCCACCGTGTCCCCCACCGTCGCTTCTGTCTTGCCTGTGAGGGTCTGTTCTAACGAGAGCGGCGTCCCGTCCAGCCGCAACAGGGCGCGCACCTGGGGTGTGGTGGTGCCCATGGCCTTGGCCACCTCGGCGGCGGTCGCCTCGCGCGACAACTCTTGTGCGAGCCGTTCCTGACACCGGACGAGCTTGCCGAGCATCTCGACCTTGTGCAGCGGGACGCGGATCAGGCGGCGTTTCTCCGCCAGGGCGCGCGTGACGGCCTCGCGCACCCACCACGTGGCGTAGGTGGAGAACTTCAAGCCGCGGCGGTGATCGAACTTCTCAGCGGCGCGCAACAGACCGAGGTTCCCCTCCTGGATGAGGTCGGCGAGCGGCATCCCGCGCCCCACGTACCGCTTGGCGACCCAGACGACCAGCCGCAGGTTGCCCTCGACGAGGCGCCGCCGTGCCTCCGAGTCGCCCGCCGCGGCGCGCCGGCCCAGATCCTGTTCCTCCGCTTTGGACAGTAGCGGCAGCCGGCCCATCTCACCGAGGTAGTCGCGCACGGGGTCGGCGGACCTGCCTCCGCCGGGGTCAGGGCCGTGCCCGTGCGCCCCCGCGGGGCCGGAAGGCCGTGAACGGATGCTGCGCGGATTCGCCGCAGGCGGCCGGCTGTGTGAAACGGTTGACTCGGCACGCATGGCGCATGCACACCTTTCCACGTTTGAGAGACAGGCGGCCACGGGGCCGCAACGGCCGCCGCTACCGCGTGCCGGCCACCGTGTCGGGGGGATCCGCCGCCGGAGTGTCTCGTGCGGTGACGGTGTGCAGGTCCACGCGACGCCGCCAGCGCAGCCCGGCGATGCCGAGGCCGAGGATGAGGGGAGAGAAGATCTGGGTGAGGGTGAGCAGGCCGATCCCCAGGTAGTGGTCGGTGTAGTGCATCAGGTACTGCGGGTTGTCCCGGAACAGCTCGCTGATGAAGCGCAGGATGCCGTAGCCCACCATGAAGGACCAGAAGGGGACGCCGTCGGCCGAGTCCCGGCGGACCTGGCGCCAGTAGATTACCCAGAGGATGATCGCAAAGACCTGCTCGTACACCTGCGCCGGGTGGCGGAGCCCCCCGAGGATCACCGCGTGGTGCCCGAGGATCTCCCCGTTGAAGATGTTGCCGATGCGCACCAGGAAGATCCCGATGCACACCCCGGGCACCATGCCGTCCATCAGGACCCAGAACGGCAGGCGGCGCCGGGCCGCATACCACATCGCGGCGCTCATCCCGCCGATGAGCGCCCCGTGAATCGAGAGGCCGCCCTGCTGCACCTGGACGATCTGGCCGGGGTTCGCGGCGAAGTAGCCCCAGGTCGTCAGCACATAGACGAGCCGGGCGCCGATCACGCCCCCGAGGATGGCCAGCATCGCCATGTTGAACACCGTGTCCTCGTCCACAC
Source organism: Bacillota bacterium (assembly GCA_021806565.1). GTDB lineage: Bacteria > Bacillota > Sulfobacillia > RBS10-35 > JAJYVN01 > JAJZXK01. The sequence goes on along the minus strand of JAJZXK010000009.1, from coordinate 10,812 downwards.
CGACGCGGGCGCCGCGGCGCCCGAGGAAGTGGATGCCCAGCGCCATGGACACGGCCATGAAGAAGCCGTACCAGCGGATGCCGAAGCCGCTGCCGAAGTGGATCAGGTACGGGTCCAGGTGCAGGTTCGTGACGCGTCCCTCCATACCACGGTGGCCGTTGCCCGGTGCGGGACGTCAGCGGCGCCGCTCCGCCTCCTGCCGGTTCAGCTCGATGAACGACCCGACTCCGATCGCGATGATCGCCGCCATCACCAGGGACACAAGCACCATCGGCATCTCGCCGCCTCCCTTGCCGCCCCCCTCAGTGGGCGGCCTCCGCCTCGCGGAGGAAGGACTCCATCTGCCCGAGGTTCATCGGGCCCGTGTACACCTGCCGGATGACACCGCGCGCATCCAGAAAGAAGCTGGTGGGGACAAAGCGGATGTTGTACGCGTTGGTGACCGATCCGGTCGCGTCGAGCAGGAAGGTCCACATGTACCCACCGGCCTGCACGTAAGACTGCACCGTCTGGGCGGGCTCACGCAGGTCCACGCCGAGGATCGCGACCTTATCTCCCTCCAACTCGTGAAAGCGCTGGATCCGAGGCATCTCCTCGCGGCACGCCACGCACCATGTCGCCCAGAAGTTGATCAGCACCGGGCCGCCGCGCAGGCTTTGGAGGGACACCTCCTGTCCGGCGAGGGACTGGAGCGTGAAGGGTGGCGCGGGAAAACCCGTCATGGGCCGCGCCAACAGGCCGTTGCCGGCCTGCCGCGGGCCGACTGCGGCCAGACTGAAGAACGTGCCGGCCAAAATGAGCAGGGCGAAGACCAACAGGAAGGGCCGCTTCATCCGGCACCTCCATCCTCAGGCGTGCCCCGGGCCGGCCGTTCGGGCCGCCGGATCCAGGCCGCCAACCCAAGGCCCGCCACGACGGTTGCGGCGTCCGCCACCTGCGTGAGCGACCAGGGGCCGAGGGCCGCTGGCGTCTGTTCGGTGAAGCCGAGCAGAAAGCGGAACGCGGCCATCAGCAGGACGAAGCTGATGAAGTTCTGGCCCTCGTAGTCCAAGCGGGACGACTGCCAGGACAGAGCCGCGGCGATCGCCACGAACCCCAGGCAGCCGTATAGCTGCACGGGCTGGATGGCGACACCCGGGCTCACGGCCGGCGCCCAGGGAACGTGCGTGATCCGGCCGAGCACCGGTACGCCCAGCCAGCCGATGGCTACGGCGAGGGCGGCCCCGGGCGCCAGGGCGTCGAGAACCGCAAGCGGGCGCGCGTCACGCCCCTGCACAAGGAACCACACCACGGTGACCACCGCCCCAACCAACCCGCCCGTGAACGACAGTGAGAATCCCGTGACGTGCACCCAGGAGAACGGGTTGTACCAGACCAGGTCTCCGACGGCGAACTGGTTGAGCAGCCGCGACCCGACGACGAGGCCGAGCAGCAGCGGCCCCAGGACCAACTCCAATGTTTCGCGGAAGGACGAGGCCGCGCCACGATTTAGCCGGTTGGTCAGAAAGCGCCCGGCCAGCGTGCCCGCGATGCCGCACAGAGTGAGCGAGCTGACCCCGAGCGGCCCGTAGACCTTCACGAACGAGGGCAACGGAAAGAGCAGGACGCACACCCCCCGGCTCAGCGGACCTGCAGCCGCGAATACATCGCCCAAGCGATCACGCTCATGTAGTTCGTGAAAACGAGCACCCCGAGCACCACGAGCAGGGCGCCGGAGATGCGCGCAACCCACGGCACCGCCGGGGACATCCGGCGCATCAGCCCCTTGGCCTGCCCGAGAAACGCGGCGACCAGCAGGAACGGGATGGCGAAGCCGACGGTGTAAACTGAGAGCACGGCCACCCCGGTGCCGAGATTGGCCGCGGCGCTGGTGAGCAGCAAGATCGAGGCCAGCACCGGCCCGACGCACGGCGTCCAACCGAAGGCGAACGCCGCCCCGAGGCCGATCGCGCCCAGGCCGGTCGGCCGCACCGGCTGGTAGCCCACGCGGCGTTCCGTCCCCAGGACCCAATACGGCAGCACCCCGGCCATGGCCAGGCCGAAACCGATGATCAAAAGCCCGCTCACCTTGCGGAAGGCGACCTGGTAGGCGGCCAAGAGTTGACCGACCCCGCTGGCGGTGGCACCGAGCGCGATGAAGACCAAGCCAAACCCGACGAGGAACAGCAGCGCGCGGCCGACCAGGACCCGCCGGCCCGGTGGCGCCCATGCCGTGCCGTCCCCGGCGGGACCCACCCCGGCCAGGTAGGTCAGGTAGGCCGGGTACATCGGCCACATGCAAGGCGATACGAAGGACACCACACCGCCGAGCAGGGCGATGAGCCATGACCCCGGTCCCACGTCTTCCCTCCCCCATGTCGCGCATCCGTCATCGAACCGCGGCGCCGCAGGCGACGACACTGAGACCGGAACAGGCCAGGGTGAGGATCGCGCACTGGAACCACGCCCGGGTCGGCGTCGGCAACCGGGGCCCTCCGTCTCTCCCAGTCAGCCGCTCCAGCCGGCTCTTTGCGAGGTCAGTGAAGCCCGGCGCGCCGGAGGGCTCCACGGTCATCGTCGAGTTCCGGCACTTGCCCAGCGCCGAGGCGAGGGCTTCGGCTCCGCAGCGCCGCGCGGCCTCGGCGTCGGCCGCGAACTCGCGGGATGCGGCATAGGCGTCCGCGGTGGCCGCCACCGCCGGCAACCAGCCGAAGCCGTCCCGCAACGCGCCGATGACCAGTGCCTGCAGGGGATGGCGCCGGCGCAGGTGGTGGGCCTCGTGGTGCAGCACCGCCGCAAACTCATCCGGGCTCAGTGTCTGTAGAAGCCTCGTGGCGACGACGACGCGGGGCCGCCACAGGCCGACCGTCCAGGCGCCCGTCAGGGGCAGGGCGCAGAGTTCCACACGGCCTGCCAGCCCTGCAGAAACCACCCGGGCCCAGTACGCATCGGGCCAGCGCGCCGTCACGGCGTTACGTAGCAGGTGCAGCCAGCGGCGCGTGCCGGCGATGCGGCGCGCCGTCGAGAGCGTCCCCCGCACGAGCGGATACACCAGCAGCACGGTGAGAGCCGCCAACGCCATCCGGCCAACCGGCGTCCCGGCCAAGCGCACACAGGCGGCAAGGAGAGGCCCGCCGCCGGGCATCCACGGTCCCGTGGCCACCGCCGTGCCGACCGCCACCACGGGCAGGGCGGCCGCAATCACGGTCGCCCAGAACCAGGCCTCAGTCCGCCAAGCGGGCTCAATGGTCGCCACGTGTCCCGGCACCACCCGCGGGACGGCTTGCGTCGGCGGCCAAGGGAGGCGCGGAACGTACCACTTCCGTGAACGCCACGGCCGCCAGGCTGCCGAAGTCGGCAACCAAGCCCTCGGCCAGTTCACGAGTTGCCGCCGCGATGAACTCTTCCCGGCTCACGGCCGGGCGGAAGCGGTAGTTCCGCCGGGTACCGGTACGGGCGACCAGCCCCTTCTCGGTGAGACGGGTCAGTACCGTCTGCACGGTGTTGAGCGCGACGCGCCGTCCCATTGCGGCGTGCAGTTCGGGACCCGTACGCTCGCCGCCCACCCACAACGCCTCCATTATCTCAGCCTCCAACGACCCCAGGAGGCGCCGCATCCCTCGGGCATCGAGGCGCACCGCCGAAAGCCAGCGCATCGGGCCGTCTCCTCCCCCTGGCATGCCCCGTTACTATCCGACGCACATTAGAATAGTTTTCGCGAGTGCGCCCGGCAAGGCTCCGGGCCGATACCGGCGCTGAGGAGATTGTGGACATGTTGGACGGCGTCACCCTGCTCTGGTTCCTGCTCACGGCCCTGTCCGTCCTCTTTGTCGCCGTGGACATCCGCCGCACCCCGGAGGCAGCCGTGATGAAGTGGGGCTTCGTCGTCGTCACGGCCTTCACCGGACCGGTCGGGGCGTTTCTCTACGTCCTCGGCTGTCGCGAGCCGCTGCCGGGGACGCACGAGCGCTACGTGGCCGCGAAGTGGCGGCAGGTGCTGGGATCGACTCTGCACTGTGTGGCCGGGGACGGCCTGGGCATCCTGGCGGCCGCGGTGGTGACGCGCAGCCTCGGGCTACCGATGGGACTGGACCTCGCCGCGGAGTACCTCACCGGCTTTCTGTTCGGATGGACGGTATTTCAGGCCCTCTTCATGAAGGACATGGCCGGCGGTTCGTACGGTCGGTCCCTTCGCGACACGCTGCTGCCAGAGTTTCTGTCCATGAACGGCGTGATGGCCGGCATGGTCGCCGTCATGGTTCCGGCGATGGGGCACGTGACGAGAGCGGATGCCCCGGGTTCGCCCCGCTTCTGGTTCGTGATGTCCATGGCGCTTCTGACTGGGCTGATCGTCGCCTACCCCATTAATTGGTGGCTAGTCGGGCAGGGCCTCAAGCATGGGATGATGACGGTTCGCCCGGGGGGCACCGCACCCCCGCTCGCCGGCGGACTATTGGCCGCCGGCAGCGCCCTCCGGGCGGACGGCGGGCACGGCTCCGGCACAGCGGCGGCCGGCCGCCAGACCCACGCCCACCAGCACGCCGAGATGGCGCACCACCACCATCGCTCCGGGGGCCTCACGCGCAAGTTGGCCGCAGCTGCCGTAGTGACCACGGGCCTACTCGCCTTGGCGTTGGTGCTAACCGGTGTGCTGTGACCGAGGCCGGTGCTGCAACAGGCCGTGGCGGGTCAAGGGCCCATGCCCGCCGTTATGCGATCACTTTCGAATTGTTGTTGCAAGCGCGCCGGGTAAGGCTCGAGGCCTCGGCTGGAGTCGCCGATGCATACCCATGACACCTCCGGAGCCATCCACATCGAGGCGTCCCAACCTTCCGACGCATTCACCCTCGGCGCGTTCTTCGACATCTGGGGGGTCAAGTTCACCGCCACGCAGCTTGGTGGCTATACGGATACCGCCAACAAGACCGTCCAGGTGTACGTCAACGGCCAGGCCGTAGCCGATGCGACCCGGTATGTGCTGCACCCACACGACAATATCGTCGTCGGCTATGGAGCGCCCGGATCAGTGCCCAAGACCGTGCCGTTCGCCTGGCCTGCCGGGCTGTAGAAGCGCTGCGAAGAGTCGCCGGGACCCAGCATGACCGTGTCTCAGAACTCAGGCTAAAGGTCCCCGTTGGCCCTCGGCCGCCGCGTGATGTACTGGCCTTGGCCTCCGGTGTCTTCCTCACGCACGCCCTGCCGCACCATCCGTCTCGCCGGCCGTCGCGGCCGCAGACCCCGGCACCAGACTCGGCGGTGTTCCCGCGCCAAACGTTACCGTGACCGCCGACGATGGATCCACGGTCAGCCTCTCGGACTTCCAGCAAGGTTGTCGTATTGCCTTTCATCGATAGCCGCTGCACAACTGTCTGCCCACTAACATCGCTCGTCCTTCAGCAGGCGCAGCAGATGCTCGGTCTCCGCCCCAACCTTTCCACAACTATCCAGCGGCGACCCTATTCCACGCGAAATACGCAGCAGCGGGAACGTCTTTTATATATTGGCATATAGTGATATGGTTCTGCCATGAGCACACCGGTATCGAGGGCCGCCGCCCTTCTGCGGACCCTGAGCGACGAGACCCGGCTGCAGATGCTGTCGCTCTTGCGGCGGCGCGAGTTCTGCGTGTGTGAGTTGGTGGACCTCTTTCCCATCAGCCAACCGGCGGTCAGCGGGCACTTGCGGAGGCTCAAGGACGCGGGACTGGTGGAGGACGATCGCCGGGGCATGTGGGTCTACTACCGCGCCTGCGAGACCATCCCGCCGCTGGTTCAAGCGATCCTCGGCGAAGTTGGGTTGCCCCCGGATCTTGAGGCGGCGTTGGGAGCGCCGCAGCAAAGCGCGTGCTGCGACGCGGAGTCCCAGATGCTCGATGGGCCAGAGCGGGAGGCACGCAGCGAAGGGCACGACCCGGCGGCCCGCAGGCCACCCAGGCGGCGCGAGGCCGTTCAGGATGCGACGCAGAGGAGGGTTCCCGGATGAGCAATCAGGAGGCTTCGCACGCTGCCACCGCACGGAGTGACGATCAGGTCGTCTCCGCCGTTCGCGCGCACTATGCCGACATCGCCACCCGGGCACGCGAGACCGCGGCTACCGGAACCTTGCCGGCTGACGGGTGCGGATGCGGCGGGCTCTGCACCCCAGGCGGCGGCAGTGGCTTCGGGGCCGCGGTCTATGCCATTAGCGACCTCGAAGAACTGCCTCTTGGGGCGATTGCAGGTTCCCAAGGCTGTGGCAACCCGACCGCGCTCGCGGAGTTGCACGAAGGAGAGGTTGTCCTCGACCTGGGCTCCGGCGGCGGGATTGACGTGTTGCTTTCAGCGCGCCGCGTCGGCCTAACGGGCAAGGCGTACGGCCTGGACATGACCGACGAGATGCTGGAACTGGCACGCGAGAACCAGGCTCGGGCCGGGGTGACCAACGTCGAGTTCCTGAAGGGCCGCATCGAAGCGGTGCCCCTCCCCGACGCCTCCGTAGACGTGATTCTCTCCAACTGCGTCGTCAACCTAAGCCCGGATAAGGATGCCGTCCTCACGGAGGCATTCCGCGTGCTTCGATCTGGAGGCCGCCTCGCCATCAGCGATGTGGTTATCCGGGACCCGGAGCCTGGGGAGCCCGCGGTTCCTGATGCGGTCCGGCGTGATCTCACTCTTTGGTCCGGTTGCGTCGGTGGTGCGCTGCAAGCGAGCGAATACCGGACGAAATTGGCGACCGCTGGCTTCACGGATATCGAAATCGAAGAGGTCCGCCGGTATACCCTCCAGGATCTCGGCGGCACCGCTGACGCCGCCCCGAATGGCTTGACCGAGGCCGTGGCCGATCGCTTCATCAGCGCGTTCGTCCGTGCGCGCACGCCGCGGGCATAGGCACATGCAGTTCCGCGTGGCCGGGGCGCCTGCCGCGCCCCGGCCACCTGCCTCGTCCCATCCTCATAGGCCCACCACGCGGAGGAAGACATGCACAGCCTCCTGGCCGTTCTGCTGTTCGTTGCCGTCCTGGTGTTGGTGATATGGCAGCCGCGGGGGCTGTCTATTGGGTGGCCGGCCGCCGTCGGGGGCGCCCTGGCAGTTGCGCTTGGCATCGTTTCCACGTCGGATGTGGCGCAAGTCGTCGGCATCGTCTGGGACGCCACGCTTACCTTTGTTGCGGTCATCCTGATCTCGCTGGTGCTAGATGCAATCGGCTTCTTCGAGTGGGCGGCCCTGCACATGGCGCGAGCATCGCGCGGAAGCGGTCTGCGCCTCTTCGTGTACAGCATTCTCCTTGGGGCGCTCGTGGCCGCGTTTTTTGCCAACGACGGTGCGGCCCTGATTCTGACGCCGATCGTCTATGAACAGGTCAAGGCCCTGCGGCTCCCGCCCGCGGCCATCCTGGCCTTCGTCATGGCCAGCGGGTTCATCGCCGACACGACCTCGCTACCGCTGGTCGTCAGCAACCTGGTCAACATCGTTTCCGCCGACTTCTTCCACATCGGGTTTGTCGCCTACGCGGCGCGCATGCTGCCGGTGGACGTCGCGGCGCTGGCGGCCAGCCTTGTGGCCCTGTACCTGTTCTACCGCCGCGCTCTGCCCCACACGGTCGAGACCGGCGGCCTCAAGGCGCCGGCAGCCGCCATCCGCGATCCCCGACTCTTCGGGTTGTCCTGGCTGGTCCTAGGGCTGCTGCTCGCCGGCTATCTCGTGAGCCAGGTCATCCACATCCCAGTGTCCGTGGTGGCCGGCGCGGCCGCCGTGCTCCTGTTGCTCTTTGCCTGGCACAGCCCAGCGGTCAGCGTCCGGCGGCTGGTGCTCGAAGCACCGTGGAAGATCGTCGTGTTCTCCATCGGCATGTATGTCGTCGTATTCGGGCTTCGAGACGCGGGCCTAATCGACGTGCTCGGCCGTTCTCTGGTGTGGGCCCACGGGCATGGCCTCGGGGCGTCGCTCTTCTACACCGGTTACCTCGCAGCCGCCCTGTCCTCGGTGATGAACAACATGCCGACCGTCATGGTCAACGCGCTCGCTATCCACGCCTCGGGCGTCGGGGGCATTGGCCGTCTGGGCATGGCCTTTGCCAACGTCATCGGTAGCGATCTCGGCCCCAAGATCACGCCGATCGGCTCGCTGGCGACGCTCCTCTGGCTGCACGTGTTGGAGCGCCGCGGCGTCCGGATCGGTTGGGGGTATTACTTCCGCGTGGGCGCGACCCTGACCATTCCCGTGCTGGCGACGGTGCTGCTCGCCCTCTGGGGGGTCATGGCACTGCACGCTTGAACGTCCGCGGCCCGGCCTCGTGGCGGAACGAACGTGAGAGGGATGGTGGATGCACGATGGCCAAGCCGCTCCTGTACTTCCTCTGCACGGGCAACTCGTGCCGGAGTCAGATGGCTGAGGGGTTCGCACGGTCCTTGGGCGGGGCCCGATTGGAAGTCGCGAGCGCCGGCATTGAGCCCTCAACCGTGAACCCCCGGGCTATAGCGGTCATGCGGGAGGTGGGGGTCAACATCTCCGGGCACACCTCTAAGGGGATCGATCCGGAACTGTTGCGGCGAGCCGACGTGGTCATAACCCTGTGCGGGGATGCCAATGACCGTTGCCCAAGTGTGCCATCCGCTGCCCGCCGTCTTCACTGGGACCTTCCCGATCCCGCACGGGCGGCCGGTACCGAGGCCGAGGTGCTTGCCGTCTTCCGGTCCGTGCGGGATGACATCAAGCGGCGGGTGTCGGCCCTTGTGGCCGGAGAGGTTACCGGCTAACAGTGCCTTTGGCCCCGTTAGCGCCGGTGCCATCCTCCGCAGCGCTTCGGAACCGTCGGGCAGAGTGGCGCTACTTATACGGATCGCAACGCTCACCTAGGCGTCAGGCCCGCCCATGGCAGGGTGATTGGCTCCGGACGATCGCGGGAAGCCATCGGTTCCGGCGTCTGACTTGCCGCTCCAGCCCGGTCAATAGCGTGGAATCTCGCTCCGGAACAGGCGCAGCCCCGCCAGGGCGGCGACAAGCGCTCCCAGGCCGAACAAGCCAAACGCGGTTGCAAGGTGGAGTGCCACGAGAGCCCCGAGGGCAAGGCTACCCAGACCGAAGCCCGTAAAGAGCGTGAAGACGTTGAGACCCATGGCCAGCCCGCGCTCCCGGCCGAGGTCGGTGACGATGGCGGCGAGGGCCGGCTGGACAAGGTCATATCCGAGCGAGAGCGTCGTGACCAGAGCCGCGGCAACGAGAACAGGTGGCCGCGCCGCCAGCGCTATGGCCGAGAGAGCCGCCACGGACAGCCCCAGGGGGATCATATACCCACGGCCCCAGCGATCAGCCAGACGGCCCATTGTCGGTCCCAGGACGAAGCCGGGCACGCCGTAGCCGAGTAGCGCCAGGCCGATGCCGACCGCGCCCAGTCCGTAGCCGCGGGCGAAGTACACGCCAAGCCAAGTGAAGATCCCTGAGTGGAAGACCGCGTTCAGCAGGACGTAGGCGTAGGTGCGGCGCGCCCGCGGCGAGCTGAGGAGCGCGAAATAAGCGCCAAGGGAGCGTCGCCCTGGCTGCGCGGGCTCGGCAGTACGCTCGGCCGTGCGTCGGAAGACAAGCGGCACACCTGCGATCACCGCCAGGCCAGCAACGCCCCAGAATAGCTCGCGCCAGCCGACGAAGGGCTCTAGCAGCACTCCGGCAGTGGAGCCGACCGCCATGCCGCCCGCCATGGCACCGAACAGCCAGCCCATGGCCCGGCCGCGCTCCTTGTACGGGAAGAGGTCTCCCACGAGCGCCAAGGCGACCGGGACGACACCGCCCGCCCCGAACCCGGTCGCCACTCGTACGGCGATGAAGGCCCCCGCCGAGGAGACGCGGGACGTAACCGCCGTTAGCACGACGAAAGCACCCAAAGACGCCCACATGACCGGCCAGCGGCCTAGCCGGTCCGAGAGCGGCCCGTAGACGAGTGTGGCCGCGCCATAGGGAATCAGGTAGGCCGGCACACTGAGCGCGATCACCTGCACCGGAACGGCGAAGAGCGCCGCGAGACGGGGGATCAGGGGCGCGACCATGAATGCCTGAGCGAAGATGAGGAAGGTCACACCGGCAAATAGCCGCAGCAGCAGTTCGCGGGGCTCCCCACCGGCTCGGGAAGCGGCTGTGTCCATTAGAACACCCCCTGGTATCCAATCGTGCCCAGCTGGCGTGCCGTACCGGCCCACGGGAAACCGCGCCCCGCTCAAGGCGTCGGGCTCCCGTCTGGCGCCGGGGTTTGCCGACTTGATGTGTCAGTCCCAGGCCCACGGTGAGCACAGCCGTCTTGCATCATGTGACGGCGTCACGGCGGGGTCTGAGGAATCGGGGATGCGCCTACGGCTCTCGCGTGCCCCAAGGGCGGCCCGACACGCTGCGCCCTTGGTGCCATAGGACGACGTACGCGCTTGCCAGGACCAGCAGGCCGGCGATCAGCAGCAGCCAATGCATTTGCCACTGGTTGGCGAGCAGGACGACGCTGCCGATCACGACCAGAACCCTGGCGGCGGTGCTGCGGCTGCGCCACACGCCCCACACCATGAGCGCCACCGAGAGAAGCAGCAGAGGGGTCGACAGATCCCCCAGGACGATGACGACGGTCGGCGACGACGTCGACTGGGCCATTCCGGCCATGCTCCCGGCGGCGCCGGCGCCCGCCACGCCGATCGCGCTTGCGAGCACGCCCGCCATCATCACGCCGCAGCTTGCGGCGGCCCCCACGGTCCCGTGTTGCGCGTCACGTAATTGACCCAGGTGGCGTCAAGTAATTGACCCACCCCAACGTCAGGTAATTGACCCACCCGTGCGTCACGCAATTGCCCCACCGTCCCGAACAAGTGGTCTGGTGGTGCAG
>JAJZXK010000097.1 GCA_021806565.1 Bacillota bacterium | reverse complement strand
GTTCGCGGTAACCTTCCGGCGGCGGGTAGTCGTCCAGGTGGTTTTGGTGGTGCGGCTCCAGGAACGAAAGGAAGAGGAAAAAGGGATCGGCCCGGTGCCGGTCGATGAAGCGGATCGCCGCGTCGGTCAGGGCGTCGACGCGGTAGCCCGGCAGGAACACCTCGCGGCCCTCGCCGTCGTAGACGACCGTGCGGTACGTGTCGGAGGTGCCCTCCAAGGCGTTGGCCCCGAGCCACTCCGCGTAGCCGCCCCGTTCGTCGACCGCCACCGGGCCGCGCTGGTGCGAACGCGCCAGATGCCACTTGCCGATGTACCCGGTGTGGTAGCCGGCCCCGCCGAAGACGTCGGCCAGGGTCACCGCGTCAGGGGACAGTCCGATGCCGTTGCGCCACACCCCGGTCGTCGTCGCATACTGCCCCGTCTGGAGGCACGAGCGCGCCGGGGCGCACACCGGCTGGCAGGTGAAAAAGTGGCGCAGGTGCGTCCCCGCGCGCGCCATGCGATCGAAGTTTGGGGTCAGGTCCAGGGGGTTGCCCCCCAGACCCGTCGTATCCCACCGCTGCTGATCCGTGAAAAACACGAGCACATTCGGATTCGGATTCGGATGCGGCCGGTCCGCGCGCCGCCGCGCCATGGCCATCGCCCCCCCGCCATGGCTCTTGCCCGCGCGCGGTATGGATTCCTCCGCGACTGGTACGGATGCGGTCCCAAGACCGCGTCCGTACCCGGCCAACCCCCGCCTTCAGGCGGTCGCGGAAGGAGCCTTGGCCTGCACCTGGATGGTGCCGTACGGCTGGACCGTGACGCCCTCGATCTTCGGCCGCACCCCCTGCACCATCCACCCGGGACGTCCCATCGCCTGGCCACCCGTCTGCAGGTTGCGCGGGTTGCGGTAGCCGACCCGCACGAAGCGGCGCCATTGCGGGGTGCGGTTCAACGCGGAGCCGTGGATCGTGTGGATGCTGAAGAGCACCACGTCGCCCGCTTCGGCCGGGCACGACACCGCCGACTCGAACGGATACTGGTCAGGCGGCAGGTGGGGCGAGCCCTCGCGGACGTGTGTCAGCGGGCCGAGCTTGTGGCTGCCGGCCACGAACTTGAGGCAGCCGTTGGCCTCCGTGCCCGCGTCGATGTGCAGGATGGCGTCCACGTAGCGCCCGTCGCTGTGCGGGTAGAAGGGGTGATCCTGGTGCAGCGGGAAGGGGGTTCCGAACTCCGGCCCCTTGGCGTGCAGGGTCATGTGGTGGAACTCCACCTCGGGTCCGATCAGATCGGCGATGGCGCCCGTCAGCCTCGGGGCCAGGATGGCACGGGCCAGGGCCGCGGAGAGTTGCTGCATCTCGTGGGTCGCGGCCAACTGGGAGCGGGCGTTCTCCTCACGCGACAGATACTTCTCGCGCCAGGGTCCGTCCCATCCCTTGCCGGCCACCGCGAAGTTGCCGATCACATACTCCAGTTCACGGCCGAGGGCCTCCTGCTCCGCCGCGTCGAACACCCCGCGCAGGCGCAGATAGCCGTTCTCGTTGTAGAAGGCGATCTCTTCCGGCGTCAACACGCCCGGGGTCTTCGTCTCCATCCCCATCCCCCCGATCCGGCCCAGCGGCCGACTTGGGCGGCCCGCTTCACCGCCCGCCGGCACAGTCCTGCCGTTCGGCGGCCGGGATTGGTCCGATCGGCGCGAGGTCAGGCCCGACCGGCCGGCTCCAGCCGGCCGGTCGGAGGGGGTTGCGCCGGGTCCCACCGGGGGCGGCGATCGCGGCGCCCGCCCCGCGCGCGAATCACAGCAGAGGGCGGCATGCCACCAGGTTTTCCGTTTGCGCGCGAATCACCCACTCCTGCGGCGGCCGTCGCGCCATCGCCGCGCGCAGCCGCTGCCCGAAGGCGTCTTCCAGCTGCTGGTGCCCCTCGGGGGGCACCCCCCGCAGCAGCAGGCGCACCAGACCCATCTGGTGCCAGGTCCGCACGGCTTCCTCCGCAGAGGGCGGCGCCCAGGCGTCGCCCTCCAGCGTCTCCACACGCTGCACCATCAGGCCCTGGGCCTTCATCCAGGCCGCCACCTCGCCCGCCTTGGGAAAGTAGTGGCCCGGTGCCACTCCGTGCCGGCGCAGGGCCTCCCAGACCGGCTCCAGCGCCTCGTCCCACACGGCGGGCCAGGGGAAGGCGATGGCCGTCGAAACCGCCACCACGCCACCGGGCCGTACCACCCGCGCCATCTCGCGCAGGGCGGCCCGGCCATCGGTGAAGTGGATGAACAGGGCCCCCAGGGCAAGGTCGGCCGTCGCCGGCTCAAGGGGCAACGCCTCGGCCGGCGCTTCCACAAAGCGGATCCAGTCGAAGCCCCCCTCGTGCGCCCGCGAACGCGCCACGGCGAGTTGGGCCTCGGAGGGATCCGTGACGAGCAACTGCCCTCCAGACCCGATGCGTTGCGCCAGCCCCCCGTCGAAGGTGATGCGGCCCGAGCCGGCCCCGACCTCCACCGCCGCGATGCCGGCCCGCGGGTCGACCAGGGCGACGAACTGCCGCGCCCGCTCGGCGGCCACAGCATAGTGCGCCCGGAAGCAGCGGTCGAACTCGCGGTCGAAGCGCGCGGCGAACGAGCCGGCCTCCGGCGCGTCGCTGAGCCGATCCGGCCGCAGTAACCCCTCCCGGCCGCGGCTGGTCAGCACCAGCGACCCGCCACCACGCGCGCGCAGTACGACCCCCTTGCACTCATACAGGGCGGCGTCCGCCTCCTCCAGCGCCCTGGAGACGCCGCCCGCGCCAAGTCCGGCCGTACCGTGGCTCAGCCGCGGAACCACCGCCAGATGCTCCGCCGCCGCGCGCTCTGTGACGGCAGCCACCACCGAGCGGGCCCACAACTCGGCCGCCTGCTCGTCCATCCCCTGGAGGAGGACGACGAATTCATCGCCGCCGGACCGGACGGCCAGGGACGACGGGGGCGCCGACCCCGCCAACACCGCGCCGACCACACCCAGCGCCGCGTCGCCGGCCGCGTGCCCGTGGTGGTCGTTGGCGTCCTTGAGGTTGTCCAGGTCGAACACCGCCACCGCGCCCGCCCGACCCTGCCATTCGGGCAGCTCCCGCTCCAGGCGGTGGCGATTGCCGAGCCCGGTGAGCGGGTCGGCCAGGGCCCACAGCGGGATGTCGGTCAGCAGTGGGGCGGTGCGGCGGTCGATCAGGAAGATCGCGCTCCGCGGACACTCCGCCGTCCCCAGCGGCGTGGCGATCATCGTCACCGGCTCCTCGCTCCCGTCCGGGAGGTACATGCGGCAGGGCATGCGCGTCTGCGCGCCGCTCCAATGGACCTCTCCGCCCGCCGGTGGATTGGACGGCACCGGCACGACCCCCATCCCGGAGAAAAAGGGTTGGCCGACCAGTTCCGCGGCACTCCGGCCGCTGAGGCGCTCGGCAGCGGGATTGATCGCCTCCAAGCGGCCGGACGCGTCCACCAGACAGATCGGGACCGGCAAGCGCTCATACACCAGCCCCGCGGCCTCCGAGGCGGTCAGCATCCCCTGCCCTGGTGCGGAGCGTGCGTGCCAAGCGCCCTGCCAGCGCCTGCCCACCCTCCGGCCGACCAGGTTCTCGCCCCTTTCGCGCTTCGATTGGCCACCTGCGCCACGCGGTACACGCCGCGGCCTCCGACGACGCCCTGGCCCGGGGCGGCGCCGGGCACGGGGTGTTGGAGCACTCCACGCCGGCACCATCCCACCTCGCGCCTCGGCCGCCGGGAGCCCGGCGGCCCGGCCGTCCAGACGGAGAGCGCCCTCCCGCACCGCGCAACCAAACGCGGATTGCTTCCGGACCGGGTCGGCGCCACCTGCAAACCGGCCGCTCCCCGGGAGGCCGATGGGACGGGACTGGGCGCCCGCCCGGCCCCCGTCGGCCTGTGGCGCTTCGTACTTGCCTGATCGGCGCCACGTACAGCACGCTGAGCGCGATCGGCGCCCCCCCTGACGGCGGCCCCACGCCCGAAAGCGCCGCGCGGTGGATCACCCGGCCCGCGGCGGGGCGCCGGAAGCCAGGACCGGCCCGAGTTGGGGCGGCACGCGGCCGTGGACACTCAGGACCATGAACGCTACGACCGCGATCATCGCAAGCCCCGCGATGCAGACTCCCGCCGCGATCCACCACAGCGGCACCACCAGAGTCCCGCTGCCGTGGGCAGGCGCCGGGCGGCGGCGCGCGTGCGCCGAGCGCGCCATCGCACGGGGGTACGGGTGCGTCACACGCATCTGAGCCATGCGATTTCACCCCCTTGACCACGGCCCGCCATCGCCGGGCCGTGCCGCCTTCCCGTACGCCATACTCATACGCCTCCGCGTGGCAGTAGCCGGGGGTCGGCCCCTGGGCGCCACACCGTCTACGGCAGTCTGCGGCGCAGGCGTCCCGTCTCCCGACGGGGTCCTGCCGCCGCCGCAGGGATGCGGCGGCGGCGGGGAAGGCATAAAGTGCTAGGCAGGTCTTTCCAGACTCCTACCATACTCCTACCATCAATTTGCCATGTGACCAGCGTGCCACAGGGCGCTGAACGGCAGGAAGTGCGCTTCGGCGCGCGGAATCGACCGCCGCGGCGCGGGCTTCGCATCCCGCCCTCCGATAGCGTCGAAGCGGCGAAGGGAGCGATCGGTCGGTGCGTTGCATCGCACGCGCGGTAGGCATGGCCCGATCCCGAGGCGTCCGAGCCATGGTCGCGGGGGGAGCCTGCCTGCTGCTGACCAGCGGCTGTGGCACCGCATCGCCAGCCCACCACAGCGCGGCGAAAAGCAAGGCTTCGGCGGCGGCGCACACGTCCGGCTCGAGTTCCACGAGCAGTGGTCCCAAGGTCCCGCACCTGACCCACCTGGTGCTCAGCGCCCAGCAACCCGTGCACCTAGCACCGACGGCGAGCCGGCTGTGCGCCACCCCGCCGGCCAAGGCAAGCATGAGCGCCTTTCCGCTCACCTCCTCGCTGGAGGTCGTACCCAACCAGCTACTGGTCACGACTTCCCAGGGCGATGGTGTGTGGTTTCTCGCCGGCTACCAGAAGCACTACGCCCTCTACGGCGCGGGATACTACCCGCCGACGCGCGGCGGCTATGTCTACTTCAACCCACAGCAGATCGTGGCGGCCAAGACCAAAAACGTCATGCTCTGCGTCGAATACTACGACGCCAGCCGTACAACCTCGGCGAAAACCGGCGACTGGCTCACGGTCCAATTCGCCGGCACGAACACCGCCGGTCCCGTCCACGGCGCGTACGACAACGTGCCGGAGGCGTACGCCACCACCGGTACCCACCACTGGCTGGTCGCATCCTTCACGATGGGCGGGATCACCTTCGCCAAGGGAGAACCGGGGATCGGCACCGAGAACGGTGGCTCGAGCTTCCGCTTGCAATACAACACGCCGACCTATTTCGACCGTTTCTGGCTGGTGACCAAGGGCGTGCCCTCGACCGCCCCGCTCAGCGCGCTCAACAGCCAGACCCTCCCGTCCTTCATCTCCAAGTACCATTAGGGCCATAGTGCCATCGGCATGAGTGCCGTCGGCAGTAGCGGCATCCGCCGTATCGTCGGTAGTCACAAGCGCCTGGTCAAGAAAACTACGGAGAACGGGTGCCGCAGGCAGCGAGCCGGTGGCACCCGCCCTGCCGGCACCGTCCGAGCGACGGCAGGGCTTCGCCCGACCAGGGCGAACGGCCCCTCGCGACTCAAACGACGGTTCTCGGAGGGGGATCGTTCCATGTCGAGCCGCTCCCACGCGCTGGCGCGGGGATTGGCGCTCTGCGCCGCCACCGGCCTGCTGGCGGCCTGCGGCGGCAGCCCGGCCGCCACCAAGGCCGCCGCGTCGACGCCCGCGGCGCCGCACTGCGCCTCCGTCTCCGAAGGCACCATGCCGGCGGGCGCCACCGCGGTCGAGGCGACCAACAACAAACCGGTGCAGCTGATCCACGGCCACACCCTTGCCGAGGCCTTCTCCGCGACCAGCGCCTTCCAAGTCGTGGCGCCCAGTTCCCCCACCTGGATCACCACCAACTCCGGATACACGCTCATGCTGCGCAAGGGCTCCGGACTGACCGGCCAGGTGCTCGCCTGCGCCGTCTACCACAACGTCCAGGACAACAGCTGGGTCCCCCTGCAGTTGGCCAAGTCGGCGCCCGCCGGCACCTACACCCTGGAGATGCTGCATCCCAGCGGCACCGCCCAGCACGCCTGTCCCGGCCACACCACACTACCCAACTGCGCCTCGACCCCGAAGTCCGGGCGGCACGGCGGCTTCATCGGCTGGTGGGCGAACGGCACCGCAAGCGTCTCCGGCGCCAAGGCCATGGTCGACGGAAAGCCCGTCCAGGGCACGTTCCTATTGGAATACGCGCCCTGAGCGCTGGACCGCGGATGCGACCGGAGCGGCGCAGCGGCCGGAGGGGTGGGCACCGCCGACCCTCCAGCCGCCGCGGCATCACGGCTCGAGGCGGCCGCGGTCGCGTGGGAAGAGGCTCGCCCGCCGCACGTTGCGGATCCCGAGCAGCTGCGCCGTGAGCCGCTCCAAGCCGATGGCGAATCCGCCATGCGGCGGCATGCCCGCGTCGAAGGCGGCCAGGTAGCTGCCAAGACCAGCGGCAGCCAGCCCGCGCCGCGCCAGGGCGTTCCGCAGGCAGCCGGGACGGTGCTCGCGCTGTCCGCCGGTGGTCACCTCCAGTCCGTTGAGCAGCAGGTCGAACGACTGGGTCACCCCCGGGGCGTCTTCGCGCTCCATGGTATAGAACGGGCGCTGCACCACCGGCCAATCCGTGATAAAGACCAGGGGGCCGAGCCGCTCCCCCAGCAGGCGTTCCGCCTCCGGGTCGAGTTGCTCCCGCCCGGTGCAGGCCAGCGCCTCTTCGAGCGTCACGGCCGCCGCGCTCCCCGGGTCGGGGAGTTCGCGCACCCCGAAGCGGTCGAGCGCATCTCCGGCATCCGACGCCACCTGGGCGAACATGGCCCGCAGCAGCCCCCGCTCCAGGGCGAGCAGCGGCCCGGTACCCGCGCCGCCGAACAACTCGGTCTCCACGTCCAGACTGATGTACTCGTTCAGGTGCCGAGCCGTATCGTGCGGTTCGGCCCGGTAGGCGGCGCCGACCTCGTAGACCCGTTCGAAGCCCGCCCCGACCAGGATCTGCTTGTAGAGTTGGGGACTCTGAGCGAGGTAGGCGCGGCGGCCGAAGTAGTCGACGGCAAAGACATCCGCCCCACCCTCAGTGGCCGCACCGGTCAGTTTCGGCGTGTGCACCTCGGTGAAGTCGCAACCGTCCAGGTGGCGCCGCAGGCCGCGCAGCAGGGCCGCCTGGACGGAAAAGGCGGCACGCTCGCGCGGGTGGCGCAGGGACAGGGTCCGCTGATCGAGCACGGTGTCCAGCGACGCCTCCAACTGCTCGCGATACAGCGGCAGCGACGGCGGCCGCTCCGGCCGCGCCAGCACGTCCAGACGCTCGGCCAGCACCTCCACCCCGCCGGGTGCGCGCGCCTCCGGCCGTGAGAGGCCGTGGACGCAAACGATGGCCTCCGCCGGCGGCACCGGCCCCGCCAGCGGGCCGTCACCGTCCAGCACCACCTGCGCCGTCCCGCTACGGTCGCGCAACACCAGAAAGGTGAGGCCCCCCAGACGGCGGACCCGCGCCACCCAGCCATACAGGCAGACGCGCGCCCCGGCAGTCGCCGACCGACCGCCCAGTTCGGCACACAGCGTCCGCTCCACGCTGCCACCTCCCACTGCCTCCGACCCTGCGGCAGACAGCAAAAAGCCCCGTCCCCCTGGAAGGACGAGGCCTGCTCGCGTTGCCACCCGCCTTGCCGGTGCGCCTCCGCACCGACCGCTCACGGCCCGATCACGGGGGCCGGCCGCCTGCCAGGCAGGAGACTCGCGGGTGTCCCGCGACGCCCCCTCCCCACCGGCTCGCACCGGCCGCCGGTTCTCTGTGGAGGTTGGAGCGTGCGTTCCCGTTCACCGTCGGCACCAGGATAGCATCCGGGTCCCCGGGACACAAGCGCCCCAGTGCCGGCCGCGGCGGATCAGCCGTCCGGCCAGGGCCGGTTGGTCAGCACGCCGAGTTCGGCCGGGGTGGCGGTGGTCGGGCGGTAGAAGGAGACGCCCACCGCGCCGGCCTTCGAGGCCGCCCGGATCGCGGCGGCCAGTTCCGCCGCGGTCGGGCTGAAGATGCCCTTGCCAGAGCCGCCGGCGAACTCGTCGAACGTCTGCGCGATCACATCCACCGGCATGCTCGGCACCCCGGTGCGCTGGCGGACCAGCTGCACCGAGTTGGCGACCCACTGATAGACGAAGCTGTAGCTGTAGTCCGCCTCGTAGATGTGCCAGTAGTCCATGGGGGCGACCGCCTGCACGTTGGGCGCCAGGGCGGAAAACGGGGTCGGCGGCCCGTACTGCGGCGGATAGACCACCGCCACCACGAGCCCCTGCGGCCCGACCGCGGCGTGCGCGGCCGCCGTGTACGCCGCGACGGTCGAGGGCGTCAGCACCTCCTCCAGGTCCAGAGCCACGCCGTCGGCCCGCGAACCGTGCGGGGTGGTGTAGGCGGCCACCTCGCCCAGCGTCGCGGTGTCCTTGGCGGGTTGGTGCAGCGCCGCGTAGACCCAGCTGATCACGGCGATCCCCTGGGCGTGCGCCCGCGCCAGGAAGCTGTCCAGGGCCCGGCCGCCGTAGAAGCCGTCGCTGGTCGTGGCCACCTCCAGATAGATGTGGGTGACCCCTTCGGCCCGCGCCATCGCAAGCAGGTGGGTGGTGCCCAGGGCGGTCCAGTCCGGAAAGATCAGCCACATGCCCTTGCCGGCCAAGCGGCCGGCCGGCGTGGCCACGGTGCGGAACGTCACCGTGGCCGCAGCGAGGGCCGGATGGTCAGGACTGGAGAAGCTGCAGTTCTCGAGTCCCGGGGCGCTGGCCTGGAAGGTGCCGACGCCGCCCGGTCCGCTAAAGCCCATCGGCCGGAAGCTCAGTTGCCCGGCCGGGCCGCCGCCGCAGCCCCCGGTGAGGCTGAACGGCGTCGCGAGCGGGTTTCCGTACGCGTCGGCGACCCAGGCCTGGAGCGTCGACCGCTGGCCGGGGAGCAGCACCGAGGTCGGCGTCGGGTCCACGACCAACCGCGCCGCCGCACCGGGGACCACCGTCAGGCTCCCGGCGGCCACCGGCGCATATTCATACCCATACCAGCGGAAGGTCCAGACCCCGGCCTGTGTCGGTTGGAAGTGGACCGTGGCCAAGCCGCCGGAGACCGTGGCGGTGAGCCAGGGTAGCGGATGCCCGGCCGGGTCGATCGGCTCAGCGAAGATCGGTACCCCGTAGGTGCTGGCGGCGGCGGGTGCGCCGTCGGCCTGCAGCAGGTGCACCGACACCTGCGCCGTCTGGCCCGCCGCGACGGTCGCCACCGGCGGCGAGGCTCCGAAGCGGCCCTGGGCCGTCACCCCGACGCCCATACTCGCCGGCAGCACCGCCCCGCCGGGCACAGAGACCTGCAGGTTACCGCTGCCGACCGCGTTGGCGATGAAGGTTGCCACCGGTCCCCCGGAAGCCGGCAGGATGCCCGAGACCGCATGCACGTTTGCCACCGAGGGCGGGCGGATCTCGCCGATCAGTCGGGGTAGCGCGTTCTGGCTCCCGCTGGCGGTCACGGCCAGGGGCCAATTCCCCGTGACGGGACCCGCCGCCAGGGGACGGACCGTTCCCTCCACCGCAAAGGTCGCCCCCACCGGAATGGTCGGCTGGCCGCCACCGGACGGCACCTGGGCCCCCGGGCCGGGGGTCAACACCAACTGCCCGACCGGTGACGCCACCGACTGCAGGCTCGCCGTCTGCGGCGGCAACCCCGGTGCCTGCAAACGCAACTGGTAGGTGCCGACGGAAAGCGGTGGGAGCGTCAGCTGCCCCTGGCCGCCCTGCAACCGCACCGAGGCCTGCACCGGGGCCCCGCCGGCCGCCGGGGCGGCCAGCGCGGTCACCGTAGGGGAAGCGCCGGCAACCAGATGCCCCCCCGCGGTCAGGACCCGGAGTTGCAGCGGCAGTTGCGCGCTGCTGAGCACCAACGGTGGCACCGCGGAAACCGACAGTTTGGCCGGCTGTTGCACCGGGATGGTGACGTGCACCGCCGTCCCGTCGCCCAGCACCGTCGCCGTCACGGTCACGGCGGTGCCGGCGGCCGGGGTCACCGTCGCCGTGCCCCGGGTGGTGTTGCCGGCCTGCGGCGCGACGCTGCCACCGGTCGCCGACCAGGCAAAGCGTGCCGGGAGCACATAGCCGGCGGCATCGTGGGCGTAGGCGTTGACCGTGAAGGCCTGGCCCGGTACCGCCGCAGACTGCGACGGCAGGACGTGTATGGCGGCGGCGACGCGCCCGCCTTCGGCTTGCAGTTGCGCGGGGGTGACCGCCGCCAGGCGGGTGAGCAGTTCGGCGGCCTGGGCCCGCGTCAGGGGAGCCAGTGGATCGAGCCGGCCGGAGGCACCGACCATCAGCCCCAGGTGGTAGGCCGCCACCATCGAGCCGCGGGCCCAGGCGGGTACCGAGGCGGCGTCGGCAAACGGCAGCGGGGCGGCACTTTCATCGGAGGCGACGTGGCCGAGGCCGAGGTCGTTGATCGCCGCCACCGCGGCCATGTCCCGCTGCACCGTGGCGTCCGGCGCGAACTTCCCGCCCCCCACACCCGCCATCCAACCCTGACCGGTGGCAGACTCCACCCCGCGATAGAACCAATCGGATGGGCCGACGTCGCTGAAGCGCGGACCGACCTCGCCCGCCGGCAGGTTTGCCAGGCGGGTGAGCATGGTGGCGAACTGGGCCCGCGTCAGTAGCCCGTTGGGATCGAACTGCCCACCGCCCACACCGCGGAGCACGCCGCGCGCGGCCATGGCGGAGATCGCCGGCGCCGCCCAGAAGCCGGCGGGAACATCCGTGAACGCCGGACCCGCCGCTCGGGCCCCCCCGATCCAGGTGCAGGAGCACACCCCCACGGCCGTAACCAGGGCCAGAGCCCGCCGCCGCACAGCGAACATCCATGCATCCCCCTGCCAGGGCTAACCCGTGCCGCGCGCCTGGGCCGGCGGCCAGGCAGCACCAGCGCAACCATGGAAGCCACCCCCGGTCCCACGGCGATGGGTTCGTCGCAGCGCGGCGCATTGCGGGGGTGGCGCTGAAATCAATCGCGCGACCGCCAGGGCGGCGGCTCGATGCCCAGCAAGCGCGCATACACGAACAACTGCCCCTTGTGGTGCACCTCGTGCTCCAGGGCCAGTTCCAACCAGGTGCCGGCCGGCACGGTGCGATCGCGAAACGTGACCGGCCGCAGCAGTTGGGCATCGTCGAGGTCGCGCAGCCGTGCCCCCGCGTCCTGGGTGTATCTGGCCAGCGCCGCGCACACCCCCGCAAGGTCCGCCGGCGCCGCGGCCAGCTCCGGGGGCTGGCCGTCGCAGGCCACGCCCATGAGGCGGCGGTGCGCCACGGCCATGTGTCCGATGAGTGCGGCCAGCCCCAGGGCGCCCGCCCACGGGGTGAACTCGGCGCATTCCGAGGGGAAGCGCCGCGCCAGATCCTCGGTCTGCCTCCGGTGGGCCAGGAACCGGGTCAACACTGCCTGTCCTGCCTCCGCCATGGGTAAGCCCCCCCTGCCCGCTTCCGGGTGGCCGCCGCCGGTCGGTGGCGGCCACCCGGGCCCACCGTACGGCAGCCGGCCGCCAGACTCAAGGCGCTCCGGCCGGGTGGCCGCGCGTACCCGGCCAGACCTCGGACGGCGCCTTCGCACCCAGACCGAAATTCGTCGAGGCGGGGGGGTATCCAGCGGCGGGGGACGGATGCGATGATTGGGGCGGCCGCAGGCAACGCAGTGGTCCACGCCGCAGACATAAGGGGGCTTGGGCTCGGTGCCGCCGGATCCCGCCAGCGAGTTCGGCCCGATCGCGGCCGCCGTGTATCCGCGGGTGGCCGCCGCCATGGCCGGCGACGTTTCCGGGCACGATCTGGCGCACGTGCTACGCGTCCGCTTTCTGGCGCTATGCTGGGCGACCGGGCAGGACGCCGATCCGGCGCTGGTCGAGTTGATCGCCCTGCTGCACGACGTCGGCAGCGCGGTCGGCAGGCAAGGACACGGCGCACGCGGTGCACGCTTGGCGCAGGAGTGGCTGCTGGCGGCCGGCGCGGCCCCCTCGTTGGCCCGGCGCGCGGTGGACGCGATCGCCGCCCTCTCGTGGTCCACGGGCCACGTGCCCGAAGCGATCGAGGGACGGCTGGTCCAGGACGCGGACCGATTGGACGCCATCGGCGCGCTCGGCATCGGACGCGCCTTCGCCTACGGCGGCGTGTACGGCCAGAACCCGGGACTGCCGCTTCCCGGCGGGAGCCGCGCCGCCCCCGGCACGAGCGTCGCGCATTTCGCGGACAAGCTGCTTTGCCTCGCCGATCGCCTGCACACCCCGGAGGCGCGCCGCTTGGCCCAGGGACGCCACGCCTTCCTGCTGGAGTTCCTGCGCCGGCTGCAGGCAGAGGCCGACGGCGAACTGTAGCCGGACGGACCGACAGCGCCCCGGCGCGGATGCTGCACCTCGGGGATGTTGCACGACGACGTATGACGCCTCGGCGCACGGCCGCTCAACGCCAGGCGCCGCGCAGATCGGGCCCTGTCGCCCGGCACCAGGGGGGTTCCGTTTTGGTGTCGTTTCTGTATCCGCAGATCGTCTGGCTCGCCCGCCGACTGCCGCCGACCATCCACCCGATGATCCTGCACTTTCCCATCGTCCTGCTGTATCTGACCGCCGCCATCTCGCTGGCCGACCTCTGGATGGGCGGGCGGGACCGCGACCGCTTTCTACAGCGCTGCAGTTTTTGGAGCCTGACCCTGGCGTGCGCCGCGATCGTGGTGACGATGGCGTTCGGGCTGCTCTCGGAGCAGTGGGTGCACTGGACTCCCGCCACCCGCGCCATCCTCTCGAGCCACCAGCACTGGGCCATGCTGACCGGGCTGAGCGCCGGCGCCGCCTGGCTGTTGCGGGTCTCGGCCCGATTCCGGGAGCGCCAGCCCTGGTCGGCCCTGGGCAGCAGCCGGGGGCGCAATACCGGCCTGGCCACGCTGTGCGTCGTGATCGCCGCGGTCTGTGTGACGGTGACGGCGCACCTTGGAGGCAACATGGTCTACACCCACGGCGTCGGGGTCAGCGGCGTAACCCGGAGGCTGCGTCCCCCGGGCGCGCGCCGCGCCTGAGCCGTCCACTGCGCCGGCACGGCGGGTGCATCGAACGCGGGCGGCTCCGGCGGGCCGCCCAGGTAGGGATGGTGGTAGCGGTGGATGACGCGCAACGCCCCACCGAAGGACAACCCGGGATCGGCGTCGACCCGGGGGCCGACCCGGCCGGGCCGGTCCCGGACGGCCGCGCTCCGACCGTCGCCGGGCCGGCGGCGCCGCTGCCAATGGCCGAGCAACCACCGGCCGGCGATCTGGTGCTGCGCGCCGAGCCGCCGCGGGACGCCGTGG
>JAJZXK010000096.1 GCA_021806565.1 Bacillota bacterium | reverse complement strand
GTTGGCGACTGTGTCGGGCCAAAACGGCACATAGCCCTTTGGGAAGTCAGAAACCTGGCCTCGTCGGTGCTTTTCCTTGTATCCCTTGGGCAGCCTGGCATCAACGTCCACTTGGCCGTGGATGATGACCAAGAGGACGTGCACGCCGATCGTCAGCACTAGGATCAACGGTAGCAACACCACGTGCATGGCAAAGAACAGTGTCAGAGTTGATCCACAGGTGTATCGACAACCGCGAAGTAAATACAACAAGTCATGCCCGATGAAGGGCATGTACTTGACCATAGCCGTCGCGACCTCGGTAGCCCAGTACGCCTGCTGGTCCCAGGGCAGTAGATAACCACTGAGCGCAAGGCCGATGGTGCAACCGAGGAGTACCAAGCCCGACAGCCACTGGAACTCGCGCGGCGGCTTGTATGCACCCAGGTAGAACACACGCGCCATGTGCACTGCGATGGCTACAACCATGGCGTTAGCGCCCCAGAAGTGCATGTCACGTACGAAGGCCAGCCAGAAGCTATGTGTCATGTTGAGGGTGCTTTGGTAGGCGGGGAACGGGTTGCCCATCGCCGAGCCATTGTAATGGGTCATCAAGAGCAGGCCTGTGATAACCTGATTCATGAACAGGAACAGAAGGATGTCGCCCATATAGTCGAGGGGGTTCATGAAGCGCGGGTGTGGGGCATTCATGGCCTCAAACACCAGCGGCTTCAACCCAGCCTTCTCTAGGCCGAGCCTACAGTCTAGGTACTTCCACGCCGGGCTGTTCTCTGTTTGGGGGTCGATGACCTTGGATACAGGGTCTTCGCCGGGTGACTGCGCGGTGTCCGAGGCGTCGGTCTGGTCCACTGCGTGATCGACCCCCTCGGGCGCTGTGGTCATTGTCGACGGGACGTAGCGGACAGATTCGGCACGTCAAGCCTTTCCGGTGTCGGCCGACGGTTTTCCGGTAGCGTGGGCCATCTTGGTCCACTCCGGCGTACCCCAGGGGACGATTCCGCCGATCCAGACTTCACCCTTGTGCTCCACGATTCGATGATAGTTGAGCGGATGTGGCGCCGGACCAGCAACGTTCTTTCCATAGACATTATAAACTGAGCCGTGGCATGGACAATTGAAGGTCAGAGTCGCGTGGGACCATTGAACTGGGCATTGTAGGTGTGCACAGTGTTCATCATACGCAATGAGGCCTTTGGCCAGTCGGACGATGTACACACCATCCGGAAATCCACCATCCCCTGTGTAGATAGCTAGTTTTGCTTGGTGAGTAATATAATCGGAGGACCTTCCCACCTTCTGCAGAGTTGCAGAGGTCTCTGGGGGCGGCAGCATGAACCGTTCAGCTACGAAGGCATACCCTAGGGCGATCAGGGATCCGACCGTGCCCATCAGACCCTTCATGAAACCTCTGCGCCCGGATTCGTTCACGAACATCACCCTGTCTTCCGCTCAAGGGTGTCACGCAAGCACGCAGTTCGCCACATTAAGGTAGAGGGAATGGACTTGGCGTGTCATCCGCCGACCGATGGAAAGGTGACGGGCAGGGTGGACGTGGATGGTGGGCCAAACGTGGGCCAAGGAGCCGGCACCGATCTACGCAGAACGGGTTAACGGCCGCGCGAGCCAACTGTGCCGTGGCGTGTGAAGGGTGTGTTGCGGTCTAACGGTGGGTCTCTCCATATCTGGATATCTGGATGGGTGCATCCCTCAAATGTGGCGCAGAATGTTAAGGTATTGTTAGCCACCCAGGAAGAACCATGAGTGGGCGAAAACGCCTCTCCTTGGCTTGGCGGCAGCGTAGGCGCGCAATCCCCGCCGGGTAGAAGGGTGGCACCTGGGTTTAGGCTCTGATCTCCGTTGCTCCGGCCTTTCGGTACCCGGAGTGTCGCATTCCGCGGCCATGCCTGGTTTCCACCCTCCCCCTAAAATTCCGTACGTCGGGTTCTCCCACAGTACGGCTTCAAGCGACCCCTCCACGCATGGCCTGCCCGTGAGGGCGGCGCTTTGTTGACCGCAGGTTCCCCGCTCTGTGTCGGGCTGCGGGTCCGCGCTGCCGCTGGCCCGGCCCCGGCTCAAGTGCGTCCGCACATCCCCCGGTGCCGCCACGGTTTGCCATGCGCTACGGGTGCGCCATCGTCAGGCCCGGTTGCCGGGGCTCTGTGTCCCCGCCGGTTTCCTCCGCCGCACCGTAGATCACCCCCGGGCCCTTTCCTCCGCCGCGTTTGTCATGTCCGCGGCGTCCTCGGTACTACGGCCCGATCCGCCAGACTCGCGCCCGCGAACCGACTTCGCGCTGTCGCTTATACGGTCCGCCCTGCCGTTTGCGGACGCTCCCGGCGGGGCTCGAGTCCTTCCCAGCTTTGCGTCGTGCGCCTTGTCACCGTGCCGCTGCCCATACGCCGCAAGGGTCTCCAGGTGCACTCGCCCGTCTCTTTCCTGGAGATCCAGCCTTCGCCGCTTAGCGCCCGGCTCGGCCCCCTGTGAGGGTGCCCCGGTATTGTGGACAGCCCACGGGGCCGGCGGCGGTGCGGACACGTGGATCAGCCGGTGATCGTCCAAGAAAACCCGTCGCAGCCATGTCGCGGTGGAGGGTCTCAGCGCGGCCCCGCAGGCATAGGGCCGAAGGATCCAAGGAGCCGGCTTCATGCTTGCCTGCCTGGGGTCCCAGGGCTTCCGGGACCCCGGCTCGCAGGCGACGGCCGGGAACGCTGCGCGCCACATGCCAGCCGCCCGACCGGCATACCTGGGCGGCCAGCTTCAGCCGCCCAGGTCCATCATCAGTTCGCCCAGGCCGATCTGCGCATGGAAGATGGCCGGGGCCGTCGGCGTGTTCGATGTGGCGGCGGCGTAGAAGGCGTGGAAGCGATTGCCGCCGCGGGGTTCAAGGCGGCCGGTGCCGTCGATGGTGGAGAGACCCAGGAAGTACACATTCCGGTTGTAGAGATCGTTGGTGCTGCCCGCCAGAATCGGCTGCAGAGGGCTGGTCGCGGCGCTGCGGGGCGCAAATCCCCAGGTGAGGCCGTCCGCCGACACCTGCAGGGTGGGATAGGTCCGCTTGTCGGGCGCGGTGGCGAAGGTGATGCGCAGATAAACGCGCGGCTTGCCCTGCCGGTCGGCGTAGGCGCAGCCGTTGCCGAGTTGCGACAGCCCCGTGACGTGCTCAGCCAGGTTCCAATCGAATGTGGTCGGGTCGGCCGAGCGAAGACGCACAAAGCCGCGCGGGTGACCACCCGTGAAATAGAAGAGGTACAGCCACCACGGGCGACCGTCCACGTCGTTGGCCACATACAGGACCTCTTCGTCTCCGAGCTTGGTTGCGGCGGGATCCGGAAGGTTGATGACCACCCCCCGGCTGATCATGCGCGTCCAGGTGCGCGCGTCCGTCGAGGTCGACAGCCCGATCCGGTCACCGGCATACAGGGCGGTTTGCCCCGTGTCCTCCGTTTGCCCCTTTTGGATCTCTACCTGCCAGAACATGTAGTAGACGCCGTCGACCTTCACCACCTGCGGCTGCAGGTAGTTGTTGGTCCACCAGCCGGTCTTTCCGAGTTCTTTGCCCTGATACATTTCCGGGGCACCGATCCTGCGCAGCCACTCGTGCCCGTCGCTCGACGTGGCCGAGCAGATATGGTCCCCATCCCAGCCGGGAAGCGGTACACCACTCGTGTTGAGGGTCCGCCAGCGGGCGCCGTACCACAGACGGTACATCCCTCCGTCGCGCATCAGGCAGACCGAGTAGTTGTAGGCCGGGGGGGCCTGGGGTGGGAGCACGGTCAGGCGACCGTTGCTCCGGTTGTAGACCCCGATCCCGGGCGGACTCTGGGCGGCGACGACGCCGGCCACCGCTGGTCCAGGCGCTGCGGGCAAAGCGAAGGTCGCCCAGAGGTGGGTCTGTGCCGGAGTGCCCATCTCCGCCGTCCGCGGGCCGAAGGTGCCGTCGCCCCGGTTGAAGCGGAACTCGAAGCCGGAGGGCACCGCGTGACCCGCGTAGAGGCCAAGGTCGCAGAGGTGGTTCTGGTCGAAGTCCGCCGCCACGAGCTGCCCGCTACCATCGGCGCCAGGCCAGATCGATCGAACGGCGCGGTCGAAGCGTGCAGCGCCTGCGTTGAAAAACACAGTGAGATCGCCGTGGGCACCGTAGACGCAGACATCTGCAAGCCCGTCCCCGTCAAAGTCCCCTGCCACGGCCGCGCCGCCACGCAGTCCCAACGCCCGCACCGGACCGGCGGCAAAACCTCCTGCGGCCTGGCCGTGGAAAATGGAGAGCTTGCCTGAAGTCGGGTCGAAGAGCGCCAGATCGGTGCGTCCCGACGTGACGAAGGAGCCGGCCAGAAGTTGACCGCCGCTGGCGAGTTGCTGGCTCCCCGCCGTGGCCGGCGTGCCGCCGGACTGCCGGGTGAACCACTGCACCACGCCGCTGGAAGGATCGTAGGCCAGCAGATCGTCCAACGGGCCGGCGCCGAGCCTGGCCAAGAGCAGTTGGGCGGCGTCAGGCACGGCCAGGGGCTGATCCTCCGCAGCCGGACCGAAGCCCCAGCCGTAGTTGGTCAGGTTGCGGTGAATCGCTGCCGCGGAACCGAGGAAGTGGCTGGAGTAGCGCACGCGACGCAGACCGTCCAGGCCGCCGTAGTCCACGGTCGAGCTGGCCGCGGGCGCATCCGACGGAGATGCCGCAAGAGCGCTCGGCACCCTGGGCGACCCCACGAGCCAGATCCCACCGCCTGCCGCAGCGCCAAGCGCCATCCGCATGGTCACGCGTCGGGAGTAACGGAGCCCCACTGCAGGCCACCACCCTTCCTGATCGGAGTCGCCTCCGTTGCGGCGCGCTTCACTTCTGCGAAGTGATCCCCTGCTGCTGCGGCGTGTCACTTTCTTTGGCGCCGGCCCACTGCGGATGTCGGTCGCATCGGCCGCCCGTTCCTTCAGCCCCAATGGCGTCGCCCGGCCGGGCCGAAGTAGGTGGCAGACCAAATGGGAAAGGCCGCCCACCACCGCAGGAGGGCTGATGGACCCCGGATCCGGCACCTCTATTTCAGGTTCTGCCCTGGCGTGTCTTAGACCTAAGGTCCGCGGATCGAGGGTGGGATCGAGGGTGGGATCGAGGAGGCGATCGAGTTCCAGGCGCTTGGCCATCGCCTGGTTCTCTCCACCAAGCTGGACCATCCGTCCTCGTCTGCTCCCCGACCCGATACCCTAAACGCCACGCCCAACCTGGCTCACCACCTGATGGCACGTAGGGGCCGCTTCTGGAGGGGCTGCACACCGCGTTGCCTTAGGTGAGCCAGTCGAGGGCGGCGAGGTATAGGCGATCGTCCCGAGCAGCGTCGATGTGTGACAGGTTTTCATACACTTCGACGTGGATGCGGGCGCCGGCACGAGGATCTCGGTCGATGAGAGCAGCGCGAAAGCGCAACGCCGCCTCGGCGGGCACGTGCCGGTCCGCGCCAGCGCAGTAGAACGCTATGGCGATGGGCCGATCATACTTCGGTAGATGGGCGATGGGATTGAAGGCATCACAAGACCACCGCGCATAGCTATCGGCTTGGCCTTGGTCGATCGGTCGCGGGTGCTCGTCAACGGTGTGCATTCTGGGTCGAGTCCAGTCCGGAGTGGCAACCACGCCGGCCACCCGGCTCACGCGGTAGTCGATGCCTGCTAACGCTATTGCGACATCGCCGCCCATCGAGACGCCTCCGGCGACGTGCCTGCCTACGACGCCGAAGCGCCCGTCGGCCCAGTCCAGAACGCGCAGGGACTCCAGAACTGTTTGACCAAGCAGTGGCCACATCCGCTGCCGAAAGGAGGCTAGTATTCCATGGGCAATCTGCCTCGGCGGCGTTCCGTCACTCCTGAGTCCATGTCTGGGCGGGTCGAACGTCACTGCGGCCACGCCCCGTGTCGCCAGCCGCGCAAGCATGGGGAAGGTTTGCTCGCTTGATCCTCCAAGGTGGGTCAGCCACAAGGCGATACCGGTCACATCGCCATCGGGTGCCATCCATCTGACAGGAATCCCCTCAACGTCCTCGGCGCCTGAATGGAGTCGTGCATCGCTTTCGGGCCCGGCAAGGTTGTCCTCGTTCATCTTTTACCTCGTTGGTTAGCGCTGTCCGGTGGCGAGACCGCCTGTGTTTGCCAGCGACTTCCCTTCAGTCTCACTGCCTGCGGGACAAACGCGGTCTCACGCAGCACCATGCACGTTTCGGCGTCGCGGCCTGTTCTTTCGCCGGTCTTGCAAGCACCCGCAACGGTGTTGGACCGGGGACCGTCGGGGCGAGCGGCGGCGGCCCTTGCGGCCTCAGGGCGCGCCGGGGTAACCCGAACCTGGGTGGGCGGCGTCCAGGTAGCCGAGAAGAACACCGCCGGGAGAAACATCTCCCCGCCCCCTCAGGGGTGCACCGTAACCGATGTCCACTCCGGAACTACCGGACACGTGATCGCAACCGTACGCGACGCCTCGTGCCACGACCAGGGCAGCTCCCGGTCGGCGGACGCTCCGCTCCCGATGACAGCGCGGGGCGGCCCGTCCAGCCGCAACCGCACCACGGCATCCCCACCCGACGGGCCTCCGAGGCGAAAGGCACACCCGCCGTCCGTCGCGTCCCCAGGTTCCACCCGTGCCTGAGCTGCGGCCACCACCCCAGGGGACAGCTGGGAGAGGTCGACCAGCAGGCCCACCTCTCCAGGGTGAAAGACGGGATCCTGACGCAGGGCCAGTTGCGCATCGAAAAGGTCCACATACCAGCCCGGCAGGCGCAGGGATTCAGGCGTCGTAGCCTCGTCCAACACCGCCACCGCCCGGTACGGTCCCCGCCTGGCAACCCACCCCGAGCCGCCGCCCCAGACCAGACCCGCCGCCTGCGCCAGGTCCGCCGCTGCCGCGACCAGCCGGTCGGCCCCCTCGGCTGACTGGGCGCAGGCTTCCGGCGCCATGTTCAGCCGCGACACCCAGCCCGACCCGCAGGCCACGGCGCGAGATCCCTCCGGCGGCCGCGGCAGCCCAAGCGACCCCCACAGGTGCGCCTCCGCCGTGTCCGCCGCGGCATCCCGCCACCAGCCCTCCAGGTCGGCGAACACGTCACCGCCGTCACCAACCACCAGCAGGGCTCCGCCACCGCGCACCCAGTCCGCCAGCGCCTCGTGCACAAACGGTGCCGCCGGTTTCTGCATGGCATAACTCAAGACGAGCAGCCGTAGCCCGGTCAGGTGTCCGGCACGTCCGAGGTTGTCCAACTGCACCGTCCGCAGCGGCACCCCCGCTTTGATCAGGGGCAGCGCCTGACCATAAAACACATCGAACTCCAGATCGAGCGGTCCCGGATGGCCGCGGTGGTTCATCATCGCGTCGGATATCGCCAGGCCGATGGTTCCCCAGGCAAAGGGCGCCAGCACCTTGGCGTCCGGCTGTGCCATATCTGCCAGGGCGTTCATCACCCCCAACAGTTCCTGTCGGTAGGCGGCCGAGATCGGCACGCGCCCGGCGGAGGCGTCTGCTGAGGCTGGGTAGCGACCCTGGAACACCCGGTGCGGCCAGGGCGCCACCTCGAAATCCGCCACGTGGGTTTGAAACAGCGACGCGACCACCGTCTGCCGCCAGTGAACGCGGTAGTCGTCCCAGTGGTGGCGTGGGTCGTCCTCCACCGGATCGTGCAGCAGCCACAACCGGTGGTCGGTGCCGCGTACCAGATCCGCCATCGCCCCGTACTCCAGGAACGCCGTCTCGAAGGTTCGCTCCCGGCGGACACCGCGGTAGCGATTGGGTGTACGGGCTGTGCCGGTCCAGACCTGGGCGATGTAGCCGTCGCAGCCGGGGATCTCCAACAGCCGTGATTCGGGGCTCACGATCCCCCATTGGCTGTAGTTGATCAGGCTGTGGGTCGGCACATAGAAGCGCAGGTCGCGGCCGTACCGCTCGCGGGCATAGGCCTTGAGGTCCCGGCAGAGCACCGTCAGGGTCTCAAGATAGGCGTGGGCCTTGAGCTCGCCGGACTTCCAGCGTGCCGCCGCGCTTGAGGCGGGGTCCTGCCACGGCTCCCCGTACCTCTCCTGCCACCAGCGCCGGAACGCTGGACTGTATCCCGTGGACACCCAGAACTCGGGTTCCTCCAGGTGCAGCGCTTCGGCTCCCGCATCCACGGCCAGGCGCAGCATCTCGGCACGGTAGCGGCCGTAGGCGGTCGTCGGCACCATATAGGCCACACCGGGATGGTGCCAGCGGACGTGGCCGTCGCGGTCTTGCTGGCGCTCGTCCTCGTGCGTCTGGCCGTCCCAGGCACCGGAGACGTAGGCGCGCTGATCCTCGCTCCACGCCACACCCGTCATCACATGCACCACATAGCCCAGGGCCTTCCAGGCGGCACAGCGCTGTCCCAGGGTGTCATCCAAGCCATACGCAATCGCGATATCCGCCTTCAAATCAAACGCTGGATCCGGCGCCTGATTTTCCTGAAAACAGGTGCGCGGCCTAGTGCCCTGGCGGTGCATCATTGACCTCCCGATCGCAGGCGCGGCGGGCCGACCTCTGAGCCGAACCGGCCCTTGCCCGCACTGCCGCAAGCTTCGCCTCAGATCGCCCCCGTCCCTCTGGCCGCAATGGAGCGCAGGCGCCACGTTGACGCCAACTCACCACGCGACGCCGCGGCGCCGCATGCCTTCGTTTGGGCGTGCCACGGCTTTCGGGCGGACGGCGGTTTTCGCTGCGACACCTGTCTCACCGCATTCTGGCACGTAGGACTGCTCGCATCCCCCCCCCGCTCCCCTTCTCAGACGCCGCTGCCGTTCAGGCCAATCCAAGGCGTATCGCAACGCCTGTGTCACGGTCGCAGTCGCCACCCCGCCTCTCTGAGGAATCCGCGTTCCAACCTGCATCACCCGTCCGCGTCCGGATTACCGGTCCTCGTCGCCCGCCGATACCAGACGGCCTGGGACGCAAACATGCGCGCATAGGGACCGCCGCGAGACACCAGTTCCGCGTGACTTCCCTGCTCGACGACCCGGCCCTGATCCAGCACGAGAATCCGGTCAGCCAACCGCGCGGCGCCAAGCCGGTGGGAGATCATGATCGCGGTTCGTCCCTGGGCAAGTTCCGCGAACCGCTCGAACAGCGCGAGTTCGGCGAGCGCGTCGAGTGCCGCGGTCGGTTCGTCCAGGACCAACAGGTCCGCCTCGCGGAGGAAGGCCCGGGCCAGCGCCAGGCGCTGCCACTGACCTCCAGAGAGGTCCATCCCTCCGAACTCGGGCCCCAAGTAGGCGTTCAGTCCCCCCGGGAGTTGATCGACCAGGTCACCCAACCCCGCACGCTTCAGCACCTCCCCTATGGCCCGGTCGTCGCTCATCTGGGCCAAGTCACCGAATCCGACCGCCTCACGCAGCGTCAGTTGATAGCGTGCGTAGTCTTGGAAGACGGCGGCCCTGCGGTTACCCGGCCGAGCTGCCGGACGGCCGCCGACGAGCACCGTCCCCTGGTCAGGTTCGTACAGCCCCAACAGGCACTTGGCCAGCGTCGTTTTACCAGCGCCGTTTGCGCCAACCAGCGCGACGCACTCCCCGGGGGTGATGTCCAGGATGACGCGTTCGAGGGCCAAGCCTGTCCCCGCGGGGTATCTGAAGGCGAGGTCGCGCACCTGCACCGCCGGCGGCCCTTCCCCGGGGCAGTCGCACCTGTCCGGCGCCGGTGGCCCTACCGGAGCAGGGGGCTCCCCGCGTATGAAGCTCATAAGGTCCGCCAGGTACAAGGCGTGCTCGTCGAACCCGCGCACGACGATGATCATGCCGCCGAGCCGTTCGGCGAACCCGGCGGCCGCGACGGTGACGGCGACGTAGCTGCCGATCTCCAACCGCCCGTGGTGGAAGATGCCCCAAGCCACCCATGCCAGGCAGGCGATGTACGCCAAGCCGGTGAGGAGGTTTCCGGCCGTCGCGGCAGCGCAGGCGCGGGCCTCGGCGGCCACGACCGCCCGCGTGCGTTCGGACCGCAGGCTACGCCATCGCTCCACCAGGAACGCCGCCGCGCCCAAGAGCCGAATCTCGGCGGCGGGACCGCGCCCCGTGAGCATAGCCACCAGCCGGCCGCGTATGCGGCCGCGGCGCGTGTCGTCGAGGTCCGCCTGGTGCATGGCTCGTCCGACCTGGATGTTCAACCACACGGCCGGCACGGTCCCCGCGGCCAGGACCAACAGCATGGCAGGCTGTACCACTCCGAGGACCAGCGCCAGGAGGTCCGGCGGCCTCCACCAGTCGGGCGTGGGGGCCCACCTCCACGACGCGTCCGGCCTGCAGGACCACCACGCGGTCCGCCAGCCGGCAGATGCCGAGACGATGGGATACGAGTACGGTAGTGCGACCTCGGGCCAGCGCGGCGAACTGGCGGAACACCGCCAACTCCGCCTGGGGGTCGAGGGCGGCCGTCGGTTCGTCGAGCACCAGGAGTTGCGGCTGACGCCACAGGGCGCGTGCCAGCGCCACGCGCTGCCATTGTCCACCAGAAAGGTCTGATCCGCCGATGTCCGCCCCAAGGACTGTGTCGATGCCGACCGGCAGGTGGGCGCCAAGACCGTCGGCGCCGACCTGCGCCAAAACGGCGCTCAGGCGCGCGCCTGTGTCGGGTGCACCGACGGTGATGTTTTCGGCGAGCGACAGGGGGTAGCGGGAAAAGTCCTGGAAGACGGCCGACTTTCGCACCGTCGCATCCGTGCCGCGCGGTCCGACCACCACATCCCCGGCGTCCGGCCGGTACAGCCCCAGCATCAGTTTGGTCAGCGTGGTCTTGCCAGCGCCATTGTCTCCCACCAACGCCACCGTTTCCCCAGGAACCAGTTCCAAGGTGACGTCATGTACCGCCGGGACCACGGCCCCCGGGTAGGTGAAGCTCACACCGGATAGCCGCACCCCGACGGGCGGCGCTTCCCCGTGCCCCACCCCCGTCACCGTGGTGGCGTGTCCCGCGGCGTTTCTGGGTTGCGTGAAGAACGCGCGGTATTCCGCGGCAAAGCCGGATTGCGCGCCCAACCGGCGCGCGGCGTCCCCCAGACGGAATCCCCCGCCGAACACACCCTCGACCGACTGGAAGAGCACGGTCAGGGTCCCGGCCGATGCATGCAGGCCCGCGTTCAGGGCCACCCACCACAGAGCCACCATCATCACGGCCAGGCTCGCCGTGCCCAGGGCCCTCAGGCCGGTGCCGTGACGCAGGGCCTGCATCCGCGCTCCGTCGCGGGCGCGCCAGAAGAGCTCGGACCAGCGGCACTCCGCGTGACCGGCCAGGCCGTACAGGCGGAGTTCCGCGGCGGCGCCGCGCCCGGTCAGCAGGCCCGCGTAGTAGTCCGCGAGGCGTCTCAGGCGCGTGAAGGCGGCGTTGGCGCCCCATGCGGCCTGCCCCAGAAGGGTCCACCCCAAGACGGTCGGTAGCGTGGCCGCTATGCTGACCATCAGCAGGGTGGGCGAGAGTAGCGCCAGGGCGGCGACATAGCCGAGCAACGGCGGGAGGGTTTCCCCAAGGCCGATCACTTGGCCTATGGCGTCGGGGACGCTGCCTTCGGTGGCCTCCAGCACGCGGCGGACGTGATCATAGTAGCCCTGATGCTCAAAGGTCGCCAGGTCGAGGGCGGCGGCCTGCTCGAGGACACGTGCCTGCGCCGCTGGGCCCTGCCGCTCCCGCGCCAACACCCGCACCCAATCCTGCAGGCCCGCGAGGGCACGGCCCATCAGCAGCGACGCTCCCAATCCCCCGAGCCACCAAAGCGGGGACACGCCGCCGCCGCCCGCACCGGAGAGCCGCGCCTGCAAGGCGTCGAGGAACAACTTCGTCAGCCAGAGTTGAGTCGGCACCATAAGGCCCTGGCCGACCGCGGTAGCGGCCCAGACCACCGTGGGTAGCGGGGCGTCGGCGACAGCGCGTGCGGTCAACCACCCCAGGTCGGCCACCATCCCCAGGCGGCTGCGTGGACGGGCCAACCATCGCGGTCCACTGAGGGCGGGGTCGGAAGCGGCGATGAAGGCCACCCCCCGGTTGGGCTGATGCCCTTAAGTCGCCGTGGAGGTCTCGGATCTCACGCCTATTCCGAGTCGAGCGGTGCAACCTCGCAAGCGTGCGGTGGGATCGCGGCTCTTGGCGCCGGTGTGCCGCCCCAGACGCCCAGCAGGACCATCGGCGCATGGGCGTAGAGGAACTCGAGGCGGCTCGCTGAGGTCAGGCTCTCATAACGCAGCAGGACGGCCCTGGTCCCCCCTGCCTCCAGAAACCGTGCCGGAAGACCGCGCCGCCGGGGATGCGCACGCTGGAATCGCACCATCGCTGGGTGGTGGGTGGCGAAGGCGTGGATCCCGGCGAGACCAGGCCGAACGGCGCAATGACGGCAGAGGATCTCAACGTCGCCGTAGGGCCCGCCCACGCGGAGCGGGGACCGCTGCCCGCAGAGCCGGCACCGCACGCTGACTCCCGGCAATCCATTTCCGAGCAGAGTGTGAAAGGCGGTCGAGACCCGGCCGAGTGCGCGCCGGACGCCCCGGACCCCAGCGAACAACTCAGAAACGGTCGTGTCGCCGAACGGGTTCTCGCCTTCGATGTGCAGGAGGACGGCCGGAGCCCGGGTGCAATCCGGGCACTCGAGGTGGAGGCACCAAGCGGGGTGGAATCGGGCGCGCAGGCGCCGGGTGCCGCAGCAATCGCACCACAGCGGTGTCGGCCGTAAAGTGGGGCGGGCGACGGGATCCACGAGGCCAAGTTCGACGGCGTCTTCCCGCAACTCGGTGAGGAGCAGGTCGCACAGGGCCTGCCGGCCACGCTGCAGGCGCATCGCGGCCGCGCCGCCGCTCCACCCGCGGCGGAGCGCGATCTCCGACAGAGGCACATCCCGGACGTAGTGGTCCACCAACGCGGCCCGCGTCGGCGGAGGCAGGCACGCCAACGCCTTGTCCAGGAGCGCGATGATCTCGCCACGCTCGATCTCCCGGTCGATATTAAGGGCGTCGGCGCGCTCGGGCGGCGGAACCCCCAGCGGCACCTCGGGTCGGCGCCGCCGGTGCCGGATCCAGTCTAGGCACACATGCCGGGCGATCCCGTCCAGCCATGCCCGCCGCGATTGGTCCGCCTCATGCCGCCGCCCAGATCGATGCGCCCGCAGGAGGACCTCCTGAGCCAGGTCCTCCGCAATCTGGGCGTCTCCGGTCAGTCGCGTGCACACGCGCACCAGCCGGTCGCGCTCCGCCTCGCGGACAGGGTCGGTGGCCAAGTCTTCGTTTGCGGTCAAGCCGGTGCCTCCTCCGAAAGCCGTTGAGCACGAACGTTCATCAGCCACTCGGGCGCTCCTTCCGGCTCCGAAGCAGCAGGAATGACGTCACCGTGTGCCGATCAGGCCAGGTGCTACCACGGTGCCCACCGGATCGAATTCCGGGGCGGGTCCATGCGCAAGCTCCGGGCGGGCACCTTGGCGCCGGCCCAGGTAGGCGAGCCCCAGGGGGTGTTCTTGCTCAACCGATGCCTGGACCTGCAGCCCCTCCTACCGCAGCCGGGCCAACCATCGACCAGATACAAGGGTAGTATTAGGAGTCTGATGCAAGAAGGGCCTGGTGCGCGATGCAGATACCAGATGCGGTATGTCCGCGCCGCTAGAAAACGTACATCGGGTATCTACTCTCGGCTACAGGGGCCTCTTGCATCGGACTCCTGGATTACATCCACGCCTGCGGCCAC
>JAJZXK010000095.1 GCA_021806565.1 Bacillota bacterium | reverse complement strand
CGCGCGGCACCGGGGCGGCCGCTGGCACCGCCGCCGACACCGCGCGCAGGCGCTCCCGCTGGGCCTCGGCCTCCGCCAGCGCCCCTTCGGCCGCCGCCCGTTCCGCCAACCGCCGCAACTCGCGCACCACCGCGTCGGCCTCGCGGCGGGCAGCCGCCGTCGCCGCAGCCGCGTCCCGCCGGGCCTCGGCCAGCACCGCCTCGCGCTCGATTTCCAACTCGGTCCGTGCCCGCTCCAGTTCGGCCGCCAGCGCGTCCGCCTGCCGCCGCTGGGCCTCGGCCGCGTCCGCCGCCTCGTGCAGCCGCCGCTCGTCGGCCGCCATCCCCGCGATCAGTTGCTCCACGTGCCGCTGCTCCGGCCGCTGCAGGGCGCGGGCCCGCTCCACCACGTCCGCGTCGAGGCCGAGCCGTTCCGCGATCGCGAACGCCTGGCTGGGACCAGGAACCCCGATCATGAGGTGGTAGGTCGGCGCGAGGGTCTCGGAGTCGAAGGACACGGAGCCGTTTTCAAACCTCGGCTCGCGGTGCGCGAAGGCCTTCAGTTCGCTGTAGTGGGTGGTGACCAGCACCCGGGCGCCGGCGGTCACCAGGTGCTCCAAGACCGCCATCGCCAGGGCGGCGCCCTCCCCAGGGTCTGTGCCGGCGCCGAGTTCGTCCAGCAGCACCAGCGCACCGGGCACCGTCGCCTCCACCGCCGCGACGACGGCGCGCATGTGCGACGAGAACGTCGACAGACTCTGCACCACGCCCTGATCGTCGCCGGCATCGCCGCAGACGCGCGGGAAGATCCCGAGCCGCGCCGTGGCGGCCGGTAGGTGCAGTCCCGCCTGACAGAGGCAGGCAAAGAGCCCGGCGATCTTCAGGCTGACGGTCTTACCGCCGGTGTTCGGCCCCGTCAGCACGAGGGCGTCGAAGTCCTGTCCCAGCCGCAGGTCGATGGGAACCGGCCGCGCCAGCAGCGGATGCCGCGCCTGGCTCAGATCCAGGGCCGGATGCGGCAGGAGCTCCGGCGCGCAGGCCGCCCAGGTCTCCGCCAGGAGGCCCTTGGCGGTGGCCAGATCGAGGTGGCCGCCCACCGCCAGCGACCGCTGCCAGGCGCGCGCGTCCCTTCCGGCCAGGGCGGAGAGCTCCGTGAGGATGCGCGCTTCTTCGGCCGCCACCCTGGCCTGGGCGGCCCGCCAGCGGTTGCCCGTTTCGACGACGGCCAGCGGTTCGATGAAGACGGTGGCGCCGCTGGCCGACTGGTCATGGATCAGACCCGGCAACTGGCTGCGCGCCTCCGAGCGCACCGGCAGCACGAACCGGTCCCGCCTTTGCGTCACCAGCGGCTCCTGCAGCGCCCCCTGCAGGGCGGGGTTACGTACCAACTCCTCCAGCCGGTCGCGCAGCGCGGCCTCCAAGCGCCGCGCCTCCTGGCGCGCCGCGGCCAACGCCGGGCTGGCGCGGTCCAACACCTCGCCCTCCGGACCGATGCAGCGCGCCACCTCGGTCCGCACCGGCGCGAAGTCCGCGATCGCGGTGGCCCAGTCGGCCAAGCGCGGCGCCAACGCGGCATGCGCGTCCAAGTGCGCGGCGAGCGCCCCCAGGCAGCCGGCCGTCTGGCCGACCCGCCAGAGCTCGGCGCCGCCCAAGAGCCCGCCACGCGCCGCCCGCCCCACGAGGGCGCCGACATCCTGCAGCCCGTCGAGCGGCGGCCGGGCCGCGGCCAGGAGCAGGGCGCGCGCCTCGGCCGTCTCCTCAAGGTCGGAGGCCACCTGGCGCGCGCGGCCCGACGGAGTCAGGGCGCGCGCCGCAGCCGCCCCGAGGTCGGAGGCGCACCGCTTGGCCAGTTGTTCGAGGACCGCCGGGAAGTCCAGGATGCGCAGCGTCCGCGCATCCGCCACCTCAGGGGATGCGGAGGGCCGCGGTCCGGCCGCGGCCCTGTCCTGATCCGTCACTCGGATCCCACCCATTCCATGCGCTGGCGACTCAGGCGATGGCAAGCATCCGCTCGATGGCCTGGCGGGCCCGCCGCGCCGTGTCTTCCGGGACGGTCACCCGGTAGCGCAGATCGCGCAGCGCGTCCCGCATGTTCTCCAGCGTGATCTTCTTCATATACATGCAAACGGCGCCTTCGTGCACCGGCAGGAACCGCTTGTCCGGGTTGGACTGGCGCATCCGGTGCAGCACGCCGATCTCCGTCGCCACCAGGAACGTCTGTGCCGGAGACTTGGTCGCCCGCTGCACCATGCCCTCGGTGGAGAGGACCGACGTCCCCTCCTTGGGGATGCTGCCGTCGGCCAGTTGGTACAATACCGACGAGGTGCAGCCGCACTCAGGATGCACGAGCAGTTCGGCCCCGGGGTGCTCGGCGCGCTGGGCCGCGATGTCCTCCGGCCGGATGCCGGCATGCACGTGGCACTCGCCCATCCAGATGTGCATGTTGCGCCGTCCGGTCTCCCGCTGGATCCAACTGCCCAGGAAGAAGTCCGGCAGGAACAGGATCTCGCGGTCCGCCGGAATGGACTGCACCACCTTGAGCGCGTTGCCGGAAGTGCAGCAGTAGTCGCTCTCGGCCTTCACCTCGGCGGACGTGTTCACATAGGACACCACCGCAGCGCCCGGGTGCTCCGCCTTCCAGCGCCGGACCTGATGGGCGTCCACCGTATCCGCCAGGCTGCAGCCCGCGGCGAGGTCCGGGATGAGCACCGTCTTTTCGGGCGAAAGCACGGCCGCCGTCTCGGCCATGAAGTGCACGCCGCAAAAGAGGATGACCTCGGCATCCGTCTCCGCCGC
The DNA here is from genome assembly GCA_021806565.1 of Bacillota bacterium. GTDB lineage: Bacteria > Bacillota > Sulfobacillia > RBS10-35 > JAJYVN01 > JAJZXK01. The sequence continues at coordinate 11,378 of JAJZXK010000095.1, read as the reverse complement.
CTGCCGCGACAGTCCAAGCGAATCTCCGACGTAGTCGGCGATATCCTGCACCGGACCGATCTGGTAGTTATGGGCCAGGATGACCGCGCGCCTCTTGCGCTTCAACTCCAGGATCTCGGCTACCAACGCGGGATCGGCCGCCGTCTCCGGCGCCGCCGCCACCTGCTGCGCACCCATGCGGATCGCCTCCGTCGCGGATCCTTGACGCGTTCCCACGCTCCATCCGCGTCCCGGGCCCCGCGACAGGCCGGGGACAGAAACCGAAGCGGAAACCCTGAGCGCCCGAACCAAGGACACACCCGAGTCTAGCACGCACCGGCTCGGCGTCAAAGGTCTTCAAGCGGCTCGATCTCCAGACTCAGGTCGAGCGCGGGGGCGGAATGCGTCAGCGCGCCCAGCGACACGGCGTCCACACCGCAGGCCGCCACCTCCGCCAGGTTGTCCGGCGTGATGCCGCCCGAGGCCTCGACGCGCACCCGGCCCGCGATCCGCAGGACCGCCTGGCGCAGGAGCCCTGGATCCATGTTGTCCAGCAGCACGATCTCCGCGCCGGCCGCCACCGCCGTGTCCACCTCGTCCAGCGTGGTGCACTCGACCTCGATGCGCAGCCCCTGGGGCCCCTGGGCCCGCGCCCGGCCCACCGCCACGGCGACGCCGCCCGCCGCGCGGATGTGGTTGTCCTTGATCAGGATGCCGTCGTCGAGGCCGAAGCGGTGGTTGCGCCCACCGGCGACCCGCACCGCATACTTCTCCAGCCAGCGCAGCCCCGGGGTGGTCTTGCGCGTGTCCAGCACCTGCACCACGCCGGCCGCCGCGACGGCTCGGGCCGTGGCGGTGGCCACGCCGCTAAGCCGCTGCACCAGATTGAGGGCGACGCGCTCGGCCCGCAGGAGCGCGCGCGCCGTCCCGCGCACCTCGGCCAACACCCGATGCGGCCGGCCGGGCACGCGCACCCCGTCCGCGGCACGGTCGATCCAGACGGTGTCCGGATCGACCAGCGCAAAGACGCGCCGCGCCACCGCAAGTCCGACCACCACGCCCGCCTGCTTGGCGACCAGTTCGCCGCGCGCCCGCAGCCCGGGAGGCAGGCACACCTCGCTGGTGATGTCACCGCTGCCGATGTCTTCCGCCAGAAAGGACTGCAGGAGCGCGTCCAACTGCGCCCCCGGCCAGCCGTCCGGCCAGGACCCGCCGCGCGCCTCCGAGGTCCCCACACGAGCCACCCCCACCGGTTCGGACCTCACGCCCACACCTGGGCCTCAAACGGCTGGCCGCGCCGCTGCACGAAGTGGCAGCGCAGATCCGCGTCCTCCTCCGGGTGGTCGGCGCGGAAGTGCGCCCCGCGGCTCTCCGTGCGCGCCAATGCACCCTGGGCGATCAGGCCCGCCACCAACACCTCGCCGCTGGGAGGCAGTCCGGCCAGCCGGGTCAGCAGTTCCCGCAATCCCTCCTGGGTCCGGACGATGCCCGCCTCGGCGAACAGCCAGCGGCCCAGGCTGCGGCGGTCGGGCCCGGGGAGCGCGGCCATCGGCGCCTCGGACGCAGCGGCCGGCGCCGGCGCGGCCGACTCCGCCCCGGCCAGGGCGGCGCGCCGGCCGAACACCAGGCACTCCAGCAGGGAGTTGGACGCCAGGCGGTTGGCTCCGTGCACACCGGTGCAGGCCACCTCGCCGCAGGCGAACAGGCCCGGCAGGGTGGTGCGGCCGTCCACGTCCACCGCGACGCCGCCCATGAGGTAGTGGGCGGCCGGCGCCACCGGGATGGACCGGGGCTCCGGATCCAGCCCCCTGGCCTCCAGGGCGGCGAACAGGCGGGTGAAGTGGCTGCGCGTGCCCGGGTTCAACCGGTCCAGCCGCAACTCGACGTGATCGCTGCCGGTCGCCGCCATCTCCGTCATGATGGCCCGCGCCACCACGTCCCGCGGCGCGAGTTCCGCAGCCGAGTCGTAGCGCGGCATGAACCGCTCGCCGCGGAGGTTGTATAGTTCGGCCCCCTCGCCGCGCAGCGCCTCGGTGAGCAGAAACGCCGGCCGCCCCTGCGCGAACGCCGTCGGGTGGAACTGCACGAACTCCATATCCGCCGCCGCCGCCCCGGCGAGGTAGGCCAGGGCGATGCCGTCGCCGGCGGCGCTGGGGGGGTTGGTGGTCCGCGCATACAGGCCGCCGGCGCCGCCGGTGGCCAGGATGGTCGAGCGCGCCCGGACGCGGCAGCGCTGGCCGCGGCGCTCCACCAGGGCGCCGACACAGCGGCCGTCGGCGGTGTCCAGGGCGGCGGCGCGCGCCTCTTCCCACACGGTGATCTGCGGTGTCGACAGCAGTTGCGGTAGGAGCGCGGTGACCACCGCCTGTCCGGTGGCCCCGCCGTTGGCATGCACGATCCGCCTCCGGCCGTGCCCGCCCTCCAGGCCGAGCAGCGGCCGGCCGCCGGAATCCAGGTCGAACGGAACCCCCAGTTGCAGCAGTTCCTCGATGCGCGCCGGGCCTTCCCGCGCCAGCACCTGGACGGCACTCAGCCGACAGAGGTTGCGTCCCGCGCGCAACGTGTCTTGCACATGCTGCTCGGGATTGTCTTCCGCGTCGATTGCGGCGGCGATGCCCCCCTGGGCCCAGGCGGAGTTGCTGAGTTGTAGTTCCACTTTGGTCAGCAATAGGCACCGCCCGTAGGGGGCTGCACTGAGGGCCGCATACATGCCCGCGAGGCCGCTGCCGACGATGAGGAAGTCGACGTCGAGCACCTCGGGGACACCTGAAGCGGAACCGGCCTGCCACACGTGCGCGCTCGTCGTGCGCGGACCTCCCACGCGGCAACGCTTGCCGGGACACCGCGCTTGTGAAACGCGGCATTTTGGCGATACTAGCACCCGCGACCCAGAGGGGCAAGGCTCTCCTTCGCGGTTTTGCGCCATCCCGGGCCTCCCTGCCAACCCTCATACCAACCACCTGGCGCAACCGGCCACCATCGGCCACGCTCGCCCCAAAGAGCGGCCGGCCTGGCGCGCCCGGGCCGGGTGCGAGGGCTTCCGGGAGGGAAGATCGCGATGGCACACCGTCTTTCCGCCGCGCCGCCCCTCGGGCGCAGGACCGCGCTGCGCTTGGCCCTTTCGGGCTCCGCCAGCGCCGCCGCCGCGCTTTCGGCCTGCGGCCGGACCAGCCGGACCGCGGCGCCGCCGCAAAGCGGCCAGGCCCTCACGCTGACGTTCCAGCCGTACACCGACGCCTATGGCTTCCCCAACCTCCAGACGCTCAACCGGCTGCTTACCCAGGCCGTCCAGCCGTTCCTCGCTGCCCACCCCAGTGTTCGGCTCAAGTTTTACGGGTCCACCGTCAACCCGCTGCCGGCGGTGATCGCCGGCACGGGACCGGACGTCCCGCAGTTACAGGGTGGATCCGGCGGCATCTCCGCCTGGCTCGCCGGCCCCGAGCTGCTGGACCTTTCCGGCTACATCCGCCAGTCCAACGTCAACCTCCACGACTTTTCAGCCGGCCAGTTGGCGGAGGTCACGCAGGGCGGCAAGGTGTACGGCATCCCCAACTACACCGGGACCGCAGGCGTCGTCGTGAACCAGACGGCGCTGGATCAGTTGGGACTGCACTACCCAAACCGCAACTGGGACCATCTCGAGTGGGCCCACCTCGCGGCGGCCGCCTCCGGCGTGGCTTCCGGGGGGCGGCGCCGGATCGGCACCACCATTGACCCAGACTATTTCGGCAGCGGCCCCGGCGCCTTTTACTACCACGGCTGGGGCGGCCACATCGTCGACCCCGCCGACCCGACCCGCTGCGGCCTGGCCACGCCCCAATCCATTGCCTGCGCGGAGTTCCTCTACGGGATGGTCTGGAACCGCTCGGCGCAGTTCGGCTGGGTTCCGCCCTCGTTCACCCAGGGCCTCGCCGTGATGCCGTTCTGCTGGCTGCAGAGCTCTATCATCCCGGCCGCGACCCAGTGGAACGGCTTCAAGTGGGACTTCTGGCCGCAACCCCGCTGGCCCACCGGCGCCTACACCATGACCAATCCCAACTTCTTCGCCATCAGCGCCGGGACCAAGCACCCGGACGCGGCCTGGGAGTTGGTCCGCTGGCTGACGACGACGCCGCACTGGCAGCGCACCCTGATGCGTTCAGTGCTGCTGCCCCCCGGCTACCTGCCGCTGTGGCCGGAGTGGCTGACGGTGGTGCGCCAGGTGGCACCCAGCCTGCGCAACAAGAACCTCGACCTGTTCGCGACGAACGTGAAGTCCGGCATCCTGTACGGCGGGGCGCGCTTTGCCCACCAGGACACCCAGGCCAAGGCGATCGTCCAGCAGTGGTATGGCCGCATCCTCAGCCGGACCGTCAGCGTCCGGGACGGCTTCACCCAGGCCGCCGCCCAGGTCGACGCCCTGGAGGCCGCCGCCCAGGCCAGCCGCTCCACCAAGGGGGCGCCCGCCGTTCGGGGGGTGGCCACGCTGCGCTTCACACCCAAGCCCACCGGATCCGGCCTCAGCCTGGCCGCCCTCTCCGGAGAGGGCGACAGTTCCTTCCGCACGGCGACCGTCGGCGGCCGGCCGGCCGCGGTGTTCGCGCGCATCGCGGCCCAACCGAAGTCGCCCGTCTCTTTCATCTACGTGCGCGTGGATCTGGCCGCGGCGTTCAAGGCACTGTTTGCCGCCACCACGCTCTACCTGACCGTGGAGTACTACGACGCCCCCGCCAAGGCCCAACTCAGCGCCCAATACAGCTCCACCGCCGCCAGCGCGCCGGTGCACGGCGCGTACGACGGCACGCCGACGCTGACGACCAACGGCGGGCCACACTGGAAAACCGTCACCTGGACCCTTACCCAGGCCCACCTCGCCGGATCCGAGAACTTCGGGGCGATGCTCCGCCTGGCCGGCACCCCGGGAGTGGCGGTCCACTCGCTGCGCCTGTCCACCCATCCACCGGCCGCCGGTGGCTGAGTCGGACCGCACCCCCACAGGAAGGCGGGCCGCCGCGGCCGGTCCGGCCGGATGGCCCGCCTCCTGGAGGAACCTCGCGCAGAGGCCTCGACGCACGCTCCAGCCCCCCCGCCGGTCAGGGCAGGAGCGACAGACCGAAGACGTGCAGGCGGCTGTTGCTCCCGCTGCCGCCCACCGTCGCGAACGCCACGCCCGTGAGTGGCGAGGAGGACGACGGCAGGGGCACCCGCAGGAAAAACAGGCTGACCGGCTGCGCGCGCACACCCTGGGGGTCGTGCAGGTAGGGGAAGTGCACCACCGGCACATTGCCGGCCGACGCGCTGGCAGGCGGCATAAACCACGGATCGACGCTGACCCCGCCGACGCTGGCGCTGGAGCCGTCGGCGTAGTGCAGCGCGACCGTCACGGCCTGCGGACCGTACGTGCCGCAGGCCAGCAGCGCCAGCGCCCCGTAACGGCCCGGTGGCACCTGCACCGTCGGCCCGGCACCGGCGCCACCGATCACCGTCAGGTTGTCGGGCTTGCCGCTGGCGACCGGCGGGGTGTGGAACGCAACGCCCATGTAGTGGACGGTGGACCCGGCCGGAAAACCTCCGGCCGGCAGGGAATCGCCGTTGCCGTCCAGGTTGCCGGCGCTGACGGCGCTCACGTAGCTGAACCCCTCATTGTTGCGGTAGGCCGCAAGGTGCACCGGCGTCGCCGGCTGGTCGGGGGTGTAGGCGGCGATATTCCAAGTGGTGGGTGTGGAGACCGAGCCCGCACCCAGCTGAAACGTGATGGAACCGTGCCGGCCGGCACCGGTGGCCGCCGTCGCCGGGGCGGTCAGGGTGTAGGGGACCAGGACGCTTGCGACGCCGCATCCGACTCGGCCCCCGCAACCGGTGCCGCCACAGTCATCGCGGCCAGCGCGAGCACCATCCAGCATGCCGCCAGGACAGACCAGCGACGTCTTCCCCCCACCCGCACGTCCCCCTTCCAGCCGTCCGCAGCCGCACCCGTAGCACGCCGCGGCGGGAACGCGCCCAGGACGCGCGGGGCCCTTCCACGTCCGGCGCCCATTCAGATGTACACGGCCTCAGCCGCCAAATCCTTCTTCAATAGAGGCTCCCTTCCACCGAGTGGGCGCTCGGCAGCCGCACCGAAGTGGCCGTCCGCCTGGACCGCTGGCAGGCGCTCCCGCCCGGCGCCCGCGGCCAGAGGGCGCTCAGCCGCACCTACGGCCTTTGTATCAACCGGCGCTCGGCCAGCCCCGAGGCCGCCGCCACGTTTCTCTCCTGGCTGTATGGCCGCAGGGGAGCGCTACTGCTGTTGGAGCTCTTGGGGTGTCGGCCGGTGCTGGCGGCGCTCGCCGGGCGGCGGCCACCGTGGTTGGCCGGCACGGTGGTCCGGACGCACTCGGAGGCACTCGCGCCGCCCGCGCGGGTGATCCGCACGCTGCCGCGGACCCTGATCCCCAACCGTGGTCCACCTATGTGGCGGAAACCATGCGGGGTGTGTTGACGGAGGCCTCCGCCAAGCACCGCGACGCGATGCTGCGGACGGCGCACCTCCGGATTCTGGATGCGAGGTTCAAGTACCAGTGACGGCGCCGGCCGGACTGGGCCGACTGGCCGCCTCCTGGCCTCCCAGATGCGCAGGGCCCGGAACCTCTCGGACCACAGGAGAAGGAACGGCGACGCCGCTCCCCACACCCTCGGGACAAGGAGGCGCGCGCGCGGCGTCGATCTGGCGGCGCACCTCAAAGAGCACGATCCCGGCCGCGACCCCGACATTGAGGGACTCCGCGGCGCCGCGCATCGGAATGCGCACACGCTGGTCGCACGCCCGCAGGCTGGCGGGGTCCAGGCCGTGGCGCTCGTTGCCGAAGACGACGGCGGAGGGCGAGACGTAGTGGGCCGCCGAGTAGGAATCCCGGGCACCCGGCGAGGTCGCCACCGTCCGATAGCCGCCGGCGCGCGCCCAGGCAAGGGCCTCGGCCCCGGTGCCCGCCCGGGCGACCGGTAGGCGAAAGGCCGTACCCAGACTGGCGCGCAGGCACTTGCGCTGGGCGGGGTCGGCTCCCGCGCCGCCGACGATGACCGCGGCGGCCCCCGCCGCATCCGCGGTGCGAATGAGCGTGCCGAGGTTGCCGGCGTCGTCCAGGTCCAGCGCCACCACGACCAGATCCCCCGCGGGCAGTTCGTCCAGCCGTCGCGGCCGCCAGCGAACGACGGCCACCAGAGCCACCGGATGATCCACGCGTGCCACCCGCGCAAACGCTCCGGCAGGAAGTTCGACCACCGTAGATCCCCTGGCGCGCGCCCCGCGCACCCAGTCCCGCACCTCCGCGCTACGCACGCGCTCCGGGCAGACCAACACGGCCTCAATCGACAGACCGGCGGCCACGGCCTGCTGGACCGCATGGACCCCTTCGACGATACAGGCGCCCTGGGCGTCGCGCCGGACACGGCGGCCGAGGTCGCGCACACGGGCCAACCACTGGCGGGAAACGGATGTCATCGACAAGCACCTCCGAACCGCGGAGTGGACGGCAAAAAGCCGTGTGCACACGCACACGGCTTGACATCCTGGCTCGCTGTCCGCAACGGAGGGGCAGGCGACGAGCGGTGCGGCAGGCACTCAGCCTACCCGCGCCAGCGCGTCGCCCCGCCTGAATGGGTGCCGGACCTGGCTGCGGGGCAGCGACCAGGAACGACAATGATCAACATATCGACGGGAGTATAGCACGGCGGGATTCGCACATGCCTCACCACCGGCCGGCTTTCCCGCTATTATTCGCGGGCCGGTCATCTCCGCCGGACGCGCACGGGTAGCTCGCCCCCGTCGGTGCTCATCAGAAAGACAAAGCCGTAGCGGAGGTCCGCCGTCAGGTAGGTGTGGTGTCCTTCCTTTCCCCCGCTTCCCCCGCTGGTAAGATCGACGGGCGTCCACGCCGCACCCCGCCGCACCTCCAGCACCGGGGGCGCATAGTCCCGGAAGCCCTCGACCAGGACGGCTAGGGTGCTGTACCCGCCGACCAGTGTGAAGTCGGCCTCCTCCTGCGCATCCACCCTCACCCGCGTCGGAAAGACCTCGAGGATCTCTCCCCGGGACGCCTCCGCCGCAGGCCCTGCGGTTCCAAAGCGTGTCCGCTCGAGTAGAGGCACGGAGGGGCCGTCCCCCACCGTGCCGTAGGGCAGGATCATCGCCTCCAACTCCAGGAAGTCTCCCGCCCGAAAGCGGTACGCCTCCCCCGGCAGACTCAGACCCGCCAGCAGGTGCCCATCCGGTAGCGCCCGCGTGGTGAGCGACAGCCGCGTCAGTGCCCGCCCGTCGCAGCGTCCACTGAAGTGCCGCACCAACATGGCGTTGTTCCCCCGCGCGCCGCTTTCGGGCGTGCAGCCATACAGGGCGATGAAGGGGTGCTCTGGATGCAGGGCAATTCCCGCGGGCAGAGTCTCCCCGCCACGGACGGGGCACTCAGCCAACCCACCCGCTTCATCCAGGAACCCCAGGGTGGCATAACGCAGGCGCTGGATACGGGTGTCCAGGCTGAGGAGAAACAGGTCGGCCGCCGGACGCCCGATGGTCAGTTCCCGTTGGAAATCGACCCGCAGACGCACGAAGTCCCGCGTCTGGTCGGTCTGGGGGAACTCGAAGATCTCCATCGAGGCGGTCGCTTCACCGGACTCGGTCACGTAGTCCATTCCCCAGCGGCACATGTTGGGGCTGATCAGTTGAAACCGGCTGCGCAGGTAGTGCAGGAAGTGTTCACCGGCGGCGTCTCTGTAATGGAAGAAACGGTGCCCGCCGACGTTGTCGAACTGGGGCTGGCTCGACCACATCTCCCCACTGACGCCGCGCAGGTCGGCAATCCAGATGCCGGCATGGCCTCCGAAACGGAATGGCACATAGCAGGTCGTCTCCGTGACGCCCACAGACATCTGATAGTAAGGCATCCAGGCCTGCAGCGAGGAGACCTGCTTCAGCGGATGGCTGCCCCAGTGCTGCCGCGCGTGGTAGCTGCGCAAGCGGAGACGGTCGCCAGGTGCCAACACGAGCGGGAAGTAGCTCTCGGCGTACGACGGATCCCCCGGGTCGTAAAACGGCTCCTCGTTCTCCCCGCAGAAGTTCTTGCTGCCCTGCACCAGCACCGGTAGCGCCATCCCCTCCTGGTCCGTGACGACGCCGGCCTCGACGCGTCCGAGCCGCCGATCCAGGTGTTTGACATACACCGCGCGCGCCAGGGCGCCGTTGTCGTTACAGTCGTTACAGATGTCCAGTGTCAGGACGTCGTGGTCCTCGGGATGGTCGTAAAAATGGAAGGTCTCGCCGCGCTCGAAGCTGCGGGGACCGTCCGGCGCGATCGTGTAGTGGCCACGGAGACGGTCATACCCCAGAAAGCGCCCGCCGGGTCCGACCCGGAAGCGGTCCTTTCCCAGGGGGGCGGCTTCCAGTCCCGCCACGGGCCCGAACACCGCCAGATCCCCGCCCGGGTGCAGCGCCACCCTGCAGCCCAGCGTCTGGACGCCCCCCTTGGACCAGCGCGCCGGCGCCGCCGCAAAGCGCTGTACCAGACGGGGCGCGTCCCCCTCCCGCACGAGGGCGAGCCCGCCCGTGCCCTCGGACGTGGCAAGGATCAGCGCCATCGCCGGTCCGGCCGGCGCGGCGACCCCGAGCCAAGCGCCCGGGGCGACCTCGCCCAACTCGAGCCCCGACGGGCCGCGCGCCGCCGTCGGGCCATCCGTTCCGCCACCCCGGTGGCACACCGCGGCGGGGTGCAGCAGCCACCGCACCTCCGCCGCCGCCACCTCCACAACATCCGTGGTATGCAGGCGGACTTCGGCGAAGAGCCGGTCGGGATAGGCATGCCAGACCCACTCGCCGCGGATCGGCAGGGTGTCCCCGGCGGCAGAGGTGGGCACGAGGTCAAAGACGTGGACATCGTAGTAGTGGGGCCCATGCCGGAAGATGTTGATCCGGGCGGGCGTCTGGGCGGCGGCCGTATCGTAGCTCGTGCCGCCAGCGGCCGTCACCACGATCCCCAGCGACGGCCGCCGCGCGTCAAGGATTGGACCGGGTCGATCGGGGTGACCGATGGACGCCAGGCCAACGCCGGGGGCGGTCAGGCGAAAGCACAGGGAGTAAGCCTCGGCGGTGATCTCGAACCCCGCACGCTGGTGGTCGGTATAGTGCACGGCAAGCGTCCGCTGGTGACTCAGTTCTGGATGCTCCAACAGGTAGGCGTTCAGCCGCGCATCCATGCCACTCCCCCTTACCGAGTCCGGACATCCGCGACCACTCTTTCCTGCCCGGAAGACGTCCCCTGGCGACAGCCTCGCAGTTTGTATGGACGCGGGCCGGCAGGCGGCGCACTCCGCCACCGCCGCCGGAACCCTGGCTGGCGTGCCAACGTCCCACGCGGCAGAGGTGGTGAGGCCCGTGCGCCGGCACCCTTCCGCCGCACCCCTGGTGGGTGTGGCGTTGCTCCTTTCGGGCTGCGGTGCCGGACGCGCCATTCCCGCGCCGGCCCGCGGCGTCCCGGCGGGCACCCACGCCCAAGTCCACCGGCGCGCATCCGCCAAGAGCGCTGGCCGCACGCGCGCCGCCGCCCTGCTGGACCGCTTGCCCGCCTACCCCGGTGCCCGGCCGTTGACCCCAAAGCCGTACGCCAGCGCCGCCCCGCCGGCATCCAGCGGACTTCCTGCGTCCAGTAACCAACACGAAGTGGGACCGGCGATGGGCATCCCGGTATCCCCTTACCTCATCGATCTCTACCGCGAATGGCGGGTAACGGCATCCCCCCACAGCGTCCTGGCCTGGGTCCAGGCCCGTGCCGCAGCCGAGGGCTTGGTGCGCACGGGCTCGTCCGGCGGCGGAGGCCCCGGCACTCAGATGGAGGGGCTCGCCTTCGCGCCCAGGGGCACCAGCGGCCAGATCCCCGGAGTGCAGGTCTCCGTACAGGCAAGCGGCCAAAATGGGTCACTGGTGCGCTACGACGCCATGGTCATCTGGACGCCGCCCCTGCCCCGCGCTGAACGATTGCCCGCCGGCGTCCGCTCCGTACGGATCACCGCATACAGCGGCAGTCCCCACGAGCAGACCCGCAGCGTTACGCTGACGCATGCCGCGCAGGTGGTGAAATTGGCCGACCTGGTGGGATCCCTGCCGCGCGATACGCGGGGGGCTCACAGCTGCCCGGCGGACCTCGGCCGCAGGGTCGTGCTCGACTTCCAGGGCACCGCCGGCCGTTCCGTGACCGAGATCGCGGCGCAAGCCCCCGGCTTCAGCCGTGGGGTGAGCCGCGCCCTTGCCTCGGGTCGACCCATTTCTTGTATTAGGCATCGGAGAGCGGTATAATGCGAACATGCGGATGGTGCTGCGGTCCAACCGCAATGTGGTGTTCTCCTGCAAGTACCATGTGGTGTGGTGTCCCAAGTACCGACGTAAGGTGCTTGTGGAT
>JAJZXK010000008.1:21376-56198 GCA_021806565.1 Bacillota bacterium | reverse complement strand
TACGGCCGTAGACAATGGGCTGAAGCCTGATCTTGTCGGCGGTGTGTTCGGAAAAGGCAACTTCGGCGACGATGTTGCAGGCGGCATTGAACGCCTCCATGGTACCCAGAATCGCGACTGTTTGTTCTGGATCGGCGAGCAACTTCACCGGCACAACCTGCTTCATGTCCATAGTATAGCACGTTCGCTGCATGCGAACACTGGAGGGAGGCGCGCCCCTGTCCCACGGCTGAAGCCGGGGGCATCTACGGGTCGCGCCGGGATTTGGGTGACAAAGCGCCGACCGGCCCATGCGCCGCGAACGCCGCGGCCGCCGGATGGGTCTCAACCCGCTCCCAGATGCGGGCCCGGGGCCGGCGTGTGGTTCTGGACCAACCAACCCTTCCAGTTGCGGAAGTAATCGACCGCGAACCCGTCCGGTGAACTGAGGTAGCCGGAGGCGGACGATGCCTGGCCCGTGTGCCCATACTGCCACACGATCTTCTTGGTCCTGTAGTCGATGACGATCACGCGGTCGTTGTAGTCGTCGTTGAGCATGATGTTGCCGTTCGGCAACTGTTCGGCCAGCGACGGGTGGTTGAGGCGGGCGCTGCCGTGCTGTGCGTCATACATCCAGACGACCTTGCGCGTACGGGGGTTGAAGATGATCACCTTGCCCGGCCGCCCTCCGGGCTGGGGCTTGTTGGCGTGCCCGCCCTCGGTCATGCCGTTGTAGTCGGCGACCAGGACGTTGCCGTCTGAAAGCATCTGGGCGTCGGACACGTAGCCGCCGTGCGCGCCGATATCCGGCGCCGCCACGTTCCAGATCACCTTGCCCTGCGGCGACATCAGCACGATGCGGTTGCCGTCGATCAGCGACATGAGGATGTCGCCGTTGGGCAGCGGGGTGTCGCCGTTGGGCGATCCGAACAGCCCCTGGCGCGGGTGGGAGACGCACCAGCCGGGCTGGCGCTTGCCCCACTGCGCCAAGACGTGGCCCGCCGGACTGATGAACAGCTCGCGGCAGTTGCGGATGTCCGCGACGATCGTATTGCCGTTGGGGAGGCGGTAGGCGTCGTCGGGATAGTTGAGCGTGTGCTGGCCGTAGGCATCGACGCCGAAGTGGCCGAACGACCACACCTGCCTGCCGGTGTAGTAGTCGATGACGGTGATCGTCCCGTCGTGTTCCTCGTTGGTGATGATCTGCGTACCGCTCGGGGTGAAGAAGGCGTCGTCGTCCGAACCGAAATGCGTCCCCGCCGGGAGACCGCCCTTTGGTGGGTACTGCCACAACAGCTGCTTGTTCGGCGTCACCTCGAGCATGCGGTTATTGCCGCGGTCCGCGATCAACACCGGGTAGGGCAGCGGGCCCGGCCACGCCGGCGGCAGGTGTTTGGGGCTGAACTGCACGGCGGGCATCCCCGCCCGCGACGGAACGGCGACGGCCGCCGCCTGCGATACCCTGTGCCCGGCGGACGGACCGGTCCCGGGTGCCGTGGCCGCGGGAGCCCCGGAGCCGCGGTGCATCAGCGCGGCCGTCACACCGACGACGGCCGCCACCACGGCCATTGCGACAAAGCCTCGCGGGCGCAGACGTCGGCGGCGATGCGGCAGGCGCGGCATGCAGTGCCAGCGTGACACCGGTTCCGGTCGTCGCCGGAAGGGGCGCCACGCCCATCCCTCCCTGTTCGGTGAACAGCGCAACTCCGGCATCCATCCGGGCCTGCCGCCCGCGGCCATTCAGACCACGCGCGCGGGCCCGATCATACCAAAGGCCGGCCCGCCGCGGTCCGGTCGATCACCGGCAAACACGGGTCGTGCCGCCAGGAACGCGTCCGCCGGCGGGAGAACCCCGCGGCGGAGGTGGCGTGCTTGCCCCCGCGTGGACATGCCCTCTGGCTGGACTGCGATACCGGTTTGGACGACGCGCTCGCCCTGCTGTTCGCCTGCCGCTGTTCGGACGCCGAACTGCGCGGCGTCTCCACGGTGGCCGGTAACTGTGCCCTGGACGCGGCAACCGAAAACACCCTGCGCATCCTGGAGTTGGCCGGGGCGGGTCGCATCCCGGTGCATCCCGGGGCGGCCGCCCCGCTGGTCGCCGGCATCCCCCATGCGCGCGAGGTGCACGGTATCGACGGCCTCGGCGGCCTGGCGGGGCAGCTTCCCGCGGCGCGCGGCCGGCCGCGGCCGGAGCCGGCGGCCGTCGCGCTGGTGAAGGCCCTGCGGGCACACCCCGGCCGGCTGAGCGTGGTGGCCACAGGGCCCTTGACCAACCTCGCCCTGGCGCAGGCGATCGCACCCGACGTACCAGGGCTGGCCCGCCAGCTGGTCGTCATGGGTGGGGCCGTGGGCGTACCCGGAAACGTGGGACCGGCATCCGAGTTCAACCTCTCGGCCGACCCCGAGGCGGCCGCCGCCGTGCTTGCCGCTCCATGGCCCATCGTTCAAGTCGGTCTCGACGTGACCCTGCAGGTCCGGCTGGGTGAAACCGAGGCGGCCGCCCTCGAAGCCACGCCGACCGGCCCCGGCCGCGCCGTCCCCCTCTTTTGCGCCACGGCCCTGCGCGCCTACGCCGCAGCCTACCGCCGCCAGGACGGCGACGGCCGCGCCCCGATGCACGATCCCCTGGCCGTCGCGGTGGCCCTGAACCCGTCCCTGGTACGCGCGGCCCAACTGCCCGCGGCGGTCGAGACGGCCGGCGCGCTGACGCGCGGCATGCTGGTCGCCGATCGCCGCGTGCTGGCGCGCCCAGATCTGCTCGCCGGACGGCGCACCATCCAATGCTGCCTCGATGTGGACGCCCCGGCTGCCCGTTCCTGGCTGCTGACCACCTGGGGAGCGCCGCCCGGGGCGTAAACCAATTCCCCTGATGTCCGGGGTCACACCCCACCGGCCCGGTTTGTGGCGCGAACGCAGACGTGGTGGATAGCACCATTGGATCCCTGGCGAGATGCAGTTCCATCAAGACACCACGGCCCGATCACGTCCGCAAGGCCTCGGTCAGTTGCCGACGGAGTTCCTGAAGCTCGGAACACTTGGTCAAGAGAGCGTCAAGCGAAAGCCGTTCCATCAATCAATGCAGCCCGGCCCTGCTCCGTAGCCGGAGATCACGGTGCAAAGAAAAAAAGGGATCAAGATACTGCTCCTTGACGTCAGCGGCGGCACGGACCTCCGCCCAACGCCACTTCGGAAATGCGGTCCGGCAGGCGGTCCACTGCACTGCCAGCAGCCACGTTTTTCCATCTCTTGCTCCGCGAGACAATAGACAAGAGGCGGATGCGATGACGCAAGTCGTGCCTTGAGGGCCTCCAAGCGTTGGCCCCTCGTGTCACTGCCGTCTCGATCCACCACCAGGATGAATACATCGTATTGGGGATACCGGGCAACAATATCAGGAGTCTTCCGGATCGCGTCGTCCACGCCTTGGATTCAGGGATCCAAGACCACTCTATCTTGCGCGTTTCGCACGAGCCCCTGAATCACCGCACCGACCACAGGCTCGACGATGTATCGATCATACCGAGGATCCTCCAGTATGATCATCGCGCGAAAGCTCACGGAGCCATCCAGCCTTCCAGTTGCAACTCACCCAAAGACTGCGTGGAGATCGCCTGCACGTACCCAGGCACCTCCGGCAACGCCACCACCGTGGTACCCCTGTCGTCTTCATCTCGACTCACCACGAGAATGTCTTCATGACGATCCTGTGGCCAGTACGCCAGCATTGCGGGCGAATGTGTGGTCACGATCACTTGCCCATGCGCCTCGGCCGCCGCCAAGGGCATCTCGACCACCAGTCGTAGCCGCGACGGATGGAGGCCGTTCTCGACCTCATCTATAAGAAGCAGTTCCGCCCGCGTGGGAGACAGGAGGGCCGTGGCCAAGGCCACAAAGCGCAAAGTGCCGTCTGAGAGCGAGCGCGCCGAAACATGGGCGCCCGTCACCTCTTCAACGCCGAACATCACTTCTCCCAACTCTGTGCTGAACGGTCGCACGTCCCGGACTGCGGGCAGCAACTCGGTGAGCCAGGGTCTGATCACCCCGCCATCCCGCCTGGGTCAGCCGTCGACGCTGATTCGCGCCACCATCCAGGATCTCCGCCCGCCTGGAACCCGACACCACCTGCGGTAACCACACGAGAGAAACCATCGCCCCCCCGACATTTGTTATGGATGCCAAGTCTCACGGTCCGGCTGGCGATTCGATGTCGGCCCCAAGTAAGACGCCCATGTGCCACTTCGCTCCAGCTCAAGCCGTCGGGTGGCGCATCACGCCCCTTTCCAGGGTGGCGGGTTTCACGCTACCGACAAGTGACCGGTCGTCCGTGGCAGGCTTGACGCGCACGGATCGCGAACGTTGCAACTATGCGTCAAGTCCGGCAACAGCCCAAAGCGCGCTCCGCGCTCCGCCCGCCGCGCCTTTGGCCGCTCGCGGTCGGCGCCATGGCCGTCGGCGCCGCCCTCATGACGATCGCCACGGTGCGTGGCCGGTCCGGCGCGGCACCTGCGGCACCCGTCATCGCCAACGAAGCGGTACGGGCCCAATCCGGCCCCCTTTTCAGCCGGGTGGCGTGGACCGCGCTTCCGCAGACCGTCAAGGCATGGGTGGGCGCGCACGCGCACCGGCCCAGCATGGGGCTGGTCAAGTTGGGCAGGGATCCGTGGGCCCTGCTGACCACCGGGCCCCAACCCTGGCCTGTACGGCTGCTTCCTCTTTCGAGCCGCGCCCTTCCGGGGGGGACCATGGATATTCAGGTGGTGCTCGCCCGTGGCGGCGTCCACGACGCGGGTTCGACGTCCAGTCTTGCGGTGGCCATGCCCCAGAGCAGCACGCGGGCCGTTTTCCACCTGCATGTCGTCGGGGCTGCCGACGGCGTGGGGCTCGGAAGTGTCGTCGCGGGCAGTTGCGCCCCCCGCCCGACCGGCGCGGCGGTCATTCAGGCCTGCGCGGCACGGCTCGGATTGAAAGGCGCCACTTGGAGCGGCGCGAATCGGGTGTGGCGCGCCGAACTGGGCCACCAGCGCTTTGCGGTCACGCTCGCCCACGCGGCCTCCGGCTACAGCCCGGTGGCGGTCCGCTGGATCGGGCCGGCCTGACGCCCCTCCCGCCACCAGGCGCCGCCGTGCCGGGCATCCTCGATCGTCGCCGGTGCCGGCGCCAGCCCCGGAAGGTGTCTGGTCAACACGTCCATGTCGGTGGTGCCATCGAAGGATCCGTCCCCCAGCCACGGTTCCATGCCCTTTCCCGTCACCACCAGGCAGTCGCCCGGCTCCAGCGCTGCGGTGGCGGCGGACAGGGCCGCAGCGCGGTCGGGCAGGAAGCGGACGTGCAGACCACAGTCGCGGGCGGCCTGCACCATGCTCTGCGCCGCCTGGCGGGGATCCTCGCCCGCGGGCCGGTCGCAGGTGATGGTGGCCGTGTCCGCCAGAGCCGCGAGCACCGCCCCCATCAACGGCCGCTTGCCGCGGTCGCGCTGCCCGCGCGGCCCCAGCACCGCATGCACCCGTCCCGGAGCGAGTTCGCGCGCCAGCCGCAGGACGGCCCGCAAGGCCTCGGGGTTGTGGGCGTAATCGATGAGCACCAAGCGCCCCGCCGTGTCCCGCAGCAACGTGCCGCGCCCCGGTACGGGCGGGGTCGCCTCCAGACCGGCGGCGATCGCGTCCGCCTGGACGCCGAGGACCAGCGCCGCGGCCGCAGCGCAAAGGGCGTTGTGGACATTGTGCCACCCCGGCAGCGGCAGCCGTAGCTGGCGCGCCCCCTGCGCGCCCAGCCGCAGCCTGAGGCTGGTACCGGCGGCGCCGGCCGGATGCATGTCCAGGACCCGCACCTCGCCATCCGGACCGTACAGGACCGAACGGCGCCCGGCGGCCGCGGCCTGGAACGCCGCCAGATGCGGGTCCGCCGCGGGGAGCACGGCGACGCCGTGGGACGGCAAGGCTCGGAACAGGGACAGCTTCGCCTGCAGGTAGGCGGTCGCGTCGGCATAGTACTCGCCATGATCGCGGCTGAACCCGGTCAACGCGGCCACGCTGAATCGACAGGCGGCCACCCGTCCCTGGCTGAGCGCCTGCGCCGAGACCTCCACCGCGGCATGGGTCGCCCCGGCGGCCCGCCAGCGGGCGAGCAGTTCATAGAGCACCTCCGGCGGCGGGGTGGTGTGCTCGGCCGGCAGGCGCTCCGAGGCGAAGCTGTAGCCGACGCTGCCGACCGAGCCCACCGCGAAACCGGCGGCGCGCAAGATGGATGCCAGCAGGTGCGTGGTCGTGGTCTTGCCATTGGTACCCGTCACCCCGGCCATGACCAAGTGCCGGCCGGGATCGCCGTGCCAGGCGGACACCAGATCCGCCAGCGCGTGGTCGGAACAGGGGACCACCACATCCGGCAGCCCGGGTCCAAGCAGACGGTCCCCGACGGTCAGGGTGGCCCCGGCCTCGCGCGCCTGCGCCAGCAGGTCATGCCCATCCACATGAAACCCACGGCGGGCGACAAAGATCATCCCCGGCCGCACGCGCCGGCTGTCTTCGGTCACACCGGTGATCACGGCCCCGTCCAGACGGCGCTGGCGCACTGCGGCCAAGACGCGCTCCCAGCGCATGCCGACCCTCCCTCGACGGACCAGGCGCCGCCACGGCCACCCACTGAAGAAGTCTTCCCCAAGACTACCCCAGACCACGGGGCGTCAACGCGAACATCACATAAGCAAACGATGAACCCGGCCGCCCCAAGGCCTAAGGACGCGGGTTCCGCCACAGTTCGACCGGAACGCGCGTGCCCTCGGGCGGAGTGTACGGGAGGTGCACCGTCGCCCCCCGCCCGGCGGAGGCATACGCCGCCAGCGTCAACTCCAGCACCGCCCGGCCGTCTTCGCCCCCGACGCAGGGCGGCCGGCCCTCGCGGACACAGTCTATGAAGTGCTGCAGTTCGTGCGGATAGCCCTGCTGATGCACCTCCTCGGCCAGCGCGAACGACCAACCGCGCGTACCTCCGGCCTTCTCCAGGGCGTACTCGTATCCATCCTCACTGTATATCTGGGCGCTGCCGCCCTGAAAGAGGTCGGCGCTCGCGCCCCCGCGCGTACCCGCCACCTCGATGCGGTCGTCCATGCCCCCCAGCCGGGTCCACGCGTTCTCGGCCAGCGCGGTGACACGCCAGCCCTGGTCGTTTTCGAACACCACCGCGGCGATGCTCTGATCCTCGCCCGCCGTACGCCCGCTGTGGACGGCGGTCTCGCAGCGGCAGGTCACCTCGACCGGCCGCCAGGTCGGTCCCAGCACCCACCGAAACCATCCGAAGGCATGGCAGCCCATGTCCATCAGTACCCCGCCGCCAGAGCGCGTGACATCCCAAAACCAGTCGGTGTGCGGGCCGGAGTGCTTCTCGGACTGGCGCAGGAAATGCAGGCGGCCGAAGGCCCCCGCGGCCGCCAGTTGACGCACCCGCTCATACTTCGGAGTGAAGCACAACTGCTCCGCGTAGCCGAGCATCACCCCGGCGCGGCGGCAGGCGTCGATCATCGCATCCGCCTCGGCCAGCGTCAGGCAGAGCGGCTTTTCGACCAGCACGTGCTTGCCGGCACCCGCGGCCGCAAGCGTCGCCTCGGCGTGCATGAAGTTCGGCAGCAGCACCAGCACCAGGTCCACATCGGACCCGGTCGCCACCGCCTTCCAGTCGTCGCTCCAGCGGGGCACCCCGTGCGCCGCCGCGAAGGCCTGCGCCCGCGCGGCATTGCGCGAGAACACCGCGGTGACGTGCGCCCCGTGCACCTCGCGCAGCGCTTCGGCATGCACCCCCGCCACAAAACCCGCCCCGAGCAGCCCGATCCGCACCCCGCCAAACTCCCGACACCCCGCCACGACCAGCCCTCCCCGGACGCCCGCTTCAGATTCCGGCCCGCCGCAGCACCTCCCGCGCGAAGCGAAGCCCGCGCGCCGCGGCGGCCAGGCGGTCCTCACCGCGCACCCGCGGCGGTGAGACGACGGCGACGTAACCGCGGTACCCCCCCTGATAGAGCGAGGCCGCCCATGCCACGGCCGCCCCGTCGCCGCCCTCTGGATCCTGGCGCAACCGCGCATACGCGGCAAATGGACCCGACAGCGGTCCCGCCAGGCTATCGGCCACCAGACCGATCGTGGAACCACCGACGACCGCGGCCAGCGACTCGGACACACCGGGAGGTGCGGCCGAGCCATCACCGGCCACGACGTCGAGGGTCAGGCGCAGCCCACAGGCTGCCGCGATCTGGCCGGCACGCGCCAGCCGCTCGCGCACCTCGACGTCTTTGGCCGCACGGGCGGCGATGCGCACCAACCAAAGCGGAACACCGACACCGAACGCGGCCAGCCCGCGCAGCAAGCGCGCCTCCGCTTCCATCTCGGCCTCGGCCGCGGCGGCTCGCCCGGCATCGTCTTCAGCCGTCTGCATGCGGTCGGCGGACTTGGAGGACGTATCCGACCGGCCGTCCCGGGCGGCGCGGTGCATCCCGGCGGGCGCGCCATCCGAAATGGTGGCCACGCACAGTTCCATGCGGGCCATCCGCCGCGCGAAACCGGCCGCACCGCGGCGGCAGGCGGTCTGAATGTCCGCCCACGGCGCCTCCACCCCCGCGAACCCTCCGGTGGCGGCCTCGATCAGGTCCGTCAGGTCCGGTGCGCCTCCCAGGGTGGCACCGTGCAGAAGGAGTCGCATCCGCGCCGTTCCTCTCCTCATGGCCTTTTGTGCCCGGCCGCTTGCGCGGTCGGTTTCCTGCTTGAAGATTCCTGCTTCGTTGCGGCTGGTTTCGCGAGACCGTTCTCCTGGCCAGAGCCTTCCGCTCCACAGCCGTCGTGCGTCTCCAGGAACTCCCGGCGACGGCGGCGTTTCGCGCCGCATTCAGGTCCCAGTCGACCTCCAGCCCGCACGCCTCGCGCCGGAAAACACGCTCCGACAGCGGCATCGCGCCCTTGACGGCGCAGCAGACCGACCACATCTTCGTGGACGGGTACAAGCGTGGGCCGACCACGAGCCGGCATCCGTACCATAGTGGTCTTGTACTCCAGCTTCCGCCGGAACCCCACCCGGAGTCCGCTATGGACCGCGCCAATGAGTGGTTGCGAATCATGCCGCGCCCGGACAGGTTCTCGACCACGACGACCGACTTGGTTTTCGCCAGTTCCGTCGCGGCCTTGTGCATGAAGTCCGCGCCTTGCCAGCGGAAGAAAGCCGCCCCTCGCGGTGCCCGTTTAGACCGCTGCCCACCTGGGCCACCACCTCAGCGTCCCGCAGACCGTTCTCGGCGGCAAACGCGGCCAGCCGGGTCACCTGACGGTCCAGGCATGCCTTCTGGTCGGCGCAGGACACCCGCGCGTACAGAACCGCGCCCGACCCGTCAGTTGGCAACCCCCTTCGGCGACCGAGAACCTCCTCTGACGGGCCGAGCTTCCACGAAACCCGGCGAGCCCCTGCCGGGCTTGGATGCGCCGTGATCCCCGGCGAGCCGCGGGTCCAAAAACCACGATTTCTCCTGCCAATCACACAGCGACATCTCCGAATCTCACGAAATTTGGCCCACGCCCAATTGCGAAACGGCGGTGGCTGGCGGCCTCTGGCCGCTACCACCAAGCCCTGCCAGGCACCGCCCTGATCAGGGGCCTCACAGGCGCCACACAGCCTTCCCGCTAAACCTGTTGTGGCCGTTGGCGTGCGTGCCGTTCAGCCTGAGCACCGCCCAGTCACGTGGACTTCACATTTGTTGCGCGACGATTACAGATCCCTCATGACCGTTGACGGCCCCGGGCGCGTGGACCCAGAATCGGCATGCTGGATCCGTCTCCTGCGCCTAGCAGGCCATCCGGCGACTTCCAGGCGGAGGGAGGGAAGGGAGCGGCCCGGGGACGGACGCGGGTCCAGGCCCCAGCATCCGACCATTTCAACGTAAAGGGAGGTTCGTTCATGCACAGTGCCAAGCGCTACCTCGTCGGCTTGACGTCTGCTGCGATGGTCCTTGCGACCGTGGCGGCGGGCGGAGCCAGCGCCAGCGCCGCGAGCCAGGGCAGTAGCCCGTTTTCGGACATCTCCGGCCTGACGCAGGCGCCGGCGATCTCGTTCCTGGCCTCGGCCGGTATTGTCAACGGGGTGGGCGGCGGTCTCTACGACCCGAGCGCCCCGGTGACGCGCGCCGAGTTCGCCAAGATCGTGGTGAACCTGGTGGGCAAGAACAACATTGCCTCGGCGCTCGCCCAGGAGACCCCCGGCTTCGTGGACGCGGCCAACATCCAGAGCTGGGCGTGGGGCTACGTCAATGTGGCTCAGGACATGGGGATCATCCAGGGGTATCCGAGCGGCAAGTTCCACCCGAACCGGCCGGTGACCGATGTTCAGGCGGCGGCGATGCTGCTGCGGGCCATCGGTGACAACCAGACCGGCGTGGTCCAGGGCACCTGGCCCGGCAACTACGTCGCGGCCGCGTTCCAGCTCGGTCTGACGAGCAACGTCAACTTCGTCGCCAACCTGCCGTCCACCCGTGCGGACACGGCCCAGATGGCGTACAACGCGGCCATCAATGCTCCCGTGGCCGTTCCGGTCACGGTCAACGGCACCACCACCTGGTGCGCCCAGAACTGCACGATCAACAACGTCAGCGGTGTGACCCCGGGCGCCCTGTACACCAAGGGCTCCGTCAACGGCTACCAGGTGTACACGGGTACCGTCACGGGCACGAGCAGCACCGGCCTGACGCTGAACTCCAGCAGCTTCGGCACCAAGGACTGGGCCTCCAGCTACCAGCTGTATGGCGCCAGCAACCTGTCGAACCTGGTCGGCCTCAACGTGACCGCGATGGTCAACCCCAACGGCCACGTTGACTTCGTCAATGTCGCCGCCGGCGCGACCGCGCAGTCCGGCACCCTGGCGACCAGCCTGCCGAGCGGCGCCTCCAACTACACCGTCAACGGTGTCAACGTGCCGTTCCTCATCAGCGCCAGCGGCACGCCGACTCTGGCCCTTTCCAGCGGCACCAACGTGACGCTGGCCACCTACTCCAGCACCTACGGCACCTCGACCAGCACCTCGGCCACGACCCAGTACTACGTCAACGCCCCGTCCACCGGTCCGCAGGCCGATGTCAACTCGGCGGGCCAGGCCAACGCGCTGGTCCCCGACGCGACCTACCTGCAGTCCGGTGACTCGGTCAGCTACGTCCTGAACAGCAGCAAGCAGGCCACCGCAGTCTACGACACCCACAACACCATCGAGGCCGGTGTCGTGACCAGCACCTGCACCAGCAGCTGCACCAACCCCAACAGCAACATCACCAGCAACTCCGGCACCGTGACCATCAACTACACGAACCCGAGCACGCACGCCCAGGGCACCGAGACCGTCGCGGTCCAGCCCTACACCTCGGTCTCCCTGAACGGCTCGTCCAGCTCGCTGTCCGCGCTGCAGGCCAATGACGTCGTCTACGTCAACATCGTCGGCGGCGACCAGACCAACGGCGCTGCGGTGAACGGCACCAGCAGCCAGGGCTCGATGGGCGACGGCAACGCGGCGGCTATCGCGGCCTACCGCAACACCGCCACCGGGACCCTCGAGGGCGTGACGACCAGCAACGGCAGCGTCACCAGCATCTCGGTCCAACCGTCCAGCGGTTCGGCCCAGACGATCACCACCGACTCCACCTTCAACTCGAACTCCGTCATGACCAACGGCGTGCCGAACGTCGGCAGCTACGTCCAGGTCCTGCTGGACAAGTCCGGGGACGCGGCCGCGGTCGTGACCCCGACCAGCACCCTGCAGGGCGCGGTTGCCCTCGTGACCGGCGCGGGCCAGAGCGTGACGACCTCCGGCACGACCTACACCGTCACGGTCAGCACCTCGTCCGGCTCGCAGACCCTGAACGTCGCCCACGCCTGGAGTGGTAGCTCCTTCACCTCCGGCACCTACAGCTACCCGTCGACGGTTGCCGCAGTGCTCGGCGCCCCGTCGGCGACCAACGGCGTCGTCACCTCGGCGATCGAGCCCATGACCCAGATTGCGCCTCCGGCTCAGGGCTCCGACACCGTGGAGTGGCAGGTCGTGTCCGCGGGCTCGACCGGTGCGGTCATCCAGGTGTATGACACCACCACCGGCCAGTTCATCAACGGCACGCAGACCGCCATCACCAACGGCAACGCGTTCCACAACTCCGGTGCCAGCCTCGGCTTCGGCAGCTTGGCCAACGGCAACGTGGTCAGCGCCTACTCCTACACCACGACCAGCACGCCGCCGGCCGGCCTGTCGGCCAACACCACCTACTGGGTGCTCATCGACCAGTCGCAGTAGGCCGCGCTTCGTGATCCGTGACGCGTGACCCGACGAGGGGCGGGAGCCGCAAGGTTCCCGCCCCTCCCTTTTCCCCTTATCGGCCTTGCGCTTTCCGCTATCCGCCTCATCCACCCCGGACCGGCACCGCGGGCCCGAGGGCCGCCCTGGCGACACCCACCCCGGCCCCGCTCGTTAACGGGTCGGTTACGGATGGCCCCGAGCCGTTGACCCGCCATCCCCCACCACCCCACAATCGCCCTGGATCAGCCCTGGCGAATGCGCGCAGGGTTGGCAGCGCGTTCCAGGGACGAACCGTGTCAACGGGAGGGGGCGAGCGCGCTGGGGTAAGCGGTCTCATGGACCCATTGTCGTGAACGCCTGTACCTGGAACGAATGCCTGTATTCGTAGCATTAAGGAGGTTCGTGCATGCGGAGCGCCAAGCAGTACCTCGTCGGCCTGTGTACGGCCGCGATGGTACTCGGCTCCGTCGCCGCCGGTGCGACGGCGAACGCCGCCAGCGCGGGCAGTGCCCCCTTCTCCGACATCTCGGGCAGCAGCCACGCCTCGGCGATCAGTTTTCTCGCCACCGCCGGCGTCGTCAACGGCGTCGGGGGCGGCCTCTTCGACCCGAGCGCCCCGGTGACCCGGGCCGAGATGGCGAAGATCGTGGTCAACCTCGCCGGCAAGGGCAACATCGCCGCCGCGCTGGCGCAGGAGACTCCCGGCTTCGTCGACGCGGCCAAGATTCCCAGCTGGGCATGGGGTTACGTGAACGTCGCGCAGGACATGGGCATCATTCAAGGATTCCCCAGTGGGAAGTTCCACCCGAACCAGCCGGTCAGCGACGTCCAAGTGGCGGCGATGCTGATCCGCGCCATCGGCGACAACCAGACCGGCGTCGTCACCGGTACCTGGCCCGGCAACTACGTGGCGGCGTCCTTCTCCCTCGGCGTCAACAACGGCGTCAAGAGCTTCATCGCCAACCTGCCGGCCACCCGCGCCCAGGTCGCCCAGATGGGTTTCAACAGCGCCACCCAGGTACCCGTCGCCGTGCCGGTCACCGTGAACAACTCCACGACCTGGTGCGTCAGCTCCAGCTGCAACAACGGCACCACGCCGGGCGCGCTCTGGACCAAGGGCCAGATCGCCGGCTACCAGGCCTTCAACGGCGTGGTCACCGGCGTCAGCGAAAGCAACGTCACCATCAGCAGCATGGGCACCAAGAACTGGGAGACCACCTACCAGCTCTCGGGCATCTCCAGCCTGGCCAACCTGGTCGGGCTGAACGTCAGCGCCCTCGTGGACCCCAGCGGTAACGTCTCGTACATCGCTCTCGCCCCCGGCGCCTCGACGACCACCAACAGCGGCTCGCTCGTCACCAGCCTTCCCAACAGCTGGTCGGCTGAGGCCGTGACCGTCAACGGCGCGACCTACTCTGCCAAGTTCCTGACCACCGGCCCGGGCTACTCGGCCCTGGTGCTCAGCAACGGCACCAACGTTCATGTGGCGCAGACCGTCACCGACACGGCATACACCCCCAGCACC
Organism: Bacillota bacterium; assembly: GCA_021806565.1. Taxonomy (GTDB): domain Bacteria; phylum Bacillota; class Sulfobacillia; order RBS10-35; family JAJYVN01; genus JAJZXK01. The sequence continues at coordinate 42,394 of JAJZXK010000008.1, read as the reverse complement.
AATTACTACGTCAACGCACCGGCGACGGGTCCGTCCACCGACGGCGCCGCCAGCGTCCCCGCGGCGACCTACCTCGCGCCCGGTGACAGCATCTCGTACGTGCTCAACGGCAGCAGCCAAGCCACGGCGGTTTACGACACGCACGCGACGATCGTCGCGGGCATCGTGACCGGCACCTGCACCAGCTCCTGCGGCTCGATGAACTCGGGCGGCAGCGGCACGGTCACCGTGGAGTACATGCCCAACGCCCAGGGTCAGACTGAGTCCGGCAGCCACGTCATCACCGTCCAGGGTTACACCAACATCACCCTCAACGGCGCGGCCAGCTCGCTGTCCGCCCTGCAGAACAACGACGTCGTCTACGTCAACGTCGTCGGCGGCTCGGCGACCAACGGCGTCAACCCCAACGGCCTCGGAGGCTCGGCGCTGATGGGTGACAACAACGCGACGGCGATCGCCGCCTACGAAAACAGCGTCACCGGCACCCTGACCGGGGTCACCACCAGCGGCAGCAACGTCACCGGCCTCACCGTGCAGCCGGCCAGCGGCAACGCGGTGACCATCAACACCGACGGCAACTTCGACAGCTCCAACGTCATGGTCAACGGCTCGGCGCAGCTCAACAGCTACGTCCAGGTCCTGCTGGGCAAGTCCGGCAACGCCCGTGCGGTCATCCTGCCGACCGGTAACCTCGTCGGCACCGTCGGCCTCGTGACCGGCACCGGCCAGGTCTCGATGGTCGGTCAGGCGACCAAGGACACCATCACCGTCTCCACGGCCTCCGGCAGCGAGACGCTCAACGTGAACGGCGCCTGGGCCGGTGGCACCTTCTCGGGCTACAACTACAACTACACCAACTCGCCCGCCATCGCCATCGGCGACACCGTGCCGACGGCCACCGTCGTCCAACTGAACCAGGACACGGCCCCGAGCGGCGATGTCTGGAAGGTCGTCGCCGAGGGTAGCAGCGGTGCCGTCATCCAGCCGTTCGATACGACCACGAACACCTACACCGGCGCGCCGGTCGCGGTGACCAACGGCAACGCGTTCCACAACGGCGGCGGCAGCCTCGGCTTCAGCAGCCTCGTGAACGGCGACACGGTCAGCGCCTTCACCTACACCAACCCCAACGCTGCCAACGGTCTGGCGGCCACCACCTACTGGCTGCTCGTCGACCAGTCCCGCTGAGCTCCGAGACCATCACCGGCTCCGCGTGCGTGGGTGGCGGGGATCCCCTCTGGGGGGTCCCCGCCCCGTTCTTGTCCCCGCAGCGGCCCGAGCGGTTCCAGCGCTGGCGGCGGAATCCTCACCGCCACCGCTGTGGTAAGCTCTGGTCGTGCACCTCGCTACGCGGCGGGTGCGGGCGGAGACGCCCGACGCGAGGTGCGACACCCCCGCAGCGTGCACCGACGAAACCGCCAGCACACCCTGACGCCCTGATCCTGCCGGACAGACCGCCCCGCCTCACCGACGGGCATCCCATCCACCGGCAGCATGCCTCCACCAGAACCCGGGGGCCGCGAACCGGCGGTCCCATCACGGAAGGAGGCGCAAATCGCCGGGATACGCGGTCGAAGCACTGCAGTCGTCGCGCGAAGGGAGTCGCGTGATGCCCATGGTCACGGCACCGCCAGGAGGCGGGCACGGACGCGGCCGCCCCGATCACCCGGAGACCGGGATCGCCAGGCCCGGACACGCGCAGGGAACGGGAAACCACGAGACGGCCGGCGCGCCCGTGGAGGCGCCACGCCAGGCGCGAGCCCGGCGCGGCCCCGTGGCGTTCATCACCCGTGCCGCAAGAGAGGCGTCGCTGCCCCTGCTCATGATCCTCGCCGTATTCATGGGTTGGCTCTACGCGCAGGCCGTGACCAGGGAGGCCTTTTTGGTGTCCGCCTGCCTGTGGGCGCTTTCGGCGGGCATCTATGTGGCCGCCCCGCGCCTGGTGGGCTTTGCGTTCATGGTCTGCGAGGTGCTGCTGTCCGGGCTCGCCGTTGTGGTCATCGCGTGGGTTCAGCGCGACCCATCGCAAGTGCAGTGGCATTGGGTCGCCATCCACGGGCTGTTTGTCGGCGTGAACTGGCTCATGTGGGTGACCGTCTGGGTCTTCAGGGACATGCAGGCGGCGGCGAGCCGGCTGGCGGCCGAAGTGGACGCCCTGCGCAAGACGACCGGGGCGCGCGGGGTTCTGACGCGCAGCGAGTTCGTCTACCAGGCGCAGTGGACGCTGACCGCGATGGCCAGGCGCGACGAGTCGGGGTTCCTCCTGGGCGTCGAGGTTCCCGACGGCCCGGCCGCGGTCGCACTCGTCGAGTCGGTGGGCGGCGCGCTGGCACAGTCCGTACGGAGGAACTTCGACCTGGTCGGCCAGGTGGGCCCGACGTCCCTGGCCGTGCTCTTGCAGCATACGGACGCCGCGGGGGTCCGCGTCGTCCAGGAACGCTTCCACATCCAGCTGCTGGTGACGTGCACGGAAGCGTTCTACACCAACCTGCGCGTCACGGTCGACGATCTGCCGCCGGGCGCCTCGATCACGAAGGTGCTGGAACAGGCCGGCCGGCCGGCGGTGGCGAGATGACGGCCGCGGTCGACGTCGGCCTGACGGTGATGGCGGTGATGTTTTGGATCCTCAACATCTACTACGCCGTCCTGAACGTGTCCGGGCTCGTCTTCCGCTCGCGCCGGACCACGCCCCGGCCCCTGGCGTCGTATCCCTCCGTGTCTGTGCTCATCCCCGCGCATAACGAAGAAAAGGTACTGGCCGCCACCCTGGCCGCCATGGTCAAACTGACCTACCCGGGGAAACTGGAGATCCTGGTACTCAACGATGCCTCCAACGACCTGACGGGCACCATCGCGGAAGCGTTCCGCGAAGCATATCGACACGTCCGGCATGTGAGCGTGCCGCCGAGGAGTCCAAAGGGAAAGGCCAGCGCGCTCAACTACGGCCTCACCCAGACGCGCGGCGAATGGATCGCCGTCTACGACGCGGACAACCAGCCGGAGCCCGGCGCCCTGCAAATGCTGGTGGAGGCCGCAGTCGGCACGCCTGGCGCGGTCGGCGCCGTGGGATATGTCAAGACGCTGAATGCGTATACAAACGTCCTGACCCGCATGATCGCCATCGAGTTCTCGGTCTTCCAGTTACTCATGCAGGCGGGCCGGTGGGCCGGCATGGATCTCGGCTCCCTGCCCGGCACGAACATGGTCGTTTCCAAGGATGCCCTGGAGGCAGTCGGAGCCTGGGATCCCTACGCACTGGCGGAGGACGCGGCACTGACCGTCGCGCTCGCCGTGCGGGGCGGAAAGCTGCCGGTGGTCCCCGAGGCGCGCACATGGGAGCAGGAGCCCCAGACCCTGCGCGTGTGGTGGCGGCAACGCACCAGGTGGATGCAGGGCAATATCTACCTGCTCGTCAAGCTCGTCCGAGAACCCTCCTGGCGCAGGCCGTCGGTGCTCCTGCACACGATACACATCCTCTCCGTGTACGTGATATTTGTGGCATTCCTCATCGTCTCGGACATCTGGTTTTTCGGCGGTGAACTGGTACATGTCCACGCCACGATGACCATGCCTCTCACCCTCCTGTGGTTCGAGTCGTTCGTCTTTTACGTGATCCAGCTACTCAGCGCCCAGATGATGGATGGACTTCTGGGCATCGGAAACGCCATCATCGCCGCGGTCATGTATTTCACGTACGCGCAACTCTGGGTGGCCCTGCTCCTCAAGGCCGCATACCTGGAGATCCGGCGCATGTCGACGCGGGCCGTGCCGGTGTGGGATAAGACGGTGCGCTTCTGACGACCGCCCGTCGCGCAACCGTGTCCGCGCACTACGCGGCGCACCCCGCCACCACATTGGGAAGTTCTGTCACACTGTGGGCGTCCGACCGTTGTCGCGCCGCGCCCGCGGCCGCTGGCGGGCGGTGGCCGCCCCCGGCCGGACCGCGGACATGGCAGGAGCATGTCGCACTTTGCCGAATGTGCGTCGGTCCAGTTCGATCCGTTGTAACGCTCCGCGCCCCGGTCACCGGGGGACGCGGGGACAAGTGGGGGAGCGATGTTCCTTGAAGATCCCTGCCCAGACCCAAACCGGCCGCCTTTCCGCGATGGCCGCCCTGACCGTGTCCCTGCTGATCGCCGCCGGATGCGCCGGCCAGGCGCCGGGCGCATCGTCCGCCGCCAAGTCGCCCAAAGCCAAGTCGTCCAGCGCGGCGAAGGCCGCGAAGCCGAAGACCACGCACCTCGGCGCTCTGCACCTCGGCCACCAGCAGCCGATCACCCTGGCGCCTGGGGCCAGCCGCGCCTGCGCGACCGAACCGACCCAGCCCACGCTGAGCGCGTTCCCCGCGCCGGCCGCCAACGTCGTCGCACCCGCAGGCCAGTTGCTGGTCGCGCCGCCGCAGGGAGACGGCCCATGGCAAGTCGAGGCCCGCGCCGGTCATTACGCCCTGCTGGCGTCCGGCTTCTGGCCACCGACCTCCCGTGGCTACGTCTATTTCAACACCCAACAGTCCCTGCCGGCCGGGACGAAAAACGTCGTACTCTGCGCCGAATACTACGACGCGCACCGCACGACCTCGGTGACGAAGGGAGACTGGTTGACCGCGCAGTTCAGCGGCACCAACTCCGCCGGCCCGAACCACGGCGCCTACGACAACGTACCCGAAGTCTATGCCACGACCGGGACGCACCGTTGGATCGTCGCCTCGTTCACCATGTCAGGCATCAACTTCGCCAAGGGCGACAAGGGCGCCGGCATGGAAAATAACGGCACAGACTTCCGCATCCAATACAACGCCCCGACCTACTTCGACCGGTTCTGGCTGGTCACCAAGGGCGCCCCGACGGCCAAATCGCTCGCCACGGTGAACACGGCGGCCCTGTCCGGCTTCGTGGCCAAATACCACTGACGGCCTCGGACCGCGTTGCGAACGGGCCGCACGGCGCCGCAACAAGCTTTCGCCTGGAGGGATCGCATTGCTCACGGATACCAACGACGCGACACACCAAAGGTCCGGGCGCGCCACCCGGCGGAGCCTGCTGCGCTATGGCGCCCTCGCCGCCGGTGCGGGTGCCGGCGCCTCGCTGCTGTCGGCCTGCTCCGCCGGCGCCGGACCACGGGTGGCGCAAAACCAAACGGTCGTTGTCTGGAACCCCATCTGCAGCTACTGGGCGTTGAACGCCAAGACCGCCATCCCGCTGGTGGAACACGCCATGGAACCGTTCCTGGCCAAGAACCGCGGCCTCAAGCTCAAGTCGGCCGGACCGATGATCAACACCTCCACCACGACCAGCGCCATCCTGGCCGGCGACGCACCGGACGTCTTCCCCGACAACAACATCGCCCCCTACCTCGAAGGCAGTCTGGTAGCGGATCTCACCCCGTTGATGCGCAAGGACAACATCTCCCCCAACCTCTTCGCCACCAGCCAGATGGCCAAGTTCACCCAGAGCGGCAAGATCTACGCCCTCCCCGCCTACGTCGGCACCACCGTGATGCTCGTCAACCAGGCGGTCCTGGACGCACAGGGCTTGAAGTATCCCAACCCGTCCTGGACCTATACGGACTGGACGGCGATGTTCGCATCGGTGACCAAGACCAAGGGTTCCAAGAAGCGCTACGGCACCAGCATCTTCGGTGGACCACTCTCCTCGTTCTATTACCACGGCTTCGGTGGCTCGATCGTCGACCCGACCGATCCCGCCAAGTGCGCCATCGATTCCACCAAGTCGATCGCCGCGGCGCGCTGGATCCTCGACCTGCTGCACCGCGGTTACGCGATCAACAACGGCGGCGGCCAGGCCAACACCCAGAAGCTGTTCGCACAAGGCCTCTCGGTCGCCCCCGTGATGTGGATCCAGATGCTGCCGCACTGGGTACCGATCCTGCAGGGCATGAACTGGGACATCTACCAGATGCCGCGCTGGCCGGTGCAACCGGCGACCTTCGCCAACTCCGACTTCTGGTCGATCCCCTCCAATACGAAGGTGAAGGACGCGGCCTGGGCGGTGCTGCGCGAGATCACCACCGGCACGGCCTATCAGACGATCATGATGAAGGCGGCGCTGTTCCCGCCCGCCCTCAAGTCCCTGTGGAAGCAGTGGGTCACCCAGGTGCAGGCCGTGGCCCCGCCGCTACGCGGTAAGAACCTCGCCGCCTTTTCCGAGTATGTCCTGAGCAACCACGCCTTCCCCGGCGAGGATTTCAAGTATTCCACCCAGCAGGCCGGCTCCATCCTCGGATCGATGATGGGGCAGATCCAGGGCCGCAGCATGAGCCTGACCACCGGTCTGAAGTCCGCCGCCCAACAGGTCGACGCGTTGGAGACGGCGGCCAGGAGGAAGAGCGCCCCCATCTCGAAGAACCTCATCAACCAGTTCCCGCACCCGGCTTCATCGGCGACCGCGACCACGTCGGCCAAAAGCAAGGCCAAGGGCTGAGGGGTCCGGGGCCGGCGGGCGTGCCCGGGGACGACTTGGGCACGCCCGTGTCCCCCACCGGGGAATGATGCCGGGGTGGGCGGATCCGTCCGATCCAGGCACGCTGCCGAGGGGGTCGTCCAGGCGTGATCGTATCGCAGGATGCCGATCGTGGCGCCCACTTCCCGCGACGGGATTACCGCGACCGGCCGCTTCCGGATTGGCAGACCGCCAGGCTGCAACTGCCCGTCCCGACCCTGCCCGACCTTCCAGGCGCGGAACCCGCCTACTGGAAGGCATGGGAACTGGCCTTCGCGCATGCGCGCCGCCCGGTGCAGGGCGGAACCCTGGTCGGCAACTACGTCGACACCTGCACGGAGGGACGTCTGCGGCTGTGGGATACGGCCTGCACCTCCCTCTATTGCAACCTCGCGCACGACCTGCTGCCGGCGGCGCGCAGCCTGGACAACTTCTACCGCGCCCAGCACCCCGACGGTGAGATCTGCGCCGAACTGGAACCTGGCGGCGAGGACCATGAGCCGTGGGTGAATCGAGAGGCATTGCCGCTGTTCTCCAGGCGGACCGGCCGCGCCGCCGACCTCGGCCGGCCGGCCGAGGTCCCTGTCCTCACGCTGGACGGCTTCGCCCCCCCGCTGGCCGCCTGGGCCGAACGCGAAGCCTACCGCCACACCGGCGACGCCGCGCGGGTCAACGAGGTCTGGGCGGCCCTTGTGGCGCACCACCGAGCGCTGGTGACCCACCTACGCCACACGAGCGGGCTCTACGTGACCGACGGATCCGCCATGGAGAACTCCCCGCGCAACGCCCAACTGGGATGCGGCGTGGACATCAGCTGTCAGATGGTATGGTCGGCGCGGTGCCTGGCCGAACTGGCCCCGGTGGCGGCCCGCGAGGCGGAGGCGGATGGACGGCGTGCCGAGGGCATCGCCATCCGCCGCGCCGGTACCGCCCTGGCCCAGGAGGCGGAGGACACCGCGGCCGCCGTCCGCGGCCGGCTGTGGGATGAGGAGACCGGCTTCTTCTATGACCTGCGCTCCGATGGACAGCGCAGCCCCGTCATGACCGCCGCGGGCTTCTGGGCCCTGCTGGCGGGGGTCGCCACGCCCGTCCAAGCAGACCGCCTCGCGGCCGCCCTGCAGGATCCGCGGACGTTCCTGCGGCACCACCGCCCACCGTCCCTGGCCGCCTCGATGCCGGGCTACGATCCGCGCGGCGGCTTCTGGCGGGGTTCCGTCTGGCCGCCCCTGGTGCCGGTGGTGACGCGCGGCCTGGAACGGTACGGGTACGGGGAACTGGCCCACGCGATCGCCCTCGAGCACATCCGCTCGGTGGCCGAGGTCTGCGCCGCGACGGGAACGATCTGGGAGAACTACGCCGCCGAAGCCGACGCACCCGGCCGACCGGCCCGGCCGGACTTCGTCGGCTGGTCCGGACTCGGGCCGATCCTGCTCTTGCTGGAATACGGCATCGGGCTGCGGGCGAACGCCCCATTGCACGAACTGACCTGGGAGGTGCGCGACACCGGCTATCTTGCCTGTGAGCGCTACCTCTTCGGCCGCACCCGCGTAGACGTCGAGGCCATCGGGCGCAGCGCGCCCGGAGACCCGCTGCAGATCACGGTAACGGCCGACCGGCCCATCCGCCTCATCATGCGGGTGGCCGGACGCCAGCGCAGCCTGTCGGTCACCGGCCGGCAGGAGTTCACCGTCTGAACCGGCTGGCAACCGGCGGGGGCGTCAACCGCCCGCCGGTTGCCAGCGGACCTCATCGCCCGGCTGTGTCGGCCCCGCCGCCCCGGCGGGGAGTTCGACCACGCAACGTGTTCCGCGGACCAACGGGCCGACGCGACCCGGGGCCAGTCCGCGGCAGACGGCAAGGCAGCGCCCCTGTCCCCGCAACTCCGCGCGGATAGGGCCGTCCAGGAACAGGGCGTCGATGGCGAAACGCATTCCCAGCATGTGGATGTTTCCGCAGGGTGCCAAGAGCAGACCTTCTCCCGGATCCAGCGACGCCCGGCCCAGCAGGCCGATACCGCGAGCCCAAAAGCCGCGCGCCACCACCAGCCGCTGCGCCAGCACCACGGCCCGCGTCGTGTTCTCCAGCACCGTCCGGCCACTCGCGGGCCCCACCGGCATCACCCCTCCCCCTCCGCCAAGGGATGCGCCCCATCCGTTCAGTCCGGAGGCAAGTCGCGCAACAGGTCCTCCCCTACCGCCTCGCCCGCGGCACGCTTGGTGTGGCGATACGTGAAGGTCAGCCCAGCCGCGCCGAAGGACATGCCGTCATAGAGCTCGATGCGCCGCTGGGGCAGAGGGCCGGGATAGAGATGGTAGGGCCACGCGGCCTCCGCCGACACGATCGCCTCCGGGGGCTCGCGCCAGGCGGACATGCCTGAGCGCCATGGCCCGCCGGCCGTCGCCACTTCCGCATACAGGTGAAAGACAACGCCGTCACCCGGCAGACCGGGCGGGTTCAGGGCGCCCCGCTCCCCACCGCCCACCGCGACCGTTCGCCGCGGCGGCAGGACCAACCGTCCGAGCGGCTCGCCCGCCGGACCTGTCACGTCCAGCCCGCCACGCAGGCGCCGCCGGGGTGCCACCCGCAGGGCATACCCGGCGAAGCCGGCAAGCAGCAGCAACCCGGAGGCGGCCATCGCCACCACCAGGGCGGCCCGCTCGAGCCTCATCCCCTCGGCCCTTTTGGGAGCCGCCTGCGAGCTCTGGGCGGGGAGCGCGGCCATTCGCACCCGCCAGACGAGCAGGCCGCCGTGCAGGAGCACACCTGGCGGGGCCTGCGCTCGAAGCGTCAGCCGCGTAGCGGCGGGTACCGCCGCGGGGGTCAGGGGTATGCGTAGCGTGGTGGATCCTGGCGGCACCGTCAGGTTCGAGGCCAGGCGCCAGCCCGCGGGCAGGTCCTGCGCCTGCAGGCGCAGGACCTCCGGCCGGCCGGCCGTGCTCGTCGCCCGTAGCGGCAGCGCCTGTGGCTCACCCGGTCGCAGCGGGCCGGACACCGTCCCGGCCCGCAGCCGCAGGCTCACGGGGGCGGGCGCCGCCGGCAGCCCCAGGTCGCCCGCCAGGGCCCCGGCCGCCGGAGCCGGAATGTAGTGGCCGTGCCCGAGCGTGGCGAGCCTGACCAGTTGATCCTGGTCGGCACCGGCGCCGATGCCGACGGTGTCCAGCTTCCAGCCGCGTGCGGCGACCGCCCTGGCCTCCGCCTCCAGGACGGCGCGGGCCGCCGAGGTCTCACCGCCCGCTGTGTCCGGGATCCCCCCGCCCAGATACACCAGCAGGCGGCGGTCCCCGGGGCGCGGATCCGAGGCCAGTTGGGCGGCCGCATCCTTCAGGCCGGCCAGCAGGCCAACCGTACCGCGGGCGCCGACCGCTGCGATGGCACGCCCCACCGCCGACCCGCCACCGGGCGCCAGGGGAAGCAGCAGCCGCGCCCGCCCGGCACACGCCACCACCGCGACGCGGTCGCCGGCGCCCAAAACCCGCGCGACCGCCAGGGCGTCGGACAGCCTGGTCCCCCGCGGGTCGGCCTTGGCCATGGGGACACTGGCGTCGATGCACAGGGCCACCGCCACGGGCGCGCTGGAAGGCGCGGAGGCGGCGCCGACCGCGGGCCACGCCAGACAGAGCGCGGCCACACCCGCCCAGACCCAGCCGCATCGGTCGCGCCCCACCGGCGTCCCTCCCCTGACGGCCACCGTAGCACAATGGCGGGTGGCCCCAGCCTCCTCTCCTCTTTTCGGCGGGCGCGGACCACCACGCGAGCCCCCTAAACAAACGCCCACGAGCCGCCGATAATATGAGAGGGAAGGTAGTCTCCCGTTCCACGGCCCCGGCACCGGCCGGGAGCTGCGCCCGGGACCCAGGGCACCTCGATCCGGGGACCCCGCACATCCGCCGCGAAGTTCCGGGCGTTCCGTTCCGGCAGGTCAAGGAGGAATGTCGGATGGTCACTCCCATGATCCAAGCCTGGGTGTTTGTGCAAAACTGGCTCGCCAACGTCGGCCGCGACGAGTCCGGCCAAGGACTCACGGAGTACGCGCTGATCATCGCGCTGGTGGCCATTCTGGTGATCGGGGCGATCCTGCTCATGACCGGCAGCCTCAAGGGCGTGTTCGGCCACGTGACGACATGCTTGAACAATGCTAGCTCTGGAACATCCACGAGCTGCTGAGGCGGAATCGGATGTGCGACGCCAGCGGTTCCAGCGCGCCGCGGCGGCAGAGGGCGGACAATCCCTGGTGGAGTTCGCCCTGCTGCTGCCGCTCCTGCTCCTGATCCTCCTGGGGACGATTCAGTTCGGCATCGTGCTTGAGAACTACTTGGCCGTGGTCGACGCCGCCCATGTGGGGGACCGTGTGGCCTCCCTGGGCGGCACCTGCGGTCAGGTGACCACCGCAGCCCGCCAGACGGCGACGGCGGCAGGGCTGGGACACATCTCCGTGAACTGCCCCAGCCCCCTGCCGCTGGCCGGCCAGGCCGTGGCGGTCGGTGTCACTTACGACATCCCGGTGGTGGTGCCGTTGTTCTGGCCCATGCTTGGCAAGCACTTCCCCATCACCAGCACGATGACGTCCCTGGAAGAAGACTGAAAACGTCTGCGTTCGGCGATCGAGGTGGGGACGGTGTCCCGAGAAGGAGAACGCGGTCAGGCGACGGTGTTCGTGGCGCTGACCCTCGTGGCCCTGTGTGGTGCGGCCGCGCTCGGGGTGGACGTGGGCCGCGGCTACCTCGCCCAATTCCGTCTCCAGTCCGCAACCGACGCCGCCGCCCTCGCCGGCGCGTGGTGCCTGGCGCCCTCCGGGGGGTCGGGCCCGCCGCCGCAGTGCACCTCGGCGCTCGCCACGGCGCAGTCCTATGCGCAAGACAACGGGGCACCCGGGGCGACGGTGACGATCAACGCGGCCCGCACCGAGGTGACGGTCCAGGCCAAGACGTCCGTGCCGACCACGTTCGCCCGCGTCCTGGGCATCGACACCATCCCCGTACAAACCGAGTCCAGGGCCGTGGCACCCACCGCCCCCGCCTGCTACCCGGTGGCGGCGTGCGCTGCGGCGTCCGGTTCCTCCGGTGCATCGAGTTCCAGTTCCCTGCTGTCGTCGCTGACGTCGTCCCTGTCGTCGGCGACTTCATCCGCGGCATCGGCCACCGGCAAGGACGGGGACGCCGATGGCGACGGAGCGGCCGACAGCGACCACGACCGGGCGGAAGCCGAACACACAGGCACAGAGTCCAAGGACCAACAGGACCAGACCGAGCACCAGGACAACAACCAGCGCGCCACCTGCGACCAGATCGAAAAGGGCGGTTCGAACCAGTGCGTGCCATCTGGCGGCAACCAGATGGGGCTGGCGCCGCTTTGGGCCGACTACAGCGCCGTGTCGGCGGCCTTCGCCTCCGGCGGCTGCGCCTGGACGTCGGACGGGTGCCCCGAGGTGCAAATCAAGTGGGGCACGCACGCGCGCCACAGCAACCGCGGCGCGCTGTCGCTGGGCGGCCACGGGGCGGCCGCCTACGAACGGGCACTGGCCCAGGGTGTGGACACGCCCCTGAACATCGGGAGCCAGGTCTACACCAAGACCGGCAACATGGACGGGCCAACGGACACCGGCCTGGCCGCCCTGTGCCAGGCCGACGCCTCCAACCCATACGTGGTCATGCCCGTCGCGCACTACCCCGGCGAAGGGTACAAATCGATCACGGTGCTGGGGTTCGTCGCGGTGCGCCTGCAGTGCCCAGCCCCGGGCGGCGGCAACATCTACGGCCGCTTCGTGGCCGCCATCCTCCCCGGCGTGGGCAACCCCGCCGCGGATGCTTCCGCTGCGTATTTCGGGCTGCTCCACCGCGGCGGCCTGGTGCCCAACTGAACCGGGGCGCAACCCGGCCGACGCCGGCGGGCGAGGAGGGACAGCGAACCTGGACGCGATCGAACGTCTCAACCGCAGGCTGCTCCTGGCCGCCCTGCTGCTGGCGGTGCTGGCCGCCTTCGCCGTCCACGCCTATCTCACGGCGGCGGCGCGCCGGGCGCTGCGGCCCCACACCGTCCCGGTCGTGGTGGCGCGCCAGGCCATCCCGGCGCACACCGCCCTGACCGCCGGCATGCTGACCGTCGCCCAATACACGCCGGGGATTCGGCCGTCCGGGGCACTGTCGTCGGCGGCCAAGCTTGCCGGCGACATCACCCAGGCCCCTTTGGCCAAGGGCGAGCCGGTCCTGCCCCAGGACCTGTCCCGCGCCAGCGCGCCGAGTTCCCTCAGCTACGCGATCCGGCCCGGGATGCGCGCCATGACGCTGCCCGTCAACCTGGCGAGCGGCGTGGCCGAGTTGATCCGCCCCGGTGACCGCGTCGACGTGTTGGTCGTCTTCCGGCCGCCGACGTCCGCAGGAGTGCCGGTGGTCGACACCCTGGAGCAGGATGTGAAGGTGCTGGCCGTCGGACAGCACCTGGTGGGGCAGTCCGGTAAGCAGCCGACCAGCTACACCTCGGTGACGCTGGAGGTCTCCCCACTGGCGGCCGAGCGCTTGGCCTTCGCCAGCAGCCACGGCAGCATCCAACTGACCCTCCGTTCGGTCACCGACCGTACCCACGTGGCCATCACCCCAGTGAATGGCTCCGGGATCCCGGGGGCGTGAACCGTCCGGACGGGGCCGTCCCGAGTGCGAAGGGAAGGGGGGGACACGATGGAACGGGTGCAGGTGCGGATCGCCTCGGACGACGGGGCGTGGCTCGAGGCGCTGCGCCGGCGGCTGGCCCCGATCGAGGACATCGTCGTCTTGGGTGGCGGTCCCCTCGGCCAACTCGGGGCCGGACCGGCGGCGGCCGTGGTGCTGGTCGATGGCGGCCCTGCCCCCGATACCGCGCTGGACGCCGTCGGTGCCCAGGTGCGCGCCGGCCAGTCCGCCATCTTCGTGCTGCTGGTGCGGGCGGATCATGACCTTGCCGCACTGTATCCGCGCGCGGCCCTGGCGGGGGTACGGATCGTCCTGCCGGAATCCTGTGAACTCCCCGAACTCGCCGAGGGCATCTACAAGGCCGCCGACTGCCTAGCCGCCGCGGCGCCGGCCCGCGCGACCAACGGCGGCGGCCCGGACCGGATATTCACCGTCTTCGGCACCAAGGGCGGTGTGGGCCGTACCACCCTTGCCGTCAACCTCGCGGCGGCATTCGCGGCCCGCGGGTTGCGCACCGCACTCCTGGATCTGGACTTCGCCTGGGGCAACGCGGTCGTGCATCTGCGCGGCACGCCGCCCCGCCCCTTCGGAGAGTTGCTGGCAGAGACGAAAAACCTCGACGGCGACCTCCTGCAGAGCTTCATGGTGCGCCACGCCAGCGGGGTCCACGTGCTGCCGGCGGCCCCGCGGCCCGAGATGGCCGAGTTCGTCCACGCCGAACAGGTGCAGGCCGTGGTGGCGACCGCGCGCGAGGCCTTTGACGCGGTCGTGGTCGATACCCCGGTCGGGTTTCCGGAGACGGCCTTCCCGGCGCTGGAATCGGCGGACCACGTGCTGCTGGTGACCGTCCCCGAAGTGCCGGCGCTGCGCAACACGCGGGCCGCCGTCGGTGTGCTGGAGATGCTGCAGCTCGGCCGGGCCAAGACGCACATCGTACTCAACCGGGCTACGCGCAGCCACGGGGTCCGCCGGGCCGATGTCGAGGCCACCCTCGGCACCCCCATCTGGGCCGCACTGCCGGCCGACGAAGCGGCAGCCGCGCGTTCGGGGAATCAGGGAATGCCGACAGTGACGCTCTTCCCGTCGGCCCGCCTCAGCCGGGCCGTGACGGCCATGGCGCGGCGGCTGCTACCCGAAGGACACGGCCGGGTCCGTCCCGCCCACCGCCCGCCGCTGCGCGCCGCCCGCGCACGCAGTTGAACCCGGGTGACGGGTGGGCTCCGGCGCCCCCGGACGCCGGCCGCCCATCCGTCACCTTCGAAAGGAGGAGCATAAAACTCAGTGTCCATCCTGAGGCGTCTGCAACCCATCGGCCTACCTCCGGCTCCACCGCCCGCCACCGTCCCGGCTGAAACCCCGCCGGCGCCGTCCGCGGTGCCACCGGACCTGCCGGAGGCGGGTCCGCCCCGGGTCGCGGCCCGGCCGGTGCCCCCGCCCGCGCCCCCTGTGCCCAGGACGGCGGAGCGGCCCGTGCGCTGGGACCTGGTGCTGCAGGTCATCCGCAAGCTCGCTGGCGACGCTGAAGCCGACGTGGGCCATGAGGGACCCGCGGCGCTGCTCGAATCGGTCCGGCGCGCGCTGGACGAAGTGCTGGCCGAGACAGGCCAAGTGCTCTCTCGGCACGAACGCGACGATCTCGTGCGCCGCTGCGTGCACGAGATCTCCGGGTACGGGCCGCTGCAACCCCTTTTGGACGATGACGAGGTCTCCGAGATCATGGTCAACGGTCCCGAACAGGTGTGGATCGAGCGCCAGGGGCACCTCCAGCGTACGCCCGCCGCTTTCCGCGACCAGGAGCACCTGCTGCAGACGATCCAGAAGATCGTCTCCCCCCTGGGCCGGCGGATCGACGAGAGTTCACCCATGGTCGACGCCCGCCTGCCGGACGGCAGCCGCGTCAACGCCGTTATCCCCCCGCTGGCGGTCCACGGCGCCGCCCTGACCATCCGCAAGTTCAGCCGCAATCCGCTGGGTATCGACGACCTGGTCGCGCGCGGCACCCTGGTGCCCGAGATGGCCATGCTGCTGCGGGCGTCCGTGGCCGCCCGCCTGAACGTCGTCGTCTCCGGGGGCACCGGGTCCGGCAAGACCACCACGCTGAACGTACTCTCCTCCTTCATCGGGGAGGACGAGCGGGTCGTCACCATCGAAGACGCGGCGGAACTCCGGCTGCAGCAGCCGCACGTCGTCTCCCTGGAGAGCCGGCCGGCCAACGCGGAGGGCCGCGGCCGGGTGAGCATCCGCGATCTGGTGATCAACGCCCTGCGCATGCGGCCCGACCGCATCGTGGTCGGCGAGGTGCGCGGCGGCGAGGCCCTGGACATGCTGCAGGCGATGAACACCGGGCACGATGGCTCGCTGACGACGGCGCACGCCAACTCACCGCGCGAACTCCTCTACCGCCTGGAGACCATGGTGCTGATGGCGGGCGCCGACCTGCCCTCCCGCGCCATCCGCGAGCAGATCGCCTCCGCCGTGGACCTGATCGTGCAGCAGAGCCGCCTGCGCGATGGCAGCCGCCGCATCACGCACATCACCGAGGTGGTGGGCATGGAGGGTGAGACGGTCAGTCTGCAGGACATCTTCGTCTTCGAACAGCAGGGGATGGAGGAACACCAGCGGGTGAAGGGGCGGTTCCGCAGCACCGGCGTCGTCCCGTCCTTCCTCCCCCGCCTGGAGGCACAGGGGCAGCGCCTGCCCACCGACCTCTTCTGGTCGCCGGGCGGGTCCGAGTCGTGAGGTGGGCGGCGTGATCGCCACTTTCGTCGCGGCCGTCGCGGTCTTCGCCGCCGGCCTCGCGGTGGGCCGTTCGCTTGCCGGCCAGCGGCTGCGGGTCCTGACGGCCCTGCGCGCCGTCCGCCTCGGAGGGACCGAATCCGAGGTCGGCCGCCCGGTGGTGGCGAACGCGCGGCCGACGCAGCGTCTGCGCCAGGCCGGGCGCGGCGTGGGCCGCGCGCTGTCGCTCGGGCCCCTGCGCCGGTTCGCGGTGGCCAGCCTGCGCGGCAGCGGCCTACCCCTGCGGCCCGAGGAGTTCCTCGCGCTGTGCGCCGCCGGTCTGGTGGGCGGGTGGCTGGTCGGCACGGTGTTCGCGCTTTCCGGCTTCCTGCGCCTTCTCGCCATCGCTGCCGGACTGCTTGCCACCCCGCTGATGGTGCGCCGCACCTGCCAGCAACGCACCGCCCGCATCTCGCTGCAGATGGGCGACATGCTGATGACGCTCGGCAACGGCCTGCGCGCGGGCCACAGCCTACTTCAGGCCCTGCACGGAGCGGCCGGTCAGGCGTCCGCCCCGCTGGGCGACGAGCTCCGCCGCCTGCTGCGCGAGATTGGGGCCGGGATACCGGTTCCCGAGGCGCTGACGCGGATGGTGGAGCGCGCGGCCAACCCCGACCTGGAGTTGCTGGTCACTGCCGTGTTGGTGCAGCGGGAGGTCGGGGGCAACCTCGCCGAGATCCTCGACAAGATCTCGGCGACCATCCGTGCCCGGGTCGCGGTCCAAAACCACCTGCGCGTCGTCACCGCCCAGAGCCGTCTCTCCGGGTGGGTGGTGGGATTGCTGCCCATCGGCGTCTTCGGACTCACCACGCTCGTCGCGCCGCAGGTGGAAGGGGTGCTGGTACACGATCCCCTCGGCCACATCGTCGCCATCGCCGCCATCGTGTTGGAGGCCCTGGGCATGCTCGCCATCCGGCGCATCGTCTCCATCCGCTACTGAACCGCGCGGGCCACACGGCACGCCACGACGAAGGGGGGATCCATCCTGGCTGCCGCCATCGCCATCCTGGCCGCCCTGGCAGTGGCCCTCGCCGCCCGCGCCGGTCTGGGCGCCCTCTACACACCCCGCCTGCGCACCTTGCACGGGCTGGCGATGCAGGCCGGGACGCGGACCTCCATCGACGACGCCGAACCCCTCAACCGGCCGTTCGGCGAGCGGGTGTTGCGCCCGGTGCTGCGCTCCTTCGGGGCACTGCTGGGACGGCTGCTCCCCCGCCGCCTGATGGCCGAGATGGCTTCGCGCCTGGAGCAGACCGGCTCGCGCTCCGACCGGCCGGCCGACTGGGTCGCCGCGCAGGCACTGGCCGCCCTGGCGTTGGGCGGCTATGCGCTGCTGCTGTCGCGGGCGACCCCCTACGCGGCGCTGCTGGCCCCGCTGTGCCTAGTGTTGGGTTGGAATCTGCCGACCACCCTACTGCGGACCCGGGCGCGGCGGCGCCTGACGGCCATTCGCGACGATCTGCCGGACGCGATGGACCTCCTGACCGTCTGCGTCGAGGCCGGTCTCGGATTCGATCAAGCGCTGCAACGCGTCGTCGACCGCTTCTCGGGACCGGTCGGTCAGGAGTTCAGCCGTGTGCTGCGGGACCAGCGGTTGGGCACCCCCCGCCGCCAGGCGATGCTGTCCGCCGCCGAACGCTGCAATCTGCCGGAGTTGCGCGCCTTTGTGCACGCCCTGCTGCAGGCGGAAGAACTCGGAGTGCGCATCGGCACCGTGCTACGGGTGCAGTCGGACTCACTGCGGGAACAGCGGCGCCAGCGCGCCGAGGAGGCCGCGATGAAGGCGCCCATCAAGATGGCCTTCCCGATGATCATGTTGATCCTGCCGGCGCTCTTTTTGGTCATCCTGGGCCCGGCCGTCATCGAGGCCGTCCGCACGCTGCACGGCCGCATCCCCTGAGGCGGGCGGTCCGGACGCCCGGCGCGTCAGCCCAGCAGGGCCAGCACGGAGGTGCGCACCACCCCGCCGGCGGCGGTGGCGGCGACGACGTGCCAGGCGGTACCGCCCGGCGACAGCACCTGGACGTCGGCGGGGAAGCGCAGCACCCGCACCAACGGCGCGAACTGGGCGGGACCGTCGCCCTGGGAACCGGCTGGCCACAGTTGCAGCACCTCATGGGTGTAGGCGCTGGCACCCGCCGCCCAGGCCGGGACCGGCAGCGTGCGTCCGGTCCCGCTGCCGTTCCACCAACTGCCCTGCAGGTTCACCAGCACGGAACGGACGCCGCCGGGCTGCAGGCGCCAGAAGGCCACCGGATCGGCCCTCCTCGCGGGGGAGAGCATGCGCACCTGCCCCAGATGGTAAAGCAGCGCGCCGCCGGATAGGGACGTGACGACCAGTGGTTGCCCGGCCACCGAAGACTGGCCGTGCCGGGCCCGCCACAAAAGGGCGCGCAGCAACAGGACGACCGCCTGGGCCCGGTCCAGGCCGGTGCCGGGAGACAACTGGCCGCCCCCGGTGCCGCGCAGCAGGCCGTCCGCCACGGCCGTGCGCAGCGACGCCAGCGCGCCCGGCGACAACCCGCCCAGGTCGGTGAACGCAAGCGGCGCGTTGGACGGCGGCAGGCCCAGGGCGGACGTGACGATCCGGGCGGCGTCCAGGCGGTCCAGAGGCGCCCCGGGAGCGACGGCGGCCGGCAGCAGCTGGCGCGCGGCCGCGCCCGCCATCGCCGAGGCCGCCCAAGGCGCCGTGCCGGCTGGTACCGGACCGTTTGCGGCGGGCCAGCCCAGGACGCGCGCCAGGAGCACCACCAACTGCTCGAGCGTCACCGGGCTCTGCGGCCCGAAGCTGCCCGGACCCACGCCCCGCACGACCCCGACCGAGGCCAGAGCCGCGGCGGGACCCGCCGCCCAGGCGGTCGCCGCCATATCCTGGAACGGCCAGAAGGCGGGCGCCGCCACCGGGTCAAGCCCGCTCCCACCGGCGGCACCCGCCGCAAGGGCCTGGGCCCAGGTGTATGACAGGGGCATTGGAGGACCGTTATAGCTGAGGAACACCTGGGCCGAACTGCCGGTACCCGAAGGTCCGCCGGGGATGGCGGCCGCCCCCATCAGGCCGTGGGTCCCGTAGTCGCCCAGGACGTTGTGGCGGTGGCCCCAACACCCGCCGTCACCGGGGCCGTGGCAATCGAGGTTCGGGGTGCTGGCCGGGCTGCCGCCCCAGCCGTCCAGATACATGTACCCGTACATCGCCACGGCCGGCTGCTCATCCCCGGCCCAGTTCGTTCCACTGGCATAGCGGTTCAGGGGTGGCGGCACCACGGGATCCGCCTGATTGCGCGCCCCCTGCAGCGCCAGGGCGTCGAGCGCCGGGGCGAGGCCGACCAGGGGAGGCAGGCCTCGCGCGACCCGCTCAAGGTTCACCAGCACGAACTCCTGACGGTTGGAGGAAAGCTGCGCCCAATTCGACGGCAGGCGCAGGGCCGGAAGATTCTCCTGCGCACGCGCGTGGTTGATCGCCTGCAGGGCGGCCGCCTCGCGACCCGGCGTATCGACCACCCACTGCCCGCTTTGCGCCTGGAAGCTGCAATAGCCGGAGGTGACGACGCCACCGGTCTCGCTGCACGCACCGTTGAAGTTGGGCACCGGCGGGATGTTGGCGGCGGGGTCGGCCGGCATCGCCCCGGCGCTGGGCGCCAGCAGGCTGACGGCCAACACCAGCACCGCCACGACCAGAGGTGTCCGTTTGAGCCCGTCCAGCCGCACTTGTCCTCCCCCGTCCCGGTACTGGACAGCATTCGTGACGAGGGGTGGCGAATTGGGGGGTTGCCACTCCCTGATTCAATGTCGTCCGGCCACTTCGTCCACCGCCCCCCCGACTCCCTGCAAACGGGGCGCCGCCAAAGGCTGCGCCCCGTCGCATGCCGCCGCTCCAAAGACCCGTGCCTTCCTCAGTGACCGACACCCGAAAGCGGCGGGCGCCCGGGCTTAGGACCGGCCGGCAGGACGGCCACCACTGTGGCGCTCACCGTGCTGCCGCTACGGGCGCCCCGCACCGCGACCCGCTCACCGACGCGCAACTGCGAAAGCGCCAGCGTGCCGGTCTTGGCGCCCGGGCCACGTTCTTGGAAGCTGGTAGAGCCGCTCGTATCCACCGTCAGTGTGCCGCTGCCGCCCGGTCCCTGCCGCTGCAGCGTCAGCACCCCGCCGTTGATCGCCGTGATCACCCCAGAAAGCGGCGGCGCAGGCTGTACCGCGACCGTGGTGGCGCTCACCGTGCTGCCGCTGAGCGTCCCCTGGACCGCGATGCGCTCGCCGACGCGCAACTGCGAAAGCGTCAGCGTGCCGGTCTTGACGCCCGGGCCGCCTTCTTGGAAGGTGGTCGAACCGCTCGTGTCCACCGTCAGCGTGCCGCTGCCGCCCGGCCCCGGTCCCTGCCGCCGCAGCGTCAGCACCCCGCCGTTGATCGCCGTGATCATGCCCTGCAGGCCGCCGCGCCCGGGTCCGCCCGGGTGCGGGCCGGCCTTGGCGGGGCCGCGGCCTGGGGCCGGCTGCAAGCGTACGGTGCGGGCCGTGACGGTCGTGCCGCTGAGCGTCCCCTGGACCGCGATGCGCTCACCGACGCGCAACTGCGAAAGCGTCAGCGTACCGGACGTGGCACCCGGGCCGCCTTCTTGGAAGGTGGTCGAGCCGCTGGTGTCCACCGTCAGCGTACCGCCCCCACCCGGTCCCTGCCGCTGCAGCGTCAGCACCCCGCCGTTGATCGCCGTAATCACCCCAGAAAGCGGCGGCGCCGGCTGTACCGCGACCGTGGCGGCGCTCACCGTGCTGCCGCTGAGCGTCCCCTGGACCGCGATGCGCTCACCGACGCGCAACTGCGAAAGCGTCAGCGTACCGGACTTGGCGCCCGGGCCGCCTTCTTGGAAGGTGGTCGAACCGCTCGTGTCCACCGTCAGCGTGCCGCTGCCGCCCGGTCCCTGCCGCCGCAGCGTCAGCACCCCGCCGTTGATCGCCGTGATCACCCCCTGCATGCCGCCGCGGCCGGGCCCGCCCGGTCCGTGGGGAGCCGCCGGGACGGACCCTGGAGTGGATGCCGCAAAGCTGACCCCGCCCAGTGCCATGGCGGCCGTGACTCCGACCGCGGTCCATACGGGCAGGCGTCCCCGTCCGGACATGTTGGCCAC